>JAIFKX010000082.1 GCA_020049335.1 Paludibacter sp. | reverse complement strand
CCGGCAAGAAAATAAAAATCTCAACCAGTTGGAATAAGAAAATTGCTTCTACTGTTTCAAATAATAAAGGTGAATGGTTGGTTAAGATAAAAACTACAATGGCAGGTGGTCCTTATACGATAACCGTGAAAATGGGAAAGGAGAAAATTCAGCTTGAAAATATCCTTTTAGGGGAAGTTTGGCTTTGCAGTGGACAATCAAATATGGAAATGCCTATATTGGGATTTCAAAACCAGTCAGTAAATGGTATGAGTGAAGCATTGCTCAATGCAGATAATGCAAATATAAGATTATTTACTGTAAAAAAAGCACCTATGCCAACTCCTCAGGATACTTGTTCAGGGGAATGGAAAGTAGCTAATGTCGAGAGTGTTGGGAAGTTTAGTGCTGTGGGATATTTTTATGCTCGCCAGTTACAACAGATGTTACAAGTTCCGGTTGGAATTATTTCTTCGAGTTTTGGTGGCACTCCCATCGAAGCATGGATGAGCAATACCGACTTATCAAAATTCCCTGAATCACAGTTGCGTTCGAGTAAGAATAAAAATGAGCAAAGCAGAGCATCGTATCTTTACAACGGTATGATAAAGCCAATCACAAATTACACTATAAAAGGGGCAATATGGTATCAGGGTGAAGCTAACAGAGCTCGTTATCAGGAGTATGCCGAACTGCTTAATGCTATGGTTGCCAATTGGCGGAATGATTTTGGGGTAGGTGAATTTCCATTTTATTATGTTCAGATAGCACCCTATTCTTATGGTGATAGTAAAGCAAGTATATCGGCTCACATGCGCGATGAACAACTAAAAGCGATGTCCTTGATTCCAAATTCCGGAATGGTATGCACACTCGATTTAGGTAATGAATCTAGGATTCATCCAGCCGAGAAAGAAACTGTAGCCAAAAGACTCGTTGGTTGGTCTTTGTCAGAAACTTACGGATTTAAAGATTTGCAATACAAATCTCCGACATTTAAAAGTTTTGAAGTGAAGGATAGCATTGTAACCATCTCATTCAATAATGCTGAATATGGCATTACAAGCTTTGATAATGATGTAAATTGCTTTGAATTAGCAGGAAGCGACAAAGTGTTTTATCCGGCTAAAATGTCCAAAATGATTAATGAATTAAGCAAGATTCAAGTGATAAGCGAAAAGGTAAAAGATCCGGTAGCAGTGCGTTATGGATTCAGTAATTTCCCAAAAACAGAAGGATATTTATTCAGCACAGCCGGGTTGCCTGTTCCCTCGTTTAGATCTGATAATTGGTAGAATAAGAAATCGGTAATTGATGAAATTCGAACAACTTAATTGAATAACAACATGAAACGAATTGGATTTAAAATGAAACTCAAACCGGGGTTCGAAAAGGAATACGAAAAACGGCATAATGAAATTTGGCCGGAGTTAAAACAACTAATTCATGAAAGTGGGGTTTACGATTATTCCATATATCTTGACAAGGAAACCAATACACTTTTTGTTTCGCAAAAAGTGAAAAGTGGAGCGGGTTCGCAAGACCTTGGCAATAACCCCATTGTACAGAAATGGTGGGCGTATATGGCAGATATTATGGAAACCAATGCCGATAATTCGCCTGTGTCGATTGAACTCGACGAAGTATTTTATTTGAGCTAATGATTTAAGCTAAGATTTACAGTCGCTTTGTGTATTTGTGAAATACAACAAAGTGGCTGTTTTTATTGAAATGCAGTGTGTATTGTATTCCAAAAATGAGATGCGAAACATGTTCTACAACATGATATTTTATCATACTACTGATTATCTGCATTTTAATCATATTGATTGATGTAATATTGTGAGGTGTTTGTAATCTTATATTGAGTTTTTGTGTGCTAAAAAATGATGTAAATTATAATGTTGTCATTTAACTTTGCAACTACAAAATCCTCAATTAATAATATGAACATCACATCTCAAAAACTTTCCATCAAAGAAAAAATGTTTTTTTATACCGATGTATATGGCATTTCGGCAGCTGCGGCTGGTACTATTATGCTTATTGCCCGCTTTTGGGATATGGCTATCGACCCGATTATTGGTGTGGTTTCGGATAGAACCAATACGCGCTGGGGAAAATTCCGTCCTTACATCCTCTTTGGAGCTATTCCGTACGCCGTATTGGCCATTCTTACTTTTACTACGCCCGATTTTGGCGAAATGGGTAAAATAATTTACGCCGGAGCAACCTATGTGTTATTAATGACCGCCTATGCTTTTATCAATCTTCCCTATTCTGCGCTCGGTGCTGTAATGACCGACGATACTTACGAACGTGCCGGACTAAATACCTATCGGTTTATTGCGGGTTTTACAGGGCAATTTGTGGTTACGGGCTTAGCATTGACCTTGGCTGAGTATTTTGGTGGTGGCGACAAAGCGCAAGGTTTTCAATACACCGTATTTTTATTTGCAGCGCTAAGTTTAGTGTTCTTTTTTATCACTTTCAAAACTACCCGCGAGCGTGTACAACCTCCCAAATCGCAGAAAAATTCATTGAAAGAAGATGTTGGGAACTTATTTAAAAACAGAGCATGGGTTATTTTGGCTATTGTGGGCATTGTTTCATTCATTATGTTTGCCATGCAAAATGCTGCTATTGCCTATTATTTCAAATACTATCTCGGTCGCGAAGATAATGTGCAGTGGTTTAATGTTATTGGAACAGTGGCACTTATCGTGGCTTTACCACTGTCGAAACCATTGGCCAAACGTTTTGGTAATAAAAATGTATTTATTGGCAGTTCGTTGATTTCGGGCTTGTTTTTTATGCTTATTTACTTGCCAGGCGTTACCGACCTCACAACTATTTACGTATTTAATATTATTGCCAAAATGGCTTATGCACCAGCTGTTCCACTGCTTTGGACCATGATAGCAGACTCGGCCGATTATGGCGAATGGAAAAGCGGTCGCCGCTCCACAGGTTTGTATTTTTCGGCTGCTGTGTTTGCCATTGCCGGTTGGATTTTGAGCATCTCGAATTTTATGCCGAATGTAACGCAGACTGAAACTGCTATTACAGGCATCAAGTTATTGGTTTCCGTCATTCCGGGAATTCTGTATATGTCGTGTGCCATTTTTATGCTATTTTACAAAATCGACAAAAAAACAACGGATCAAATGAAAATTGATTTAGATAAAAGAAGAACCCCCAACCCCTAAAGGGGGGTAAGAAATATTAGTATTGATTATTACAACAAGAAATTAAATATTTATGAATAAAGAAAATAAGTTAACAGACGATGGTAAATTAGTTCCCCTTCAGGGGCTAGGGGTAAATTCCCCTTTAGGGGTTAGGGGTTCTTTTGTCCTTATTGAGAATGAAAAATACTATCAAATAACCAACCAAGATGCTATGCAGCCATTCTTTATAAGTTTGGCTAGCGACTCCAATCACTGGATGTATATTTCGTCGACAGGTGGTTTGTCGGCAGGTCGTAAAAATCCGGATTCGGCGCTTTTTCCGTATTATACCGACGATAAAATTAGCGAATCGGCTGAAATTACGGGAAGCAAAACTATTTTTCATGTTATAAAAAATGGCAAAAAACACATTTGGGAACCTTTTTCCGAACGCCAAGCCGGCTCGTATACCATAGAGCGAAGCATTGCCAAAAGTGTGATTGGTAATAAATTGATATTTACCGAAAAAAATGTCGATTTGGATCTTACTTTCAGCTATACATGGATGAATGCCGACGAATTCGGCTGGATAAAGAAAAGTAGTTTGACCAACGAAAGTGCCGAAACCCTTGAAGTGTATGTGGTTGATGGACTGCAAAATATATTGCCGTCGGGCGTCGACCGTCAGACACAAAACACTTATTCCACCTTGGTAGATGGCTATAAAAAAACCGAATTGGTGGAAGGCTACGGATTGGTTCTTTTTCGCATGGAATCCATTTTGGTAGACAAAGCCGAACCAAGCGAATCGCTTCGTGCCAATACGGTTTGGAGTTATGGGCTCGAAACCAGCACATTTCTATTAAGTTCGAGCCAGCTTACTGCCATTCGAAGTGGCCGTAATGCACAACCCGAAACGGAAGCAAAAGGTGTGCGAGGAGCTATTTTTGCTTGTGCAGATGTAGTTTTAGAAGCCAAAACTACTAAAAATTGGTATTTCGTGGCCGAAGTTGAGCAAGATAGTACTCAGGTTAATAATCTGATTGACTTTATTGAAAAAACGGCTGATATTCCCGCAATTTTGGAAAAAAATGTAGCGCAAGGCACAGAAGCATTGCAAAATATTGTAGCGCAAGCCGATGGCATTCAGCACACTGCCGACGAACATGGCTCAGCGCGTCATTTTGCGAATGTTCTTTTCAACACCATGCGTGGGGGTATTTATAGCGAAGGTTACACCATTCATGCGGCATTTTTCAACAAACATATTCAGCTTTTTAATAAAAATATTTGGGCAAAACATCAGGATTTTTTAAAAACTATTCCTGATAAAATTGATTATAAATTGCTAAATGAGTTAGTAAGTCAACAAAACGACCCGCAACTGCAACGCCTTTTTCTCGAATACTTGCCACTCACTTTCAGCCGCCGACATGGCGACCCAAGTCGCCCGTGGAACTCGTTCGACATAAATGTAAAAGACGAAAATGGCGACAAGCTACTCTCGTATCAAGGCAACTGGCGCGATATTTTCCAAAACTGGGAAGCACTTTCGCTCTCCTATCCAGGTTTTGTAAACGGCATTATTGCTAAATTTGTAAATGCTACTACGGCAGATGGTTATAATGCGTATCGCCTAACAAATACGGGCATTGAATGGGAGGAAATTGAACCCGACAATCCGTGGTCGAACATTGGCTACTGGGGCGATCATCAGATTATTTATTTGCAAAAATTACTCGAAATAGCTCATAATCATTATCCTGCGGAGCTGCAAACAATGCTTTCGAAAGAAATATATGTGTTTGCTAACATTCCATATCGTTTAAAATCGCACGCCGAAATTGTTGCGCAGCCAAAAGATACCATTCATTTTGACAGCGTACTGCATCATCAAATTTTGCGCAATGAAGCCCAAATGGGTGCCGATGCCAAACTTGTTCTCAACGAAAACAACGAACCTGTTTTGGTTACTTTTACCGAAAAACTGTTGGCTACCTTATTGGCAAAACTCAGCAATTTTATACCCGAAGCAGGTATATGGCTCAACACCCAACGCCCTGAATGGAACGACGCCAACAATGCCTTAGTAGGTACAGGAGCATCGATGGTAACGGTGTATTATTTACGTCGATATGTGGCTTTTGCCAAACAACTTTTCGAAGAATCGAACAATGCTGATAGTATTCTGACTAATGGTTGTGATGCAAGTACAAGAAGAAAAATTACGGACGAACTCGGCATTGCGGGCGAAAAATTCCGCAACAAAATTTACAATGGATTTAGTGGACAGAAAAATAGCGTTTCGAAAACAGAACTTGTTAATTTCTTTGAGCTTACACTCGCATATCTCGACCAATCGATAGCCGTGAATAAGCGCGAAGATAATTTATTTCACGCCTATAATTTGGTGAAATTTACAAACTCTGAAATCGAGATTCGTTACTTGTACGAAATGTTGGAAGGGCAAGTTTCTGTTTTGAGTGCTGGTAAACTTTCGGCAAGCGAAGCGGTAGATGTGCTCAATGCATTGCGCATCAGCAAATTGTATCGTGTCGACCAAAATAGTTACATGCTTTATCCGAACAAAAGATTGCCTTCGTTTCTCGAAAAAAACAATATTAGCATTGATAATGTAAAAAGCATTCCGCTACTTTCGCAATTAGTGTCGGCGGGTGATAAACGCATTGTTACTTCTGATAAAAAAGGACAATACCATTTTAATGCATCATTTAATAATGCCGGATTTTTGCACGAAGCATTGTTAAAATTACAAAGCGAAGGCAAGTATGCGGTTTCGGAAGCAGCCATTAAGGATATAGAGGCCGTTTACGAACAAACATTCGACCATCAGTCTTTTACAGGTCGTTCGGGTACGTTTTATAAATACGAAGGTTTGGGCAGCATTTATTGGCACATGGTGTCGAAACTCTTGTTGGCAATAGGCGAAAATATCAGCTGGGCTATTGAAAAACAAGAAGATGCCAACTTAATAGCTGCGCTGAAAAGTCATTTTGCAGCCGTAAAAGCAGGCATTCATTTCCGTTCGACCCCTACTCGCATACGCCAATCATGGCTGGAGTGCAACAACCTGGTATGACTGGGCAAGTGAAAGAAGATATTATCACGCGTTATTTCGAATTGGGTGTGGTGGTGAAAAATGGTTGCATCGAAATTCATCCCGAAAACATCCAATCTATCGAATTTATTGTACCATCGGATAAATTTGCACTGCCCTATTTAGCTTTTAGCTATTGTTCCATACCTTTTATTTACATAAAAGATAGCAAAGAAAATAGTCAAAAAGGATATGAAATTAAGTACAAAAATAAACATACAACGGTTTCGACTAATTATCAATTTAGCAAGGAGCAGAGTGTTGAAATCTTTGAACGCAATGAAGATATTTTAAAAATTGAAGTACATATTTAAGTCCCGCAATACGTTTTATACACCTGCTCAATGGCTTGGGCAGGTGCTTCCATTGCCTTTTTATCAAAATTGGTAGTAGTATATGGATTCGAAAGGAGCATTGATATGGTATTCAACGAGGCGAGTTGACCCGTTTCGGTAACATCGCTCAATACTTTTTCAACCTGCTGGTTGCGCGGAATGTAAACAGGATTATTTTGTTGCATTATTTCCAAAGCTGAAAAATCGCCCTTTTCGTCCTTATTTAACCGAACAGTCCATTTATTTTTCCAAGCTAAAAACGATTCATGTTCGAAAATTTTATCCGAAATGCTATCGGGATACATCAATTTTACAAAGGTATTGGTATAATCGGCATTGTTCAGATACATCCAATTTAGCAATTCGTTGATTAACAGCGCATCATTCGTTTCAAAATTGTAAATCCCAATCTTTCGAGCTAACATTTCAATGTATTTTTGTTCAAAAATTGATTGAAAAGTATTCAATAATTTTTCGGCTTTTTGAACAGCAATATTTGTATCCACATCGATTAATGGCACTAAACTTTCGGCTAATCGGGTAAGGTTCCACAAGGCTATTTGTGGCTGATTACCAAAGGCATACCTCCCACCCGTATCAATCGAACTAAAAACCGTTTCGGGATTATAAGCATTCATAAAAGCGCAGGGTCCGTAGTCGATTGTTTCGCCCGAAATAGTCATATTATCGGTATTCATCACACCATGAATAAAGCCCACACGCATCCAGTTTACCATCAAATCAATTTGTTGGTTCATTACTTTTTCGAGCAATGCCAATGCTGGATTTTCAGATGCAGTCAATTCGGGATAATGCCTTTTTATCACATAATTTGTAAAAGCAGCTAAGGTTTCGTGCGAACAAAAGCGGGCCACATGCTCGAACGTGCCCACCCGAATATGACTTGCCGCCACACGGGTAAGCACCGCTCCCATTTGAATTTGTTCTCTGTAAACGGGTTCATCAGTTGCCACCACAGCCAAACTTCGCGAAGTGGGAATGTGCAATGCGTGCATGGCTTCGCTGATAATATATTCGCGTAGCATGGCGCTGAGCGTAGCCCTACCATCACCTCGGCGCGAATAAGGCGTAACGCCCGAACCTTTGAATTGCAAATCAAATCGCTCTCCCGTTGGGGTTAATTGCTCGCCGAGAAGTACAGCACGCCCATCGCCCAATCGGGTAAAATGCCCAAATTGATGCCCGCTATATGCCTGAGCAATGTTGGCAGCACCTTTTGGCAAATTATTTCCACTAAATATTTCGACAAGCTCTGCTTCATTTTCAGCATCGATTTGTATGCCCAGGCTTGATGCCAACGAAGTATTAAACGCCACTACCTGCGGGCGACTAACTGCTGTGGGTTTACATTCAGCAAAAAGCTCCGCAGGTAGCGAAAGATACGAATTGTCAAAATTGAAAATCATTTTAGAAATCTATTTTTTACTTCTTGATACTTTTATTTACAAACGATGACACATCAATAACATCTTGACTATCATTATCGTACGAAATAGCCACGCTATCGCCAATTTCCGTTATCGGAAAATCGTTGGATATTTGCGAAGAGCCAATAAATACTTTTTGTATACTTTTTACGGTAAAATAATAAAACGAATTGCCGTTTTTCACATCGCTGTTGATGCGCAAAATAACCGATTGAATAATCTCCTTCTCAGTTTTGCTTTTGGCACTAATTTTATTTCCAGTTGAGTTGAAAGCATTTTTGTAAGCCATCAATGTTTCGCGCATGGTATTGCCAACGCCCACAATTGTATAATCTTCGATAGCCACCATAGCATACATTTTTACCAAACCGCCATTGTCTTTCAGGCTCATTACATAAGTTGGTATGTTGTTGATATTGTATGGGATAGGTAGCGTTGCTGAAAAACGTTTTTCCTGCACTTTGCCAATAGCAGAGTTTTGAGCAGCAAATTCGGTAGCGCCACTTTGTTTGTACCAAACAGCTTTTTTCGTACGCGTATTTACCAAAACAAATCCCACGGTCGATTCGTCGGCACCTACCGAAGTAAGTCCGGTGTACCAATAAGCCTGATTATCATTACCATACACCAACGACATTTTTTCGGTAATTTGCAATTTATCTTTGTTCGAAAAATTCCAATATCCATGTACGTATTCGCCCCAGTTATTAAGCTGTGTTTCAACGAATGGCGCTGGTTGAATACGGTCGACCCAAACGGGTGCTGCACCAATGGCATATTCTTTAATTTCGCCGGTTTGAGCATTCAAAACTACCACAGCTTCGGCTTCTTCACCAGCAAAACCAATTGTTTTTTTGTATTTCGTAATTACCCAGTAAGGCATTCCGGCGTCGTCAATTTCGAACGAATAATCTGTTGTACCACAATTCCAATAGCCGTTGAAATAAATATAACGCGCCAAATTTTGGAACAAATAACCTTCGGGTTGGTATTTTACATACACTTTTTGTCCGTTAATGTCCTGAACCAATTTCACATCGCGCTCATTACAAGCATTTACCATAATGTAACCGTTCGTTCCTTGCAAGTTGTTTATCCATTTAAAAAAGCCTGAATGCAACAACGGAGCCACCCAATACAAATCGTCGCCCACTTTCTGGATATTGTATTCGCCAGGATACACCTGACTACCCAAAGCCGACTGAGAGCCCAACACTTTATCGCCCAAAATTTCGGCAAGCGATTGGTCAACAACTCTTATTTTGTCCAACGAAATGGGCAACATGTTTTGCGACAAATCTTTCCCATTTTCGATTGTTCCAATAAGCGAACGGTATTTTTCGGTACGCAACAACGCCCACGAAGTAACAGTAGGAACCACAGTAATGTACAAAAATAAAACGCCTAACAAAATAATCGGAATTTTAAGCCCTTTAATTTTGGAAAACTGCTGCGGTTGTTGTCCCAACTGCTGAATACTCGAAAAAGCATTTAGCAAAATCCAAAGCACCACCAAAACTATTAAAACAAAAGGCAGGCTTACAAACCGAATGTTAAGCACTGGCATATAAGCAAAAATAATCACCACAAAGGCCACAAGCAACAAAAATACATTTCTAAGTTTCGACATATTAAATTGAATTACGTTATTTTACCTGAAACAAATTTGAAGCAAATATGTTTGTAAATGTTGCTTACAAATATAGATATAATACTAATGTGAACGAATAAGAGACTGTTCGGCGATATTATTGAGTTTACTCAGCTGATACCATACGTCCTGAATCACATCTTCGGCATCTTCGAGCGATTTTACACGGCCACGAACAAAGCCAAACAAGTTTTTCCCAAACTGCTGAATGGTTTTAGTAATAGAAACTAATCGTTGTTCGGCCATTGATACATTCATTGTTGTCTCCATAATAGAGGAGACGACTATCGACGTTTTTTACTTTAAAAATAAATATTTTTTTTTGAGAATGTGCAAATATACGTATTTTTTTAAATGCATCATTTGTTCGCCTTAATTTTAGTAAAATGAAAGTTATAAAGATAAATTTTGCATTAGATTCATTGCACGAAAAATAAAACTAGTACAAAGGGGAAAGAAGGCCATTAGATTCAAAATCAGTTTGATTAGCAACGCATTATTACTAAATTTTTTAAAGCATTGATTTGATTTTGATATGTTTTGTAAAAATTCATATAATAATAATATTATTTAAAATTATTGTAATTTTAAATAATAATTTTTACATTTGCAGTATTAAATATTAAATAAACACATGAGACATTTCAAAAATTTCATTTCGCTATTACTCACAATTGGCTTCTTATTTTATTCTTCAAACACTTCTGCTTTAATCTACACAATTAGTTTTACTGGCTCAGGCGCGAGCAACACAGTCGACAACGTTATTGTACAAAACCTGAATAAAGGAACAGCTGTTACAGTTGTTGCAGGTAGCACCTTAACGCTATCTGACCTTATAAATGGCATTGACGACAATCAAAACAATCAGGATGAAATTCGTGTTATTTCAACATCTGAAAATGGAAAATACCTACTATCATTCTTTTCAAAAAGTTTTAGTTCTACCCAAATTGCCATTTATAATATTGATGGCAGAAAAGTAGCCGGTATAAATACAAATCTGCAAACCGGATTAAGTTCATTTAAACTTGCACTGCCTAAAGGACTTTATGTAGCTTATGTATCTGGTGCAGGTTATGCTTATACAAAAAAAATAATCAGTTACTCGGGAAATATAAATAAACCGGATTTATCATTCTTATCATCGGATAAATCTGCAAGTGTATCGCCTAAAAAAGTAAAAGCAGACAATTCAGTATCATTGAGTTATTCCGCGGGCGACCGATTGCTTTTCAAAGGAGTCTCGGGAAATTTCAGCACAATATCAACTGACATCCCTACCGAAAGCAAAACAATTAATTTTGAATTTGTTGAATGTAAAGATAAAAATGGCAATTACTACGCTGTCGTTAAAATTGGAACGCAAACATGGATGGCTGAAAATTTAAAAGCATCGAAATATCGTTCGGGCGATGATATTACAAATCTGACAAACAATACCGATTGGGGATTGTATGCAATAAGCTCTTGGTGTAGTTACAATAACAATGCTTCGAACGATGTATATGGAAAACTTTACAACTGGTATGTGGCGTCAGATAGCCGAAACATAGCTCCGCTGGGTTGGCACGTAGCATCAGATGTCGATTGGACAGCCTTAACCACAAGCCTTGGTGGAGAAACTATGGCTGGAGCAAAGCTCAAAGAAACAGGTGTAAGCCACTGGATTACAACAAATAATTATGCCACTAACGAAAGTGGATTTACAGCATTAGCCGCAGGAAACAGACTAATATCCGGATTGTTTGAGAATTTAGCCAATAATGCCTATTGGTGGAGTTCAACTGCAAACTCATCAACTAATGGATGGTATAGACTTATTACTAAAACTGCAACAAATGTAACGAGAGATTATTCTGCAAAAAATGCCGGCTTTTCCATTCGTTGCGTAAAAGATGCCGATTTACCAACCTTAACAACTTCGGCTCTAAATACTATAACTTATACCACTGCTAATGGTGGTGGAAACATCAGTGCGGATGGTGGAGCGCCTATTACAGCTCGTGGAGTGTGTTGGAACACTGCAATCAATCCAACCATAGCCAACAGCAAATCTGTCGATGGAACCGGAGCTGGAGCATTTACGAGCTCTATTACCAGATTAAACACAAACACAACCTATTATGTGAGAGCCTATGCTACCAATAGTACAGGAACAGCTTATGGCGAGCAGCTTACCTTCAACTCACTGTCGTACGGAGCATTAACTGTAACTGATGTTGATGGCAATCTATATCATACTATAACAATTGGCACTCAAACATGGATGGTTGAAAATTTTAAAGCAGAGAGATACAACGATGGCTCTCCAATGAACTTAACAACAAGTGGTTACAGTTGGCTTCAACAAACTACTGGAGCATATTGTTGGGCGCAAGACGATGCGAGTTATAAAAACACGTATGGAGCTTTTTATAATTGGTATGCTGTAAATTCAGGTAAATTGGCTCCAGAAGGATGGCGTATCCCAACCGAACAAGACTGGATTAATCTTTCATCTTACTTAGGTGGAGGCACAATAGCTGGTGGCAAATTAAAAGGAACAGATTATTGGACAGCTCCAAATATTGGCGCCACAAATGAAAGTGGATTTAATGCATTACCTGCAGGCTACAGAAGTAAAAATAATGGTAGCAATCCAGGAATGGGAGATGTTGCCGTTTTCTGGTCTTCTTCAAGTAGTATTAATAGTTATGGAAGGTTAGCATTAGATTATACAAATTCAATCTTTAATTACGGGATAGAATCTGGCAATTTTGGAATAAATGTAAGATGCATAAAAAACAATGACTAAGTTTCAATAATTCACTTGCTCGACAGCCAGTTTTTTCAACAAAAAAATATTTATAAGTATTTTATTATTCTATTATTCTATCTGACAGAAGTTTAGTATATTTGTGCCAATTTCTTTTCAATATAAGAGACTATGATTCAATCTTATATTGATTACTTTCCGTAGTTACTTTAACTCATGTTGTATAAATATCACTTATAATATAATGTTATGGTTTACAATAAAATAACTCTTAAATTTGAGGATGAGAAAGAAAAGCTGTTTTTAAAAAGCTATTTTTTTGATTCACTTAGTCAGCTAAGATTATCACTTGTAATAGGTGCTTTCCTGTATAGTGTTTTTGGATTTCTTGACACAATTATGTTTCCAGAGTATTCTGATTTTTTTCATCAGATACGGTATGTTTTTGTATTGCCCTTTTTGTGTTTGGTGTTTTTTTTAACTTATACTAAAATATTTTTGAAATTATGGCAGTATCTATTAACTATCAGTTTTATAATTGCGGGCGCAGGCATTAGTGTTATGCTTTGGTATTTACCCGATAATTATGCATATTATTCCGGTTTGATGTTAACTTTTTTTGCAGGCTATTTTTTTATTAAACTGCGGTTTATATATGCCACTTTGGGGGGTTGGATCTTATTGCTTATTTTTAATATTGGAGCTATCTATTTTACGCATTCCTCTTTCATTTCAATTTTAAACACCAATTTCTTTTTTATAAGTGCCAATATTATCGGAATGCTTGCTTCGTATAATAATGAATTTTTTGCACGACGAAATTTTTATTTGAACATAGAACTCGACAAGGAAAAATTACAAATTAAACTTATTAATAGTAATTTGGAAAAAACTATAGAGGAGCGTACTTCGGAACTACTGATAGCCAAAGAAGCTGCTGAAACTATCAGAGCAAATGTAACCGCAATAATTGAAGGCACGCAAAACAGTATATGGGCGTTTGATAAAAATTACGATATAATCTATGTGAATCATACATTTCAATCTGAGTTTCAAAAGACATTTAATGTGAAATTAGACCTTGGCGTCAACCTTGTCAATTCCCTTCCCGAATTATTACGTCCGATTTGGATACCTCGATACGATAGGGTTTTGAATAATGAGCATTTCACCATTGAAGACGCTGTAGAAACCGAAAATGGCTTACTTTACATTGAAATAACGTTTAATCCTATTATAAATCATGGTCAGGTTATTGGTGGTTCATGTTTTGGGAGTAATATAACCGAACGTAAACAAGCCGAGCTTGAACTTAAAGCATCAAGGGAACAATTGCGAAACTTTGCTTCGCATCTTCAGCGTGTACGTGAGAAAGAAAGAGTTTCCATTACACTCGAAATACACGATAGTATTGCTCAATTTCTGGTTGCACTCAAAATGGATATTGGAGTGTTTAGAAATAAATTGTTAAAAGGAAACTATACTATTAATAAGGAAACTATTGTTACCGAAATGGAACAATTTATTAAAAAAACCGAGAACACGATAAAATCGACAAGAGATATTATGAACGGTTTACGACCCGATCAACTTGAACTACTTGGCTTTGTAGAAACCGCTGAGCATCATCTCAATCAATTTGAGGAAAATCACCATTTGAAATGCCTGTTTGAAAACACCGTACAAAATCTAACTATTGATAAAGAGCTAGAATTGGCCTTATTCCGTATTCTACAGGAAACCCTCACAAATATACTTAAACACGCCATGGCATCAAAAATTACTGTTCGGTTGGCGATTGTTAACGGTAATTTGATTTTTGAAATTGTGGATAATGGTGTTGGCTTTGATTTAAATAATTGTGGTCGCCCCGACTCGTATGGGTTAATTGGTATGAAAGAACTCATGACGATGTTAGGTGGTAATTTTGAAATTAAGAGTACAGTTGGCGAAGGTACACTAGTAAGAGTTGAAATGCCATACAATGATTAGCTGCTTAGAAAAGCAGGGTTATCCAAGTTGCACACCGACAAAAAACGAATAGAAAAACCCCTTAATAGAATTGGGTTTATAAAGGAATAATTTCTCAATGAACAATATTTTTTCAAAAACTATATCTATATTTGCAAAATAAACTACCAAAAAGAACAAATAATGTTACAGTCAACAAGTCAGGACATTAAACTACGGATTATTGAGCAATTAGTTGCCGAAAAAAATATAGATTTATTGAACGAAATTCAGAAATTAATTGAAGTTTCACATTCTCAATCTACATTTAGAAAATTCACCCAAGATGAAATAGTTCAACGAGCAATGAAAGCAAATAACGACATTCTGAACAATAAGATTTATTCGCAAAAGGAAGCAGAAAATTTATCAAAAATGTGGTGATAATGAAAATTACATGGACTAATTTCGCATTAGAATCATTGCACGAAATATATAACTATTACAAAGGAAATGTAAATATACGAGTAGCGAATAAAATTAGAACAGAAATTTTTAACTCAGTAAAACAATTAAAAGCCCAGCCGAACTCAGGTGCGATAGAAATGCTTCTTGAGTCGATTAACGAAAGACACAGGTATTTGATTATTGGAAATTACAAAATTATATACAAAATTGTAAAAACAAATATCTATATAACAGATGTTTTTGATACAAGGCAAAATCCTGAAAAATTAGTTGCAAACAATAGCGGTAATTTTACTTTAAATGAGCCAAATCCTGAATATCAGACTTATAACAAATAATTTCTCTCGCTCGCTGTAGCCAAATCGGCATTACCTAATATCTAAAGTGTTAGCTTTTGATATTCTAAAGTCTCAAAAATCCCAACTCATATACCATGGGTTGTAGTTTTTCGGTCAAGGCGTGTTGCAACTTTTCCTAAATAAGCGAATACACATTGCTTGGCGGAAACAATAAATCTAATAAATTAGGTTTAAGTTTAAAATTACATCCTTTATCCACAACAGAACCATTTTCGAGCCTTTTAATTGGATAATCCAATGTTATTGCTCCAATATCGATTAATAATCCAAACTGATTCACTAAAGGATTTTTTGTATGTTGTGCAGATTTGTATAAAAAATATTCTTTGCCATCCTCTCTTTTTGATTCAGTAGTTATCCAAAATGTTTCTTTGTGTTTATCAGCAAGTGCATTTTTGAGTACATCTAACTCCCAAATTAAAAAATCACCAATAGATGGTTTGTCAGAATTTTCAATTAAATAATTTAATTCGTAATCAGTTTTTAAAATAAGCCCTTGAGCATTTCTTACTGTAGCTCGAATAGTGTTATATAACCTAAAAACACGATCTTCCCAATATCCAAAATTGTCAAGAATTTCGACTCTTGATTTAAACTTACTCAATTCCCAATTGGGAGTCTTGCCAAATAATCCTTTTCTAGTACTTTTTAATTCTCGAAATGATTTTAATTCAATTCCTTTGTAATCAGGCGATTTTGAAGAATTCATCGGTATTCCTAATAGATGCTCTAAAGTTCTACCAACTGCGGTGTCTGCTTGCAATAATGCAGGAACAAATCCACTTGCTGCTATTTTACGCAATTTTAAAGGTAGTTCTTCTGCAATTATATTGGATACATAATTGATTTCATTTACTAACTCCTTCAATGGATTTAAACTTGATTCATTCAATAATTTTGCCAAGTCAAGTTGAGTAATATTTATTACAAACAACTCATTATCATAAGCGATAATTCCTAATATATCATTTGCTGTAGCATAACTCCCTAAACCTTTGAACCAAATTCGAGGGTCTCCTTTTTTTGTGTTTGGACGATAAAGCGAAGCTGTGGAAGGAATTATTCCAAACGAAGAAATTAATGTAGAATTGACAAAGATTTTATCTTCTTGACCTTGTTTCTGTAAAGCGAAGTCATGGATTGATTTTGATTTTAAGTAGGTTCTAACCGAACCTGTTGCGTCCATAATTGATTTTTTCAATCCTGTTTCTGTTGGTTCAATTAGACAAAGTTCAACAGATTTTTCAGTGAGCAATTTAATTCTTTCTATTTCAATGATAGTTAATTGTCTCATAAATGGTTACTTGATATTTTTTAGAATTTCTAAAGCTACTGCGCGAGCCATAAGTGGCGGTACAGCATTCCCTACAAGTGTGAATTGAGGAACTTCAAATTTACGTTTGTTACCACCTGTTGAACGTTTCCCTTGAAAAACAAAAGAATCATCAAATGATTGAAGTCTGGCCATTTCTCTTACTGTCAAAGCTCGTGGATTTGAGAAGTGAATATAATCATCGGCAATTGTCATTACAGTTGGACTTTGTGAATCAGGTTTTAACACATTATAATTTCGCTTTTCTGAGTCAAGACCAATTCTCTTTAGTTCAATTTTCGCTAAATCATAATCACCAGTTGTTCGTATTACATCCAATCGTTTTACAACGTCTTCATTTTGCTTACTCGTTTTGTGGTTATGTAATGGCGCAACTATATGAGTTAATGTGTTTTCTAATTCTTCAAAATTCCGAACATAAAATGGATTTTTTGCATTAGAAAATCGTCCGTTTAATCTGCCTTTTTTCGACCACTCAGCATAAGTCAAACCTTTATCTTCATCTGGTTTTCCATCAACATTTCGTTTTTTTATTAATGCTTCCATTGTTTTTGTAGAACCATTATATTTAGCCTTTAAGTCAATGTTTTCGTAATTGAATTTCTCATCATCGTTACCAACGAAATCAAGGTCGTACAATGCTTCAAAAACGGTAACTTTTTCTTTATTCGAAACAGTCGGAGGAATATCTTTAATCATTTTTTGGTCTTTCCGGCAACCAATAAACAAAACTCTTTCTCTGTTTTGTGGAACTCCATAATTTGAAGCTAAAGCCACAAATGGTTGATCGATATTATATAATCTAATGTGAGAAAGAATTTCGTTAAATTCTTTCTCCATTTTGGCTACTTCCACAAATGGCTTTAAACCTTGAATACATTCTTCGAATGAAGAATCATATATTTCTAATGCCGAAATAATTTCCGAAATTTCTTTTTTATATGACTCCGACGGTTTTAAATTTTTAAATGATTGATTTACACGTTCAATAATTGAACTTGAATCAATTGAAGTCAGGAATTCATCAAACTTTTCAGCAAAATAGTCATTATCTAAGTCGCTATGAGCCTTTTCAGCTATTACTTTTTTTCTAATATAAGCCAATTCATTACTTCTTTTTAGCAAGTTGAATCCGTGACGAATTGTGCTAATATCAATATTTGTTTTACTCGTTTTATAATCAGCTATTTTCGGTGTCAGAATTCTGAATTTGTTTTCAATGTTCTGAATGTAAGTTTCGCGCAGCTTTTCAAGATTTTTGTCAGTTGATGTTTCGAATTGTAGTCTTAAATTGTAGCAATCTAAGATAATGGAATTATCCTTTTCGACCCTTCTAAGCTGCTCAACAAAGAAAACTAACTGGTGAAACTCTTTCAAGTCAATAATTGATTTGATTTCTTGTAAAATCATCTCTCGAATTTTTCCACCTTCTTTTGTAAGGATTCCTTTTACATTTTCCATTACAAAATATTTGGGTCTTAATGCTCTTATAACTTTAAGATAATGAGCAAATAAATCATCTTTCTTGTCAAACTTTTTTCGTTTTCCAGCCAAACTAAAACTCTGGCATGGAGGTCCACCACAAACAACATCTACATGTTGTCCTTTGAGTTTTTTCAAAAGATTTTCCAAAAAGTCATTTTCAGTAATATCTTGTCGGTGAAACTCAGCGGGTAAACCGAGTTGATAATTATATCGAGCCAAGTGAGTCAATTCACAATTCTCATTTATATCACTTCCCAACAGAAATTCATAAATGCTATTTCCCTGTTCAGCTTGCAAAAAACCTTCACTAAATCCACCAGCTCCAGCAAATAAATCAACAAAAGTTATCTTGTTTTTTTTATTGTATTCATTTTCAGGTTCACAAACTATTTTAACGTCTGCATTTGCATTTCTTGTTGCAACGAAAGCCAAAATATGCTCTTTTACATTTTTTTCAGTAAGTTGAGAGTGTGGAGCTGTTTCAAAGAATTTTTCAACTTCTTGTTTTAAAAAACACAGAAATTTATTTATCGATTTATAATTGTATTCAGAATCTAAAACTAACTGATTAGAATTATCCCAGTCTTTTTTAAAGACCTTTTCACCTGTCGAGACTTTAATTTGGACATCTTTTTGCCTGATTACAAGATGGATAGGACATCTTTTGCTTTTATCAGCTTTATCTAAGTAATATTTTACATTTATCATTTGCGGACATTTTTACGGACACGGACAAATATACGGACAATTTATTTTATATGCAAATGTCATGTAAATTTTTAAGGATATTGATTCAAAGTTACAATTTCAATTCCACATAATTTATTCGCTGACGACACAAGATGTACACAGCATGAATTCGTCGGTCTTTGCCATGCACAATGCTTTGATATAGGTAGTTTTCACTTCTTCTTCGCTCCGTGCGTGTTGCAATTTTTCGTAAAGGCTCATGGTAGTTTGTTTTGTTTTCCCGTTACTTGCAATATAATTGTATGAGTTTTGTAAAAGAAAAAAGGGGCTGTATCAAAAGAGTTTTTTGCGGAATTTGCGTTCCAACCTCTTTTAAGACAGCCTTATTTATTTTGTTTAATACGCACTAATTCAATTCCTTATCCTGCTTTTCCACAATAATATTCTTGTATTTATTGTATAAAAATGAAATAATAAGTAGCAAAATACCTAACGATACAAACAAGATTGTTTTTGAAATGGTACTCAATTGCGATAAGTCGTAAATGAAGAGTTTCACAAGTGTTACTCCAAAAAGCACGATAGCGGCAATGCGTAAATGTTTTAAGTTTTTCCAAATACCAACTACAATCAGAAAAAGCGAAATATTTTGAAGTTCACTGCTCAACATCCAAAGCAAAACAACATTCAAGGCCACATCAAAATGCTGACTTTTTAGCTTATCAAAAAGAATAATTTTCCGGTAGTTGTAGGCCGAAATAAGTGCAGGAATTAAAAATACATACGAAATATATCTGATGTAGCTGTTTTGAACTGTACGTGGAAAATAATTTGCCTGTTCCTGTTCCAGAAACGAATAGCGTAAATCGGCTAATGAACTTAGTCCAAACACAAGGTAGATTAATAGAGTAAAACCCAGCAATGATAGCGTAACTTGCGAAAGAACATTGATTTTGAAGTATTTGGAATTAATATAGGTCAACACCGAAAGAAACAACATGGTATAGTTCAAAGTCCAGATTGTTTTATAGTCAAGCAAATCGTAATTCCAAATTGAATCGCTATAGTTTTGACCCTTAACAACTTCCGACACGCAGGTATTGCTGAATAGTTGAATCCAATAGTTGACTATTTCCAAATAAAAGCTATAATAAATGCTTATAATCAGAATGGTTGGAATAATGTATGGGATAAATGGATAGGATTTACGATTAAATGCTGGTTTGTACTTTTTCAGTTTATCAATATACCACATACCCAAAAAGCTGGCTACAAAAAGCATAGATGTTAGAAAATTGATATTCAACAGCGGACGTACATAATGTGATAGTTGCGTGAACGATTCGGTGTTGTAATTTGTACTCCAATCCTGAATAATACTGCCAAAAGCCAACAGCATAAGCGGATATGCTAATTTTTCGTAGATTACACTTTGTTTAATGCGTCCAATATAAAACAACACCAATGTTTCGCCAAGCCAAAGCAGCGTAACCCAGCTGCCATCCAACTGCACCGGAATGGTAATTGTGACAAATACAGCCACCAAACCCACTATTAACAACAGCAGATTTTTATCGGCCAACTTTTGTTTATAAACAATAAATGAGGCAATTAAATGAATTACTGCATTTAATATGGTAAATAAACCTTGGAAACTCTCGCCCACTTTAGTAGTGCCCAATATGGAATAACCAAAAGCATAAAACACAAACGAATTTACTAACAAAAGTACAATATCTTCGATTTCGAAAGTCTTATTGCGGAAAAGCTTATACGCCAGAAACGAGATATAGAATAAAAGAAAAAATACCGTTCCGAATAACAAACCTATATTAAAATGATTGTCAGCCACATACGATTGACCATACCAAGTGCCAAACACTAACCACGACAATATAAAAGCAGCATAGTAAATTGATTTCCAGTATTTCTGAAACGAAATAACAAGAATACCAATATTAATTATCGACATGTAGGTAAAAAGTATCTCAACTTTACCTGAACCTTCGCTCAATAAAAACGGAACTGCATAAGCACCTACTAAGCCTATATGAGCAATCACTTGTTGGTTGTATTTTAAAGCTAAATGTACGGTAAGGGCTGTAAACAAAAACATAAGCGCAAAAGCAGCAAGTTGCGGAAAAAGACTATAAAAAGTATATCCTGCGTAGGTTATAAAGTACATAATAGTCATGGCACCACTAACGAGCACTGCACTGAAGTTTTCGTATTTTTTCTTTAGTTTAATACCAAATCCAAAAACCA
>JAIFKX010000067.1 GCA_020049335.1 Paludibacter sp. | reverse complement strand
AAGATGTAATTTCATCCTTTAAGAAACTTTTTGAACTTTCAGAGGAAATTCCTAATTGGTTAATTAGCTATAATAATAGGAGTTACCCTGGCATTGATGAATTTGAAAAATTAATTTCAAAATACAGAGAAGTTTCAGTTGAAGAAAAAACTTATCATAACGGAAGAGGCGGAAAAGGAAGTGTAGCTGGCAGTCAAGAGATTTTATTCGTATGTAAACCAAAGAAAAAACATTTCATAACAAATCAAATAGAAAAACAATACCATAATGAAAGATTTATATTTGCCTTCTGAATATATAAAAGAAAAAAGAGCAGAGAAGGGTTTTCCCATTGAGTTGACTTACTTAAAAGCAAAAGCAAAGGAAGCAAATATTCATTTTGACAAGAATGCAAAGCCAAGTGAAATATATTATGAAATTACTGAGAAGTTGATAAATAAAAACGATAAGTTTTCAATTGAAGTTATTGAGAAACTAAAAACTGAAAAGGTAGACATCCTTAAAGAAGCACAGGCTAACCCGGAAATCTTATCGAAATGGCTATACGAAAACCAAAGTGCACCTCGTTTCGGTTCAGAAAATAGATTGTTTTTAGTTTTGGTCGATACAAATGACTTTGGAAATTCGTGGAAATTGAAAAGAGATTTACAATTATTGAAACCGACAATTTTCGAATATCTTGACAGTTTCAAATATAATCCATTAAATGTAAGCAGTTTAAAGGTTAAGTATAATTTTCCGAAAAATTCAACTCATGAGTATTCTTCACTTGCAGATGTAATTTTCATTGTGAAATAGATGCCATTTTTAAATAAACAAAGAGCAAGTATATCATAAGAAAGGGCGACCACCTAATACTCAGGGCTTCACGTGGTCGGTACAGCTTGTTCCGTAAAACGGGAACCCAATCCAATTTTTGTTTATATTTACTACCTGATTTTTTATAAATGAACGCACAACATTTTCAATATATACTTCAATTTCGTTTTCCGGCGGGTACTTCGCGGGGTGTTTTGCATACAAAACCATCTTCGTTTATTTTTTTGGAGGAAAATGGTTTTGTGGGAATTGGTGAATGTTCTATCATTCCCGGATTGAGTATCGACCCAGAAGATTCGTATACTGCAAAGCTCGACGAAGTTTGTCGCTTACTTAATGAAGGAATTTTACCGAAAGGTATTGATTTACAACAATATCCTTCCATTGCTTTTGGGTTGGAAACGGCTATACTCGACTTAGAAGCCAAAGGTTCAAAATTGCTTTTTCCATCCGAATTTACGAATGGCAAAATTGGCATTCCGATAAATGGATTGGTATGGATGGGCGACAAAGCCTTTATGCAAAAGCAATTTCGCGAAAAGATAGCTGCCGGTTATCACTGCATAAAATTAAAAGTGGGCGCGTTGGATTTTGAAACAGAGCTCGAAATTATACGAAATATTCGTCGTGAGTTTTCGGCTACCGAAATTGAAATTCGATTGGATGCCAATGGAGGTTTTTTGCCAAAAGAAGCCTTGCAAAAATTAGAACGGTTGGCGGAATTTCAGATTCATTCCATTGAGCAACCTATCCGTCAAGGGCAGTGGGAAGCAATGGCGCAATTGTGCAGACAATCGCCCATTCCGATTGTTCTGGATGAAGAATTAATTGGTGTTCAAAGCGTTGACAAAGAGCAATTAATACATCACATTAAGCCAGCTTATATTATTCTAAAACCAAGTTTAATTGGAGGTTTTGGGCAATCGGAGGAGTGGATACAGTTAGCCGAAAAACACGGTGTAAAATGGTGGGTAACGTCGGCACTAGAATCGAATATTGGATTAAATGCCATAGCACAATGGACATATACCTTAAACTCAGCTCTTCCGCAAGGCTTAGGCACGGGGCAATTGTACCAAAATAATGTGCCGTCGCCTTTGGAAATTCGAGAGGCGAAACTTTTTTATAATATGGATAAAATGTGGGAATTAGAGAAAATTAGCCCCCAACACCTAAAGGGGAGTTATAGATAGCAACTAAGGAGCAAATACAATTTGAAACGACATAAAATGGTGGTTGATGAAATAATATTAAATGGCAAATCGTACGCTAAACATAATGTTAGAGAGTTAGATCGAATAGCAGATGCTGTTGATTCGTGGCAACGTGCTATATACGATTTTCTGAAAAACTGGTTCGACGATTCCGAAACGATTGTTGTGCATACTTCGGGGTCAACAGGGAAACCTAAAGATATTCAGCTTACTAAAAATGCTATGCGAAATTCGGCACGTATGACTAATGCTTTTTTCGGACTTAACGAAACTTCCACGGCATTGCTTTGCCTGCCAGCGAATTACATAGCCGGCAAAATGATGATGGTTCGGGCAATAGAAGGAAAATTCAATCTTATAACGGTCGAGCCAAAAGCAAATCCGTTCGAAAACTTGCAACAAGCTATTGATTTTACAGCTATTACACCTTATCAGTTGCTACATTCGTTAGAAGAGATTAAGAGATTGGAAATTAAGAAAATGATTGTTGGTGGTGCCAAAATAAATAGTGAAACTGCGGCTGCTGTTCAACAATTTAGCACAGCCATTTACGAGACTTATGGCATGACCGAAACCTATTCGCACATTGCCTTGCGAGCTGTAAACGGACACGAAAAATCGGATTTTTTTCAAATTTTAAAGGGTATTTCTATTCGAAAGAACGAAAATGATTGTTTGTGTATCAAAGCTCCTCATTTGCTTTCCGATGAAATTAGTACCAATGATATTGTTGAATTGATTGACGATGAACAGTTTAAGATTGTAGGGCGATTTGATAATATTATTAATTCGGGTGGTATTAAAATTAATCCCGAAACGATAGAACAAAAACTCGAAAAGCTAATTTCTTTTCCATATTTTATAAGTTCGAAGCCCGATAATGTGCTCGGAAATAAAGTGATACTCGTGATTCAATCCAGCCCGCTTACTCCCAAATTCGAAGCAGAACTGATTAAAGCCATTGATATTTCGCTCGAAAAATACGAACGCCCCAAAGAAATCATCTACATTTCACAATTTTGCTATTCGGATACCAATAAATTACTGAAAGCCGAAACGCTTAGAAAGATATAGTATTAGAATCAAAGTCTTTATAAATTGAACTCATAAAATCTAAATTGACTGGAAATAAAAGTTACGTATATTGAAACTTTTGATTACTTTTGCATAATGAGAAAAATAAGATTGTTTGGTGTCTATTTTGAGCAATTTATGCTAACTCTTACTCAGAATGAACAAAAAAAGATCAATTACATTTTGGATTTATTAAAATGGAACGAAAAAATTAGTTCTAAGTTTGTTAAGCATCTGCGAGATGGGTTGTTTGTTTATAAAGCATTTAAAATTAAAGAAGAATATTATGCAAGCAAATAACAATCAATTAGTTGATTATGATGCTGTTCTTGATTCGCAATACGGAAAAGAAGGTACAGTTGAAAGAGAGAAATTTCGCGAAGAAGCTTTAGAATTTTGCACTAGTCTGCTTATTTATCAGTCACGAAAAGAAGCGCATATCACGCAACAGGAACTTGCCAACCGCACAGGTACATCTAAATCATATATTTCGAGAGTTGAAAATGGACTTATTGAACCAAGCGCAGGAATGTTTCTGAAAATAATTTCTTCACTTGGATTAAGATTTGACATCGTAAAACCATTAGGATATTGATTAATTACCTGTTTTTAAATTCAAAATTATGAAAAATACTATACTTTTGCTTTTTGCAAGCTTTTTATTTACTCAATTTGCTGTATCTCAAACCCGTTTTGATGCCGCACAGGAATCCTTAGAATTTAAGTTCACAACTTGGAACACCGAATGGCTTAGTTGTTCGCAATACGGTCCAACAGACGAAGAGCTTCAACTGAATAATATAGTTGCGGTTATAAAAGCTATCAATCCGGATGTTTTAGCAATGCAGGAAGTGGGTACAAGTAGTTTGTACAGCACCATCGATACGATTGTTCGAAGACTCGGAATAGAGTGGGGGGGAGCCATGGTAGCATCTTCATCCTATGATAATTGTGGTCAGAATCAGGGACTTATTTACAAAAAATCAAAAATTCAATTTTTAAATGCATCTCTTATGACCAATGCTGGAGCTTCGTACGATTGGTCGAGCGGACGTTATCCAGTTTTGTATAATATTAATTTGTTAGCAAGCGGTACTTCAATTCCGGTGTCGTTTATTAATATCCATGCCAAAGCAATGGGCGACGAAACCAGTTATTCACGTCGAAAAAATGCATCCATAGGTCTAAAAGCATTACTCGATGGTAGCAATTACAATGCAAAACGAGTCGTAATATTGGGAGATTTAAACGATTATTTGGTTGGTACACAATGCAGTTCATGTAGTCCGGCTGAATCGCCTTACAAAAATTTTATGGACGATACACAAAACTACAAATGCTTAACGAATACATTGTACGATCCGAATTACAACAGTCCTGTTATCGACAACATCATTATTTCCAACGAATTAGTTGAAAATTATAAAGTTAATTCTACGCGTAGGGAAACACTCGCAACTCAAGGAATTTCAAATTACAGCAATACAACTTCGGACCATGTGCCTATAAGTGCGCTATTTACAATAGGAAGCTCTGGTGGTTCGAATTGTGAGAATTTGGATGTTTCCGAAACATTTGCCGAAAGCTTGGGTAATTTTGGAACGTATAGTGTAAGTGGTTTACAATCATGGGGTTGGCGTCTAAATTATGGTGCTGTAATGACTGGTTATGCTAATTTGCTAAACAATATAAACGAGGATTGGCTCATTTCGCCAGCTTACGATTTGTCGAGCAAAAGTTCTGCTACGCTGACCTTTAACCATGCTATAAATTATGCTCCAAACGAAAATGAAAAATTAACGAATCATACACTTTGGGCTTCGATGAATTACAGTAATGGAACATTGCCTGCAAATGCATCGTGGACACAACTCAATATTCCTACTATGGCTTCTGGAAATAGTTGGGCGTTTGTAAACTCTGGAAATATCGAAATACCAACCCAATTGCTTCAAAAAGATATTCGTTTTGCATTTAAATATCAATCGAATGAAACTGCTGCAAGTACATGGGAAATAAAGGGACTGAACCTGAATGCAACATGTGTAAATACAAACATTTCGGAAAAAAATGAAATTTCACAAAGCAAAATATCGGTTGTTGAAAAGCGCATAAAAATTGAAAATCAGCTACCTCTTTCTGTTGCTGTTTTCGACATTACAGGACGAATATTGTTTTCAATTCAACAAGTTAAGTCAGTAGAGATACCTGTTTTGCAGTCTGGAATTTATATCATTCGCATTGAAAATAAGCCGAATAAAGTTATTGTTCATTGAGATTTTTAGATTTCAAATTGAATTTAGCTATTTGGAAACGGACAAAAAGCAATGTAATAAACTTACCTGAACCATCTGTACATATCTAAAAATCAGTCATTCAAGCCTCGAATCATTTAACTCATCAACAATTAGTTGTACACTCTTTTTGTCAAAATTACTTTGCTGTGCAATTGACAAATACCGTTCGTGGAAATCGGAATCGGCACTCGTTATCTATGGTATTGGTTCAAACTTAGACCTTGGTAGCAGTCTGTTTATCAATCCCGAAGGCGATTTGTGTTACGGAGAGTTTCGTTTGAAAAATATCAGGTATAATATTGATATAACCTCTAAATAATACAGAATCAGGAATTGAATCAATGTTTTAATCCCATATTTTTAAGATTTTATGCAAAGGATTTATTTTACCATATTATGTGTATTACTGTTAACATGTTTCTCGTGTCAGGATACGTATTTTGAAAACAGACAGGAATTATTTACTTTTGCTTCATATTGTGATGTTAAAAGTTAAAATGAATAACAATGATTTTATTACAGCCGCATGATTATTATAAGGTTGTTGACCTTCTCGAAAAAGTGGAGTTCAACACTTACTTTGCAAAATCGGTAGTACAGCAAAATGTAACCGGCAAAATATACGTCGACAATACGGACAATCCAACGGTATTTTACATATATCACCCTTACGGAATGTCTTTATTGATAGGCGATTATACATGTGCAGCCTTTACAAAGGTATTTCGGGATTACTGCCTGAATTCGGACAAAAGTCGCAGCAAGCCGGACTGGTTACAGCTATTTCCGACTGACTGGATAACAGTTATTGATGCTATTGCCAAAACAACAGAGGACATTATTGAACCATACGAAAGAGTTAATTTCAGGTTCGAAGGCGAAAAATACAACGCCTTCAGGAAAACGCTTGACTTAAATAATTGGGAAATAGTTGAAACCAATGCCGAGATATTTGAATCAATGCAGGGTACGGTTGTGCCACGGTATTTTTGGGACAATGTTACCGTTTTTTTTGAGAAATCCAAAAGTTATAGCCTGATAATCGATGGTCAGGTGGTTTCTACAGCTTTCGCAGCATATAAATTAGAAAATGTACTGGAAATTGGAATTCAAACTGTTGAAGGACTTTTTGGTAAAGGTTATTCTGCTTTAACATGCTGTAAATTAATTGATTTTTGTCTTGAAAAAGAGATTGAACCTATATGGGCATGCAAAGGAGATAATATTGGCTCAATTAAATTGGCTCAAAAGTTGGGTTTTGAAATCATTAGAACCGGGCCATATTACAAAATCAACTTCTAATATTAAAAAGTTTCATGACATTGGAAAATATATTCACACCACTTTATGTCAGCACTGATACTTTGGTTGAAAGGCTACCGAATCAACGCCCTATTTCCTGTAGATTTGCCTTCGAACTGAATTTTGGTACATCCGGGCTTGAACGACCGCACAGTTAAATATCTGCACGAACGCAATAAAGAACGTGTTGCAAAATAAGTTTCAATACCACTCAAATTTCTCAAAAAAACATATTCAGGTTACCACAAGCCCGGCGGACAAAAGGAACTGTTGGCGCTGGCTTTACCTATGATTATTTCGGCTTCATACGATGGCGTGATGACTTTTACCGACCGTTTGTTTCTTGCAAAAGTAGGCTCGGAGCAAATGAATGCTTCGCTGGCCGGAGGAGTTGCTCTGCAAATGCTGACGTTCTTTTTTATCGGACTCATTGGTTACACTACGGCGCTCTCGGCACAATATATGGGAGCTGGCGAAAAACATAATTCGTCACGCACCACTTTTCAGGGCATTCTAATCACCCTTATTGCCTGGCCATTCATCGTTTTATTAAAACCGTATCTTGGTTTGCTTTTCGACTGGCTGAAAACACCCGAATCGCAAATTGCCTATCAGCTTGAATATATTTCGGTGTTGGCGTGGGGTGTTGGTTTCACTTTGCTTCGGCATACATTGAGTTGCTATTTTGTGGGAATTGGTCGTACAAAAATAGTGATGCAAGCCACCGTAGCCGCCATGATAACCAATGTGGTGCTGGATTATGTGCTAATCTTCGGCAAGTTGGGATTTCAACCCATGGGAATAATAGGCGCTGCTGTGGCAACTGTTGCCGGATCGGTTGTTGCTACCATCATACTTTTTGCAGCCTATTTTGGGCATAAAAACAATATTGAATTTTCTGTCAATAAATCGTTTCGTTTTTCGCCCGAAATAATGAAAAAGCTGCTTTACTTCGGTTCGCCGGCAGGTTTTGAGCTGTTTCTGAATTTCATTGCTTTCTTCTTTATGGTAGCGCTGTTTCAGTCGCAGAGCGATGTGGCATCAACGGCTATTACGATTATGTTTAACTGGGATATGTACTTGCCGAAGCCGTGATTGTAGCATTGATAGGCGCATTGCGGGGTGCTGGTGATACACATTTTACTATGATTGCTTCGGTTGTTGCACACTGGACATTTGTGCCGCTGCTTTATCTGTGTCTGAAAGTTTTCAAAATGTCCGTTCCATTCAGTTGGTTTGCACTTGTAGTGTTTTTTCTGATATTCAGTTTGGTTTTAGTTCTAAGATTTAACAGTGGTAAATGGAAGAAAATTAAAGTAATAGCATAAAATTATATTTTTCCAAATAATAAATTAGAAGGTATGATTTCTATGTTAGTGGTTATGGCAGCTATCTGGATTTTTCATTATTTATGAAATCTTTTTCCGTTTCCTGAAACGTTTGATACGCTGATACAAAAGCCATACAGCCAGTACAAAGAAAATGCCGAAGATAAAGACAGCCATTCCTACATTCATACTGTCGCCTTTAGCCCGACTCCACATTTCGAGAACAGTTTCATTTTTGTCCAGAAAATCGTTAATTATAGCACAACGAGCTACAACAACGCTGTCGGGGTATTGAATGGGGTTAATGTGCATGTTTTCGTAACCCGCACCAAAGAAATAGCGTAAATTCGAAGTCACGGTTATCTCATCGTTTGTTTGTGCTTCGGCCACTTCGGGAGTAGCCACCGCACTCGAATAACCGCACACATCCATATTGCGTAGTGCTACATCCGACTGACAAAGATAAGCCAGAAAATAGCTGGCCGCTTTGGTGTTTTGTGCATATTTGGGAATTACCCAACCATCGAACCAGATATTGCTACCTTCTTTTGGTACTACATAATCGAGCGATACACCTACGGCAGCAGCTTCCTCAATAGCCCATACGGCATCGCCATTCCAGGCATAAGTAAACCAAATTTCGCCACGGGTCATCATCTCTTTTCCAAAATCAGCTTCCCAACCGGCAATGTACGGACGCATTTCCTTAATTTTCTGTTCTACCAACTGTATATCGACAGGAGTGTGTGCGTTGGCTGCATCGTAAATGGTTCGTTTATTCTGGGCTATTTGCTCATAGTTACCATAAATAGAAGCTACATTATAAACATCCCAATAACTATCTTTCATCAGCATTTTGCCTTTATTCTTCGGATTCCAGAAACAACCCCATGAGTTTACTTCTTCGGCCGAAACTAAGCCAGTATTATACATAATTCCCGAAGTTCCCCACATATACGGTACAACATAGTCGGCTGCATTTTTGCCGGGCAGACTGAATGCATCCAACCGCTGACGAATAAATGGTGAGATATTATTGAAATACTTATTACTTTGTCCAATATTTTGCTCAATGGGCAGCACCAAGTTATTGTGCATCATGCGTTGAATAATGGCTTGCGTGGGACAAACGAGGTCAAAATCCTCTTTACCCAATGCAATTTTGGTATACATTACCTCCGTCATATCGAACACCTGATACATTATTTTTACCTCTTCGCCTGTTTGCTCTTTATACCATTTCGGAAACTCAGTTAACAAATCCTCGTCGATATAATCGGCCCAGTTGTAAATTTTCAGCACTTTCATTCGCGACTGATTATCTTCTTTGCAGCTCTGAAACATTATGGCTGACAGTAAAATAGCCACTGCTAATAGGTAAAAGTGTTTATTAAAAATTTGCTTCATCTTTTATATTCTTTTTGGCCGAACGACGGTTGATGATTAATAAAAATACCAATACCACAACGAAAATAATACCCGAAAGCGGACGTAATTCAGGAGTTAAACCACCTTTGCGGGCATCGGCATAAATATAGGTCGAAAGTGTTTCGAGTCCCTCGTTGCCGATATTGAAAAGGGTAACCACAAAATCGTCGATTGATAAAGTGAAAGCCAATATAAAGCCACTTATCATACCGGGACGTAATTCAGGGAGCATAATTTTTCGCAAAGCATAAAATGGCGTTGCTCCCAAATCGAGGGCGGCTTCGTACAAGTTATCGTTCATTTGTCGCAGACAGGGCAAAACACTAAGTACCACATAAGGGGTGCAAAATGTTATATGAGCCAGTATTACAGTGGTATATCCCTGCGAAACACCAATACTTACAAACAAAAGAAAGAGCGAAATGGCTGTAATAATATCGGGGTTTAAAATGGGAATGGTATTTAATGTTTGTACGGCATTTCGGTTGCGGGCATTCATATTGTAAATGCCGATAGCAGCCATTGTTCCCAACAATGTTGATACAGTCGCAGCTATAAATCCAATAATTATCGTGTTCCACAAAGCATTGGTGAGCGAATGGTGTAAGCCACCTGTGAACAACGATTGGTATAACTTAAACGAAAAACCTGTCCAGTTGCCGAGTACTTTTGCTTCGGTAAACGAAAAAACAATAACAATCAATATGGGTGCATAGAGCATTATAAGCAATAATCCCAGGTAGGTATTTGATAGAATTCTTCTCATAACAAACCTCCTTCCCCTGCTGTTTTGGCATTACCCTCGCTGTTGAGTAGCGATGTAATGGCAATTAGCAATAACATTATTAACGACAACGCTGCGCCATAATTCCACATGCCGTTGTAAATATTTTCCTGCAATGTTGTCCCAAAGAGCTTTATGTTATTCATAGTGAGCAACTCAGCAATTGCAAAAGTTGAAATTACCGGCATAAACACCATCATGATACCGCTCGAAATACCCGGAACCGACAATGGAAGTGTAGTGCGAAGAAATACCTGAAATGGTGTTGCTCCCAAATCTTGAGCGGCTTCAGTTAGACTTTGGTCGGTTCGCTTCAGATTATTGTAAATGGGATAAATCATAAACGGTAAAAAATTATAAACCATTCCAAAAATCAGCGATATTTCGCCTAATGGAATATGCAAAAAATCGAACAGAGCTACAGTAGCCAGGGTACGAATTAAAAAATTAACCCACATGGGTAGAATAAAAAGAATGACCAACAACTGCGTTCTGTCACTTCTCATGCGACTCATAATGTAAGCTGCGGGATAGCCCAATATCAAGCAAATCAATGTGGTTATCAATCCAATGCCAACCGAATAAATAAAGGTATTCATGGCTTCGGGCTGCGACAGAAACTTGCGAAAATTGGTTAGCGAAAGTTCTCCCTCGTTATTCGTAAACGCATAAAAAACGATTAACCCAAGCGGAATAATTACAAAACAAAGGAGAAAAAGTATATAAGGTATCGACCAATGCCTTCTTTTTCCAAAAAATGAAAGTATTTGCTTCATCACAATTCTGTAAATTTAAGATGTAACAATATGAAAAGATTCGGGTGCAAAACTAACCCCAACACGATCGCCTTCGTCCCAAATATCGTTGGTGTTGACGTAAATGTGTTGATTGCCGTCGGTATGAATGGTTAAGTGATAATGATCGCCCTTGTACAATATATGTTTTACGCTTCCCTGCAGTATTCCTTCATCTTCGTTATCATTCAATACAATATCCTGAAAAGCAAGCTCAACCCTTACTTCGGAACCTGCTTCGTGCGTGTCAATATTGTTGCACGCCATGTTTTGTCCAAACAAGCGTATTTGTGTTTTGTCAGTTACTGTAGCAACGAATGTATTACAGGTGCGTTCTTTTTTCATTACATGAATATCGAATGGTTTAATACGCATTCCTACATTTTTACCGGCTTCGAAGCTATTGTAATCCTGAATAATAAATTCGTAACCCTCTGGAGTCGTTACCATCATTTCGTAATGTACTCCTTTAAAAATGCAGGAAGTTACAATTCCGCTGAATTGAGCAATATCCGACATTTCAAAAATATAAATATCTTCGGGGCGAAGCACCACATCAACTGGTACTTGCTGTCCAAAACCTTTATCCACACATTCAAAACGGTGTCCGGCAAACTCCACCAGGCTATCGTCAATCATGGTACCGTTCAGAATATTGCTTTCGCCAATAAAATCGGCCACAAATGAGTTAGCCGGTTCATTGTAAATTTCGGTGGGTTTACCAATTTGTTGAATAACGCCTTCGCTCATTACTACAATCCTATCGCTAAGGGTGAGGGCTTCTTCCTGATCGTGCGTAACGTAAACAAAAGTAATTCCCAGCTTTTGATGCATGGCTTTTATTTCCATTTGCATGTCCTTACGCATTTTCAAGTGGTTCGTCGAGCAGTAACACTTGCGGTTCGTTTACAATGGCGCGTGCAATAGCAATGCGTTGTTGCTGTCCGCCCGACAGAGAGTCCACATCGCGCTCCTCGTAATCGGTCATACTTACCATCTTAAGCACCAGCTTTACCTTTTTTTCAATCTCAGTTTTCGGAAGTTTCTTTAACCGGAGTCCAAATGCAATATTATTAAATACATTTAAGTGCGGAAAAAGGGCATAACGCTGAAAAACGGTATTTACCGGTCGTAAGTGTGGGGGAGTGGTTGTCATGTCCTGACCCTGAATGGCAACTTTACCCAGTTTAGTTTTCTGAAAACCACCAATAATACGCATCAGGGTAGTTTTACCACATCCCGAAGGGCCTAAAATTGTAACAAACTCACCTTTACTTACTTCAAGGTTTACATCTTTCAACACCGTTTTATCCCCAAACGCGTGCGAAACATTCACTACCGAAATAATACTTTCTGATTGTTTCATTTACCTGAATAATTCAGCTTTTGCAAGCAAAATAACTTAATATATATCAAAAAGCAGCATATTGTTTTTGTTAAGCTGCTAAAAGCAACTTTATGTTGCCAAGTGTAACCAAAAACAATACGCTGCGCTGCAAAGATACAATAATACTTTAAAAATGAAAGGGGAGAGGACTACATTTTTTAACTCCAGAATGTTGTTTTTTTTAGAGTGCATTATTTTTAAGGACTTAATTTGGTCATTCAACTTCAAATTATTTGTATTTTTTTTTATAATATGCTAATTTGGAAACTTGCTTTCTATCGGTCGAACTAAAAGGCGCTACGACCAAAAGTGCATTATAACTAATATTTTTTCCCAAAAAAAGAAAAATCAGCTGTTTTTTTACTCTAACGCTATGTTTTTGTGAACAAAGTGGCGGAATGACGAAGACTGGTTTACAGTAGTACTTTTACTAATCTTGTTTTAACAACAAAAACTGTATTTGCAAAATTTAAATACTAAAAATTATTCATAACAATATTCATAACAGTCCTCTAATTTTTTATACAACTATTTTTTTTATCTTTGTTGAAAATTAAAAAACCGTATGCAAAATCAACTAAACGAAGCTAAGAAGCTGTATGCTTGCGATATGCATACTACCGAGCATATACTAAATCAGACAATGGTTCGTATGTTTGGTTGTGGTAGGTCGATGAATGCCCATATTGAACGCAAAAAAAGCAAGTGCGATTATCTGTTAGCGCAGGCACCAACCGAAGAGCATGTAGCCGAAATTTCGCGTAATGTAAATGAGATAATTGCTAAGCATTTACCTGTTTACGAACAATTAGTGAGTAGGAGCGAGGCTGCTTCGATTGTTGATCTTTCCAAACTTCCCGACGATGCTTCGGACACTTTACGTATTATTCGTGTGGGCGATTACGATGCTTGTGCCTGCATTGGGCAGCACGTGAATAATACTTCCGAAATAGGAAAATTTGAAATTATTAGCCATGATTTCGAAAATGGACGTTGGCGAGTACGTTTTAAATTAGTGTAAGAATTTGAACCACCAAATACACAAAAGAATACAACTGAATGAATAGATATCAGCTTAAAATTATAATTATCTTTTTTTTACTACTTCCCATTCATGTTTTTGCTCAAAAAAATCAGGAAAAATTAATAGCCGATTCGCTTACTCAAATTGCTGCTAAATACGCCAATGTAGGTAAAATATCAGTTGTTCAACTGGATGTAATTCGCACCGATAGCACGCTTATTGTAATTGCAAGCGATGCTTTGAGCTACATCCCCTTTCGGCCTGAAAATGTAAAACGCATTTACAGTATGATAGCCAATGTAACCCGAAAAACGAATCCGAATTATAAAATTACTTGCATTACCGATACAAAAAAAATTGAAGATCTTATTCCCAATTATTACCTTGAAAGTGAATTAGATAAATCGCGTATTTTCGATACGAAGTATAATGGTAATCCTTTAATTATAAACCTTTCGCGCCCTTATAAGCCAACTAATGGTTTGTACAATAAGCACATAGCTCTATGGCATAGTCATGGTTTGTACTACAATCAATTAATAAAAAAATGGGTATATCAACGCGCCAAAATTTTCAGCACAGTCGAAGATTTATTTACATTATCTTATGTGTTGCCATACTTGGTGCCCATGCTCGAGAATGCCGGTGCTAATTTGTTTTTGCCGCGCGAACGCGATACACAGTGTAACGAAGTGATTGTGGATAACGACAATGAAAATAAATTGCATCGTTACAATGAACGTACCGATTTTAAAAGTTGGAGAGCGGGTGCCGATTGGGGTTTTGCCAATCCAAAAGCTACGTATTTGGAAGATGAGAATCCTTTTCATTTAGGGACTTATCGAATTGTTGATTGCATCGACGATGTGGACGAATTGAGCACTGCCGAATGGATTCCCACTATTCCCGAAACGGGTAAATATGCCGTATATGTGTCGTATAAATCTATTCAAAATAGCGCTCCTGATGCCCGATACACGGTTTATCACAAAGGTGGACAAACTGATTTTAAGCTGAATCAGACTATGGGTGGAGGTACTTGGATTTATTTAGGACATTTTATGTTCGAAAAAGGCAGAAGCAGTTCCTGTAAGGTGGTATTGTCGAATTACAGTGCTTTTACAAAAAAAATAGTGGTAGCCGACGCCGTAAAAATTGGTGGCGGAATGGGAAATATAGCTCGTAACCCAAATCAAAAAGCTGTTTTACCAATCTCAAAAAGCTCAGATACAACCAAGGTTGAAACGCCAATAATTTCGACAGAAACAATTTTGCCTCAGATAAGTAATCATCCGCGTTACATCGAGGGAGCGCGCTACTGGTTGCAATGGGCTGGCGTGCCCGACAGTGTTTACAGTCGTACGGATGGAAAAAATGACTATTCCGATGATTTTCAGTCGCGAGGATTTTGGGTAAATTATTTAGCGGGTGGTTCGTCGGTTTTACCCAACCGAAATGGGCTCAACATTCCGCTCGATTTGGCTTTTGCTTTTCATACCGATGCTGGTTCGTCGGCAAAAGATTCGTTAATTGGAACGCTTGGAATATGCACAGTTCCCAATTCGGCAGGAAGAATGGTGTTCGAAAATGGAGCTTCTCGTTGGTCTTCGCGCGATTTGACGGATATTATTCAAACGCAAATTTCCAATGATATTCGTCAGCTATATGCCCCCGAATGGGTTCGGCGTGGGTTGTGGAACAAAAGTTACAGCGAAGCGCGTGTGCCCGAAGTGCCTACCATGTTGCTCGAACTGCTTTCGCACCAAAATTTTGCCGATATGCGCTATGGGCTCGACCCGCGTTACCGTTTTGGGGTGAGCCGTGCAATTTACAAAGGCATTTTGCGTTATTTACATGCCGAAAAAAAAGATTTTGTGGTGCAGCCACTGCCTGTTTCAAATTTTAATTGTCATTTTTTAAGTAAAAATAAATTACAACTTGCTTGGAAAGCAGTTGCCGATAGTTTAGAGCCAACAGCGGTTGCCGATAAATTTATTTTATATACGCGTATCGATGACGGCGATTTTGATAATGGGCGTGTAGTGAACGATTCGAAATATACGATTGATTTGCAATCGGGCAAGATTTACAGTTTTAGAATTACGGCTTTAAACGCAGGAGGCGAGAGCTTTCCATCGGAAATTTTATCGGCATACAGAGCCAATTCCACTCGGCCAGTAGTGCTGATAGTCAATGGATTTGATCGTTTGGGAGCTCCTGTTAGCTTTACAAAAAATCATACCTCGGCTGGTTTTAATTTTGATGCCGATGCAGGCGTTTCGTATATACACGATTATGGATTTATTGGTAAACAAAAAGAATTTAACCGATCTAAACCCTATAAAAATGACAATGATGCTGGGTTTGGTGCCAGTTTTTCAAATTTCGCCGATAAACTAATAGTTGGAAATTCATTCGATTATCCTTATTTGCATGGAAAATCAATCAAAGCGGCTGGCTTTTCGTTTGTGTCGAGTAGCTTAAAATCGGTGCTCGAAGATTCAATTGATTTAACTAAATTTCAAATTGTCGACCTTATTTTAGGTAAACAAAAGAAAACTCTGTTAGGAAATGGAAAAAAAGCATCCGAATTTAAAACTTTTCCATTAGCTTTGCAGCAACGATTGAATTTGTATTGTCAGGGTGGTGGAAGTTTAATGGTAAGTGCTGCCTTTATTGCTTCAGATTTTTATTCAAATGATTTTATTTCTGTTCCCGAAAAGTTTTTTTCGGAAAACTTGTTGAAATATAAGCTCAAACAAACCAATGCCAATTTCAGTTCGAAGGTTACTGTGGTGCCAACGCCCTACCATCAGTTTGGTCGTGCCGAGTTCGATTATTACGATCAGCCAAACGAAACATCCATTTTCGTAGAGTCGGTTGATGCAATAGACCCTGTGGGCGAAGGTGCATTTACTATTTGCAGGTACAATGGAACAAATTTGAGCGCAGGCGTGGCTTACAGTGGGAAATATAAAATTTGCTCGTTTGGTTTTCCATTCGAAGTTATTAAATCAGAAAAAGAACGTAACCGATTAATGAATTATGTGTTGAATTTTTTAGATACAAAAAACAAAAATACGCATTTAATAGAACTAAAAAAATAAAGTTATGAGAATAAAGTGGTCATTTTTAGCCTTGTTAGTAATTGTACTTAATGGATGTATTAGTACTGACAGAACTTTGCCAGCCGTTTCGGGTACACAGTTCGAGTTGTTGGTAGTAATGAACGATACAGCGTGGAAAGCGCCCGTAGGTCGACAATTGAGCGAATTTTTATCGCAAGATATGGCTGCAATGCCACAAGCTGAACCTGTTTTGGTGGTGCATCAATGCAATAAAGTTGAATTTACGGATGTGCTTAAATCGGCTCGCAATATTTTATTTGTTGAAATTGGAGATAAATATACGAGAACAAAGATTTCCTATTCAAAAGACCGCTGGGCATATCCACAAGCTGTTGTGCGTATTACATCGCCCGATGACACTACGCTGCAAGCCTCTATTAAACAATACGGCAAATTTGTGGTCGATTATTTTGTAAAAGCCGAACGTGAGCGTCAAATTGCATTTAACAAAAACTATATCAACGAAAATGCAAAAGCAGAAATTGAAAAAATATTTGGCATCCAAATCGATATACCTCAGGGAATTAGCAAAGCAGTTAAGAAAAAAGATTTTTATTGGATAACGAATAATCAGGCAGGTCTCCGTCAGGATATAGTTATTTATTCGTATCCTTATACCGACAAAAAAATGTTTTCAAAAGAAGCACTTATTTCTCGTCGCGACTCAGTAATGAAAGCAAATATACCAGGCGAATTGAAAGGTTCGTATATGGCAACCGAAGTGAAATATGACGATCCTTTGTTTAACGAAATTTGGATAAACGAAGGTTATTGTGCCGAAGTTCGTGGATTGTGGCGCATGATGAATGGCGCTGCTATGGGCGGTCCATTTTATAGTCATACGCGCTTAGATGAAGTAAATCAGCGTGTTATTACGGTGGATGCTTTTGTTTTTGGTCCTGGGCATAAAAAACGAAATGCCATTCGTCAGTTAGAAGCAGTGGTTTTCACTACAAAGCTCCCTCACGAAATTAATGCCCTCAAAGAAGTGTCGGTTGTAGCTACAAAAAAATAATTTAGTATGGAAAAAGAAAGAATTGTTATTGGAATTTCGCATGGCGATATTAATGGTATTGGTTACGAAGTGATGCTTAAAACACTTGCTGAACCTTTGATGCTCGAATTTTTTATTCCGGTAATTTATGGCTCGCCCAAAGTGGCGTCTTTTTATCGCAAAGCGCTTGATATTCAGAATATAAATCTTAATATTATTAATTCGGTAGAAGAGTTAAACCCCAAACGTGTCAATATTATTAATTGTGCCAACGACGACCTAAAAGTTGAAATGGGAAAATCGACTCCCGAAGCAGGAAAAGCTGCCCTTTCGGCACTCGAAAAAGCAACCGAAGACCTCAAACGTGGTGCATTAGACGCCTTGGTTACTGCGCCAATAAACAAAAAAAATATTCAATCGGATGCTTTCCATTTTCCAGGTCATACCGAATACCTCGAACAGAATTTTGGTACTGGAACGCCCGCTTTAATGTTGCTCGTAAACGATGTAATGCGTGTAGCAGTAGTTACAGGGCATATTCCTGTCAACGAAGTGTCGAAATCAATTACGCCTGAACTAATTAAAAATAAATTGGTCGTTTTTAATAATAGCTTAAAAAATGATTTTAACATTCGTCGTCCACGTATTGCTATCCTTGGGCTCAATCCACATGCTGGCGACCAAGGAGTGATTGGTGCCGAAGAGTCAGATATTATCATTCCAGCCATGAAGTTGGCCGAAAAAGACAAAGTAATGTGTTTTGGTCCTTATCCAGCCGATGGTTTTTTCGGCGCTGGTAACTTTTCGAAGTTTGATGGTATTTTAGCTATGTATCACGACCAAGGACTAATTCCATTCAAAACCATTGGTATGGAAAGTGGCGTAAACTATACGGCAGGCCTGAGTATTATACGTACGTCGCCCGACCATGGCACTGCCTACGACATTGCAGGCAAAAACGAAGCATCCGAAAGTTCATTTCGCGAAGCACTCTACATGGCAATGGACATATACCACAACCGCCAACTAAACAAAGAAATTTCGGCTAATCCACTCAAAATAGAAGTGAAACAAGAAAGAAGTAATCGGATAGAGTAAAATCAAGATGGATTTTTGCGCGGTTTGTTTGTAGGTATTTTGGCTACACGATAAATTGAATGCAGTAGTATAAGCATAGTATTGATTATGAGCCAATTTAATTCCATTAAAGAATTACTCAATACATTAAACAGAGGCAATAAATTAATTGCCGAAATGTTTGAGAAACGAAAATCACCTTCGTATCGCTATGATTATGCTGTGGAGTTGCTCGAAAATAATGAGGATATTATTAAACTATTACTCAACAAAAATATCATTGCTCAAAATGGAGCCTTTATCGAATTAGATGATCAATTTCTGAATTTCTTTGAGGCTGTTTTGGAGGTGAACGAAGAAATAAATACCTCTTACATTAACGAAAATATTCAACAGGTAAAAGAATATGCAACGTATTATTTGCAATCGAATACCGAAGCTGATAGGTTTAGATACCTTCGAAATGTGAAGTCGGTTTTACAAAAAATAGGAAGAAGCACGCTCCGAAATATTATCGATTTGAATAGAAATATTGAAAATGCTTTCAAAACCGAACCGAATTACAAAATTAAACTCTCAAAACTTGAAAATTACAAGCGTAAATTAGAATCCATACAAGCACTTATTGAACAAACTGAACGATTATTGCGCGAAGAGGAAGAGACATTTTTTAAATTAGCTACCGATGAAGGGCTAAAAGAAATTCGCATTCAGCTAATTTTAGATTTAACCGAATCGCGTCAAAACCTTATAGAAACACGCCAGCAGATTATTGAGTATATCAATCAAATTAAATATCAAAGTAAATTTATTGAGAAGTTAAAGCAGCTCAAATACTTACGTGATCAGTTTGAAATAAAACACAAAACAAATATACGCGAAGTTTTGACGCACAACAATGCGCTTGTATTTGAAACAAAACCTTCCTACCGGTTAAAACTCTCGATAGATAACCTTCAAAAAGATGAGCATCTTGCTTTAATTCAAAAAGTCAGAAATCGCTATAAATCAGCCATTAACCCATCCAAACAGCTTGCGGCAAATTTAACTGCCAAAGACCTTGAACTGGAAGCTGAAAAGGAAATATATATCGATTTGTATAAAATTCGGAATGATTTTAAACAATCAGGGAATCATTTATTTGGCTTTTTGATGCACTACGAATTTGTTCGCGTTGTTTCTTTCGAAGAGCGAGTTACCGTTTTCTGTCAGATTATTTCAATGTTCGAAAATGAGTTGGAATTGACAGATAAGTTCTTGATAGAAAATAATATAGAATATGCAGTTGTTTATCCCAAATAAAAAACAATAAGTATGAACGTACCCAGACAAACAGGTGAAATTTTTGATATTTTGAGTAATGGTCAATTTATTTGCTCGAACAGTGGAGATAGCCGTATTTCGAAATTTTACGATATTATTGACGATAAAGAAAAGTATGAAGCATTATACGACTACTTTTTAGCAATTGGCTTTTTGCTCGAAAAAGGCGATGAGTTTTATTATTTTTCGCGCAAAAATGAATCGAAAGCCGACATGGAACGAAAATTAGAAATTGCTTGTAAATGGATTGATATACTGGACTTTTTCAAAACTTTCGACAATGCTTTTGTTTCGGGATACAGTTTCACCACGCAAGAAATTGTTGTACAAATAAAAGTAGATGCAGTATTGAAGAGTAAAGCTGATGGATTGCGTAAAGTACTCAGATTAGACGATAAAATTCCTTATGATGAGGTAGTTACGAAAGTGGTGGATAATCTTTGCAAAGAAGGGTTTGCCGAAATTGAAAACGAAATTTTGAAGTCGTACAAAATTTTAGCCTCCTATAAATATTTAGAAGAATTAGTAAACAATATAAACATACCGGAGGAAGTGCAGCATGAGATACCTGAATAAAATCACATTTATCAATAGTGCCCAAATTAAATATGCCGAGGTAAATTTGAATGGCAATGTACATTTTATTGGCACACAAGGCGTTGGTAAAAGCACTTTGCTAAGAGCTGTTCTATTTTTTTATAATGCTGATGCCTTGGGACTTGGCATTCCTAAACAAAAGGATTCTTATGTAGATTATTATTTCAAACATAGCAATTCGTATATTATTTATGAAGTGGTGAGGGAGGATGGCAAATTTTGTGTCGTATCGTATAAATCGCAGCACAAGGTTTGTTTTCGCTTTTTTAATGGAGAATACAAACAACAATTTTTTGTAAACGAAAATGGAAATGTGCCCGACAGTTGGGATACTATTGCGGCAAAACTCGATGCTCAAAAGGTGTTTTATAGTAAACGAAAAATTGATGAATATAAAGAATATCGCGATATAATTTACGGAAATAATGCGGACAAAAAGCACGAATACCGACGCTATTCCATTCTCGAAAGTAAAGATTACAAACAAGTTCCAAAAACAATTCAAAATGTGTTTTTAAATTCCAAAATGGAAGCGGAGTTTATAAAGCAAACAATAATTTTATCATTAGATAACGATGTGCGCATAGATTTGAATCAGTATGCCCATCATTTGAATAACTTTGAAACACAGCTCAACGATATTCGAAAATTTAAAATGCCCTCCACGAGCTCGCAAGCAGAAAATATTGCAAAACTTTATATCGCCATTCGCTATTTGGAACATGAAAAAATACAATTAGCCAAGGAGTTAGCTTCAGCTGTTAGCAAAAATGAACAAGATGAGCCACTTGTAGGGGAGCGGTTGCAAACACAAAAGGAAAAAGTGGATATTTTCATAAAAAAGCAAAGGCGAGCTAAGGAAATTTTTGACGAAAAGGCAATGAAAATGAGGGGAGACATTCGCGTTCAGGACGAAAACCTAAAAACGGCGAAGCGACTATCCGAAGAATATAATCAAAAAAATATCATTCAAATTTTAGAAACGGTTGAAAAAAAATCTGATTTTGAAAGAGAACAAACTAATTTTATTAACGAAAAAAATCTTCTTTCAGCACAATTTCAAGATTTGGAAGTCAAGTTTCAGGCCATTCTCAGCGCATTAGAAAATCAATACAATGACTTTTTGAATGGTAAAAATGCAGTTAAGAATGGAATTAATGCCGATTTTCTGAGTTTTAAAGATAAAACAACAAAAGAATTCAACAAAAAAATTGCAGAATTTAGGGAGGGGCATAAAAGTGAAATAGAAATTTTACGAACAGACTGCGAAGATAAAAAGCGGATTGTAAATGAACTGAGAATCAAGAAAGAAGGTATTAAACATAAACGGTTTTTCGAAGAAGATATTCGTGGTTTGGAAGAAGATTTGCTAGCTATTGAGAATAAAATTAAGCAGTTGCCCATTGAAAAAGACAATGCCGGCAAACGAATTGAAACCCTACAGAAACAATGGGAACTTGACGAGCAAAATTTGTTACGAAATTTTGAACGTGATCAGGAAAAAAATGATGCTCAAATATCAGAAATAATCAAACTAATAACTGATATTGATTCTTATCTGACAAATAGTAAAGATTCGTTATACGGCTGGTTGAATGAGAATTACCCCGATTGGGACAAAACCATAGGGAAAATTATTGACGAAAAAAATGTGCTGTTTAATTCATCATTAAATCCACGTTTGGCCGAAAAATCAGACCGTATTTTTGGTGTCGAAATTGACTTGAACGAAATAAATAAAACAGTAAAAACGGTTGCCGATTACGAATTTGATAAGAATAATCTTATTGTGCAGTTTCAAGCGCTCAAGCAATCTATTTTATTGTTGTCGAAGCAATTAGAAGAGGAAAAGGATAAGCTTAAAAAGAAATATCAACCTAAAATACGAGAGCAAAAAGATATAATTCGTGAAATAGATTACAATTTAGGGCAAACAAAAAATAAACAGTCCGAAATAACGATAAAACTCAATGAATTAAAAACGAAAGCGCAAAAGGAGCGTGCTAATCAACTCGAAATTTTAGACAATCAAACGGGAGAAGCTCTTGAAAATGTGAAGTTTGCCGAATTGAAAGTTAGTACAGTTGAAGAAGCAAACAATAAGGCGATTAAACTGAAAGAAAAGGAACGCGATAAAATAATTGATACCGAATACGAACTGAAAAATAAAGTGTTGATTGATATTGAAACTGAAATTAGATTGCAAAAGCTTGATTTTGAAAATCAAAAAGATAAAATTCAGAACCGAAAGAACAATGAATTTTCCGAAAAAGGAGCTGATGTAAAACGATTAAACGAAATTGATGCAAGGTTAAAGGAAATTGATAAAAATTTGAGTTATATTGATTCGAATCGCGACCTTGTAGCGGAATATAAAAAAGACAAGCGAGATTTTATTGATAAAACTGCCACTTTTAAACAAGAAAAGCTACAATTAGATAAACAATATGAGTTAGAAAATACAAAATTTGAAACGCAAAATAATGAGTTATCAAAAGAATTATTTTCCATAAAACTCATTGCTGATGAATTAGATAAACAGTTAAAAATCATTCAAGAAGATAAATTGTTGTTTGCTGAATTTAGTGAAACTGAATGTTTCAAATCAATAACTGATTATTTTGGGGCTGCCGATTTGAAATTGATTTCGGAGAAGCGAATCAAAGCTTTAATTGACGATGTAAAATCCATTCATTACGAAAAATTACATAATCGGAAAGAGGAATTGCGTAATACTGCTACCGATTTTTTGGGAAAATTCAGCGAAAACAACATTTTCAAATTCAAAAAACTTATAACGAACGAGTCTGCATTGCTTTCTTTTGCCGAAATGCTTTCCGATTTTGTAGAGGAACGAAAGATAGAACGTATTGAAAAAGAGGTGAATGAGCGTTTTGCGTTAATCGTTTCTACTATCGGTACCGAAACAGGAAATCTTTTGGCTCAATCGGGTGAAATACAGAAAATTATAACAAAAATAAACAATGATTTTGTCGAACGTGAATCGATTGGGGCTGGTGTTATCAAAAAAATTGAATTGAAAGTTGAAGATAGCAAGAATGAAATTGTACAATTATTATTGATGATAAAGAAATTCAACGACGAAAATACATTGGAGTTTGGCGAAACCAACTTATTTTCGACAGGAAATCAGGAAAAGAAAAATAAAGATGCAGTAGATTTGCTCAAGCAATTTGTAAAGAAAATAAGCGACGTAAAAAGAGATTATATTTCATTGTCCGATTCTTTCGAATTGAAATTCAGGATTGAGGAGAACCAGAATGATACCGGCTGGGTGGAAAAATTAAGCAATGTAGGATCGGAGGGAACCGACACCTTGGTAAAAGCAATGTTGAATATCATGTTGCTGAATGTGTTCAAAGAAAGTGTGTCAAAGCGATTCAAAGATTTTCGTTTACATTGCATGATGGATGAAATTGGTAAACTGCACCCAACCAATGTTCGCGGTATTTTGAAATTTGCTAATGACCGTAACATTTTGTTAATCAATGGCTCACCAATTGAAAACGATGCTATGGCATTTTCGCACATCTATAAACTTCACAAAGATGCCGATAGTATGACCAAAGTAAATTTGATTATTACGCAACACGCAGAACAATGAATTTACCCATTGGCATAGCCGAAAAACTTTTATTGCTGCAAAATACTGAAAAAATTCCTGCTAGCAAACTACAACATAGTAGTATAGATACCATGCTTGAAAATGGTATTTTAGAACAGCAGATTCTTGGGCGAAGCAAAAAACTAATTTTTCTTCGTTCGCCCGAAAGATTAGATGATTATTTACGTAATCATTTCGGAATCAGCAATTTATTAGAATATATTTTGGTGCTCAAAAATGAAGTTGCTTTACGAAGCGACTTTATAGCAATAGCGTCCGATTCTAAATTAAGAAATGTTCGAACTTTCAAAGGATTTTTGGTAAATTGCTTTTCACCATTACAGGCAACATTAAATAATGAGCCAATTATAATAAACCCAGCCGAAGGAAGTTTCCAATTTATATATGATTTTGAAACATTTACAATTCCTGCCGAAGTTACGCTTGTTGGGATTGAAAATCCAGAAAATTTTCGCCATATTTACAAACAAAAATATTTATTTCAAAATATAAACCCCTTATTTGTATGTCGTTATCCACAAAACCAGAGTAAAGATTTGATAAAATGGTTGCAATCAGTTCCAAATCCGTATTTACATTTTGGCGATTTCGATTTTGCTGGAATAGGCATTTATCTAAATGAATACAAAAAATATCTTGGAAAAAAAGCCAATTTTTTTGTTCCTGACAATACGAAGATTTTACTTCAAAATTATGGAAATAAAGCATTATACGCTAATCAAAGTGAAAATTTTGTGAAAGAAAAAATTAACGAAACTAAATTAAATGATTTGATTCAATGGATTCACGAATTAAAAATGGGTTTAGAACAAGAAATTTTTATTTTAAAATATACGTAATTTTCATCTATTTTATATATCTTTGGAAAATAATTTAACTCAAAAATAGGTTTAAACAGCTGAAAATGAACGTTTTTTTTAGCCTAAATCATTTTATTAAAAGAAACAAATTAAATCTATACACACATGAAAATCAAATTTCTGGGCGCAGCACGCGAAGTAACCGGCAGCAAGCATTTAATAACAACCGATGCTGGTAAAAATATTCTACTCGATT
>JAIFKX010000233.1 GCA_020049335.1 Paludibacter sp. | reverse complement strand
TATAATAATGAATTACCAACTGCTGCAATTCCGTTAGATGATGCAGTAGAAGTTATTTGGAATCAGCTTGAAACAAAAATTGGCTACGATATTCGCACCATCAAAAAATGTTGTAATTGAGGGAATTATTGCAAGTGCATTGATTTCTAAATAAGAGCTTTAAGCCTTCCTATAGGAATGATAGCCCTTTAACTTACAAAAAACCCGAACTACTCCTTTTAACTCAAGGCAAGTTCGGTTTTTTTATGTCTATTCGGGGCGCAACTTAGAGTCGCATTCAGGATATTTTGGTTAAAATATTACTATTTTGAAATGATTCTTTGCTGATATAATAATTTATATTACTTTTGTGTGCGCACACGGTTTTTAATATTAGATGATGTGTAGGATAATAAGTTGCTGATTTTATGGTTTTTAATTGTAAAATCTGAAATTGTGCTTTGGTATTGAAATATCGTATTTTTTACGCCTGGTAAATTAATAATTTATTACACAGTATTGAAATAACAAACATTCAGCGCACCCGTATTATTCCCCCTTTGGGGGTTAGGGGGCAGATATATAAATAGAATAATATGAAAAACTTTTTAGACGAAAATTTTTTGTTGCAAACTGATACGGCACAAAAGCTTTACCACGAACATGCTGCAAAGCAGCCTATTATCGACTATCATTGTCATTTAGTACCTTCGATGGTTGCAAACGACCATCAGTTTAAATCTATTACCGAGGCATGGTTGGGTGGCGACCATTACAAGTGGCGCGCAATGCGTACAAACGGTGTTAACGAACAATTTATTACCGGAAAAGATGCTTCCGATTGGGAAAAATTTGAAAAATGGGCTGAAACTGTTCCATATACCATGCGCAATCCGCTTTATCACTGGACACACTTGGAACTAAAAACTGCTTTTGGAATCGAAAAATTACTTTCGCCAAAAACTGCTCGTGAAATTTTCGACGAGTGTAATGCCAAATTACAATCTCCTGAATTTTCGGCTCGCAACCTAATGCGCCATTACAAAGTAGAAGCGGTTTGTACAACCGATGACCCTATTGACACATTGGAACACCATATCAAAACACGTGAAGATGGTTTCGAAATTAAAATGTTGCCTACCTGGCGTCCTGATAAGGCTATGGCAGTTGAAGTTCCTGAAAACTTTATTCGTTACGTAGAACAATTAGCCGAAATTTCTGAAATAAAAATTTCGTCGTTCGATGACATGATTTTGGCGCTTCGCAAACGTCAGGACTTTTTTGCAGCACAAGGTTGCAAGCTTTCCGACCACGGTATTGAAGAGTTTTATGCCGAAGATTATACCGAAGCGGAGATTAAAGCTATTTTTAATAAAGTGTATGGTGGAAAAGAGTTAAACCATGAAGAAATTTTGAAATTCAAATCGGCTATGATGGTAATTTTTGCCGAAATGGACTGGGAAAAAGGTTGGACACAGCAATTCCATTTTGGTACAATTCGTAATAACAACACCCGACTTTTCAATCAGATTGGACCTGATACGGGCTTCGATTCAATTGGCACTTTTAATACAGCAAAAGCGCTTTCGAAGTTCTTAAACCGATTGGACTCACAAAATAAATTGACAAAAACCATTTTGTATAATCTCAATCCTGCTGATAATGAAATGATTGCAACTATGATTGGAAACTTTCAGGATGGTACTGTTGCTGGCAAAATTCAGTTTGGCTCGGGTTGGTGGTTCCTCGACCAAAAAGATGGAATGGAAAAACAAATGAACTCACTGTCGGTATTAGGTTTATTGAGTCGCTTTGTGGGTATGCTTACCGATTCGCGCAGTTTCCTTTCGTATCCTCGTCACGAATATTTCCGTCGTACCTTGTGCAATCTTATTGGTAAGGATGTGGAAATGGGATTACTACCACATCAGGAAATGGATTTTATTGGAAAAATGGTGGAAAATATTAGTTATTATAATGCGAAAAACTATTTCAAATTTTAATATAAATACAGTATTTATGCATTTATCTGCATAAATTACCAAATCGACTTAATATTTTTTAAATACTTTTGGAGGCTAAAAAAATCGTAGTATCTTTGGTCGACCAATTTTTTAAAATTAAAAAAAAATAATCACTTTTTACAGGAAATGAGTAAGAAAATTGTAACGTTAGGAGAAATTATGCTCCGCTTGTCAACTCCCGGAAACACACGTTTTGTTCAATCGGATGTTTTTGATGTGGTTTATGGCGGAGGCGAGGCCAATGTGGCTGTGAGCTGTGCAAACTACGGTCATGATGCGTATTTTGTATCAAAATTACCAAAACATGAAATCGGTCAATCGGCTGTAAATGCTTTGCGAAAATACGGTGTTAAAACCGATTTTATTGCTCGTGGAGGCGACCGTGTAGGTATTTATTATCTCGAAACCGGCGCTTCGATGCGTCCAAGTAAGGTAATTTACGACCGTGCAAATTCGGCAATTGCTGAAGCAAAAGCTTCTGATTTCGATTTCGATACTATTATGCAAGGTGCAGATTGGTTTCATTGGTCGGGAATTACGCCAGCCATCTCGGATGCTGGTGCTGAACTTACAAAGTTAGCTTGCGAAGCTGCCAAACGTCATGGTGTTACAGTATCGGTGGATTTGAATTTTCGCAAAAAACTCTGGACAAAAGAAAAAGCGCAATCTATTATGCGTCCGTTGATGCAATATGTTGATGTTTGTATTGGTAATGAGGAAGATGCTGAACTTTGTTTAGGTTTTAAACCCGACTCTGATGTAGAAGGCGGACATACTGATGCCGAAGGTTACAAAGGCATATTTATGCAAATGGCTAAAGAATTTGATTTCAAATACGTGATTTCTACCTTACGCGAATCGTTCTCGGCAACGCACAATGGTTGGAAAGCCATGATTTACGATGGAAATGAATTTTATACTTCAAAACGTTATGATATTGAACCAATTGTCGACCGTGTTGGTGGTGGCGATTCATTCTCGGGTGGCGTAATTCACGGTCTGTTGACCAAGCCAAATCAAGGCGAGGCGTTGGAATTTGCAGTAGCAGCTTCGGCTCTTAAACATACTGTAAATGGCGATTTCAACCTCGTTTCAATTGAAGAAGTGGAAGCATTATGTGGAGGTGACTCAAGCGGACGAGTACAAAGATAAAACTACCCCTAACCCCTGAAGGGGAACTGAATTAGTACCGAATGGTCTTTTTCTTATCCCCCTTTAGGGATTAGGGGTTATAATACAATACTAACATCTCTTATCCCCCTTTAGGGGTTAGGAGTCATTTAACAAATATGAAATTTTCAAAATTACAAGTACTTTCAGTCATGAAAGAAACGGGCATGGTTCCCGTGTTTTATCATAGCGACATTGAGGTTGCCAAAAATGTACTAAAAGCTTGTTATGCAGGCGGTGTTCGTGCATTTGAGTTTACAAACCGCGGCGATTTTGCGCACGAAGTTTTTCGTGAGTTGTCAAAATTTGCAACCAAAGAATGTCCCGAAATGATTATGGGCATTGGTTCAATCGTTGATGCACCTACAGCAGCACTTTATATTCAGATGGGTGCTAACTTTATTGTTGGTCCATTATTTAACCCCGAAGTGGCAAAAGTAGCAAATCGTCGTTTAATTCCTTACGCTCCGGGTTGTGGTTCGGTTACCGAAGTTGGTTTTGCTCAGGAAGCTGGTTGCGATATTTGCAAAGTTTTCCCTGGTGATGTGCTCGGTGCTGGTTTTGTAAAAGGACTAAAAGCGCCAATGCCATGGTCGAACTTAATGGTAACAGGCGGTGTAAAACCCGAAGAAGCTAATCTCAAATCGTGGTTCGATGCTGGTGTAACTTGTGTGGGTATGGGCTCAAACCTTTTCCCTGCCGATATGATGAAAGCAGGCGACTGGGCTGGTATTACCAAACTTTGTGCAGATGCACTTGGTATAATTCAGAAAGTAAAATAATATGATAATTTGAAAATTTGAAAATGAGAGAATTTGAAAATTCACTCTAATTTCAAATTGCTATTTACTTGATTTCTAACTTCTAATTTCTAACTTTAAAAAAAATGAGTACACTTGGAAAAATGAACGAAAAAATGACGCAGTACCGATGGACGATATGTACCTTGCTGTTTTTGGCAACTACTATCAACTATCTCGATCGTCAAGTTTTATCACTTTTACAGCCAATTTTGGCAGAGGAATTTCACTGGAACGACAGTGATTATGGTACAATTACCGCCATTTTCTCACTAGCTTATGCTATTTCCATGCTTTTTGCCGGTCGGTTTATTGATAAACTCGGTACAAAAAAAGGTTATGCATGGGCTATTGCCGTTTGGTCGTTGGCAGCTATGCTACACGCGCTTTGCGGATTGGCTACTGAGTGGTGGACTGGCATTCCGGATGCAAAAGGTTTGACAGATGCTACTGGGCCTATTGTAGCTACTATTTCGATGGTGAGTGTGGTTATGTTTGTCATTGCGCGAATTTTATTGGCATTTGGCGAGTCGGCTAACTTTCCGGCAGCAATTAAAGCTACAGCAGAATATTTTCCAAAACGCGACCGTGCTTTTGCAACAGGTGTTTTTAACTCGGGTGCAAATGTAGGTGCCATATTAGCTCCGCTTACTGTTCCTTTTATGGCAAAAGCTTGGGGTTGGGAAGCCGCTTTCCTTGTGATTGGCGCAGTAGGTTTTTTGTGGTTAATTGCTTGGTTGATTTATTACAAACCAATTGAAATTAATCCTAAAGTAAATGCTGCTGAAAGAACCTATATCAATCAGGATGAAGAAGCTGATAAGGTAGTTGTAGATTCAGCTGTAAAAGTTGAAAAAATGACTTATAAACAAGCATTTAAGTTCAAACAAACATGGGCATTTGCTTTTGGTAAGTTTATGACCGATGGCGTTTGGTGGTTTTTCTTATTCTGGACTCCGGCTTATTTAAAGGCCGAATACGGTATGTTGCCTGATGAAATTGCATTCCCAATTGGTGTGCTTTATACTATAACCGTGTTCGGTTCGGTGTTTGGCGGTAAATTCCCTACTTACTTTATTAACAAAGGAATGAACCCGTATGCAGGACGTATGCGCGCTATGATGATTATTGCATTTTTCCCATTGTTAGTGTTGTTAGCTCAGCCTTTTGGTCATATTGAATCGTTGGGTGCTTACGCATTTTGGGTTCCGGTTTTACTTATTGGTATAGGCGCTTCGGCACACCAAGCTTGGTCGGCGAATATCTTTACAACTGTTGGCGATATGTTCCCTAAATCGGCAGTTGCAACTATTGTTGGTATTGGTGGTATGGCTGGTGGACTTGGCTCTTTCTTTATCAACAAAGGCAGCGGTATGTTGTTCGATTACAGCTTAGTAGAGTGGGGAAGCAAGACGCCCGGATACACCATTGTATTTACATTCTGTGCTGTTGCTTATCTTATAGGTTGGATTGTTATGAAAACTTTGGTTCCCAAATACAAACCAATTTTGGTTGATTAATACTTGGTTATTTGAATAATAAAAAGCGAATCAGAATTAATTTTCCGATTCGCTTTTTTGGTATTTTAGTTTAATAATCGAAATCTCTGGATTTAGTCCTATTAGCAAAGGCAGTCCGATATAACCTAATCCGCGTGAAACATATATCTTTTGATTTTCGTGCTCGTAAACGCCATAATATTGCTTAAATAAAAATATAGCTGGCGAAAATATTTTTCCAAATATATTAAAACCCATTTGTGCTGCATGTGTATGTCCCGAAAGAGTTAAATCAATGTCTGTTTGTGGTAAAATTTCACGCTCCCAGTGCTGTGGATTATGACTCAAAAGTAATTTAAACGCCTTTGAATTAATTCCTTTAAGCGCTTTTTGTAGATTAGAATAATTCTGTGGCTTCTTTTTTCTATAATTTTCGACACCAATCAAAGCGATACTATCCGAGTTTTTTTTCAAATAAAGTGATTCGTTATTAATCAATTGAAAACCAAATTTTTTAAATGAATTTTTAATTTGGTTTAAATTATCCGATTTTTCAGCTTCAGTATCCCAAACGGAGTAATCGCCATAATCATGATTGCCAAGTACCGCGAAATTTCCATCTTTTGATTTAATTTGTGAAAATAGTGTGTCGAAACCAACCATTTCGGAGGCAAAATTATTGACCATATCGCCAGTAAAAACAACTATATCTGGTTGTTGACGATTTATTTCGGCAACCAATTTTTTGTAAAACTGAGGGTCGTTAGGTCGGCTACCCAAATGAACATCCGAAAATTGAACTATTGTATAGTTGTCAAATTCGGTTGGTAAATTTCGAAATGGAATGTCGATACGTTTTACGCTTATTGTTTGTGGCGTAATAAAAACACCGTAAGCAAATACAATCAAAACCAAGGCTATCAAAGCATTTCGAAAAATACGAACTGTACTGATAGTGTATTTTTTTTTAGCAGAAATATAATTACTAATGACAATAATAAATTTAGGAACATAAATAGCCAAAAATCCCATATTGAACCACATGATGAGAAGTGGTAATTGATGTGCCGAAAATAACTGGTAGAAAAATTTTACCCAAGTAAACCCAGCTATAAAAATGATTACTGGAGCAAAAATGAATACAATATTTATAAATATACTTCTTTTTGCTTGTTTATACAATAAAAAATCGAGTAGTAAAGTTGAAAGAACTAATATGATATAAACTTCCGTGTATAATTTCATATAAAATTGATATTAAATAAATTAATTTTTAGATATAACCGTGTTTTGCTTATAATTTGGAATATAATTGTATGAATCTGCACTAATTTAATAGCACAAAAGCGATTTGTTTGTGCATTTTATTTTCTATTAAATGCAAATATATAAAAAATTTTTTGTATATTTGTGCTCGAAAAATCAGGGTACTATACAGTTACAATATGTCACATTACCTTTTTATTGCTATAATTATTATTCTCATTGTCGACTTTGGCCTTGAGCGCTTTTTAGCCCTCTTGAATATCAAAAATTCCAAACTTAAACTTCCTTCCATTCTTTCCGATATTTATGATACGGAAAAATACGCCCAACAGCAAAATTATTTTCGCACCAATACAAAATTTGGTATGCTTTCATCTACGTTTAGCTTCCTCATTACTATTGGAATGTATGCCTTTGGTGGTTTTGGATGGCTCGACAGTTCTCTTCAACTTTATTTCACAAACGAAATTGTACGCTCATTAGTTTTCTTTGCACTCATTTTTTTTGCAAACGACTTACTAACAACTCCCTTTTCGTGGTACGATACTTTTGTTATCGAACAACGATTCGGATTTAATAAAGTTACGCCAAAAATATTTATTTTAGATAAATTGAAAGGCTATTTGTTGACAATTATAATTGGCGGCGGACTCTTATACGCCGTTATTTCCATTTATCAAGCTTCGGCAAGTTATTTTTGGTTGATTGCTTGGAGCGTAGTTACGGTTTTTGGTTTGTTTATGAGCCTGTTTTACTCCGAATTAATTGTGCCACTTTTTAATAAACAAACGCCACTTCCAGAAGGTGAATTACGCACCGAGATTGAAAAATTTGCTCAAAAGGTAGATTTTAAATTAAAAAATATTTTTGTTATCGATGGGTCAAAACGTTCTACCAAAGCAAATGCTTATTTTACTGGTTTTGGACCCAAAAAGCGTATTGTGCTGTACGACACTCTGATGGATACAATGACTACAGATGAAATTGTAGCCGTATTGGCACACGAAATAGGGCATTACAAGCACAAACATACCCTGAAAAATATGTTGATTTCGCTTCCAACATCCTTGTTGCTTTTTTATTTACTTGGATTAATACTTAAAAGCGATGCATTGGCACAGGCTTTAGGAGGTACTGTGGCTAATTTTCATTTGAATGTATTGGCTTTTGGTATTTTATATTCGCCAATTTCGATGGTACTTGATATAGCAACCAACGAACTTTCGCGCAAGTACGAGTATCAAGCAGATAATTATGCCGCTAGCAATGGTTTTGGTTCTCAGTTGGTTTCGGGTTTGAAAAAGCTTTCGGCTACTTCGTTAAGCAATTTAATGCCCCATCCGTTGTATGTGTTTTTTCATTATTCGCATCCAACATTATATCAACGAATAACAAATATCGTTCACGGAAAATAGTAAATGGTAAATTGTATAATAGTAAATCGAACAATATGCTTCTAGGAATAATGGGCGCCATGCCCGAAGAAATGGACAAAATTATTGCAGCTATCACCGAAAAAGAAATTGTGGAGTGTGGCAGCCGAATTTACTATAAGGGTAAATTAGAAGGCCAGGACGTAGTGGCGGTGTTTTCGCGTTGGGGAAAAGTAGCTGCAGCTACTACTGCTACCAATTTGATTTTGGAATTCAAGGTAGACCGTATCGTATTTACAGGTGTGGCTGGCGCTATTTCGCCCGACTTGAATGTGGGTGATATTGTAATTGCACAACGATTATTTCAGCACGATATGGATGCACGACCGTTGATGCGGCGATTTGAGATTCCATTAACCGGAAAAACTTCGTATGAAATTCCACAACAAAATGTGGATATAATGATAAAGGCCGTTCATAATTTTTTGAAAAACGATAAAGATTTTCGTAAAATATTGAGCGAACAAAATATACTTTATCCTAAATTACTAACCGGCGATATAGCAAGCGGTGACTTGTTTATTTCGAGCACCGCAATGAAAAATGCGCTTGTAAAAAACTTGCCATCAGTAGTTTGCGTAGAAATGGAGGGAGCAGCGGTGGCGCAGGTTTGCGACGATTACGGTGTGCCTTTAGTTGTTGTGCGAGTAATTTCCGACTCTGCCGACGAAGAAGCACATGCTTCGGCTATTGGCTTTGTAAATCAACATGCTGGTGATTATTCACTTTCAATTCTGAAAGAATATATCCATTTAGTAAGTTAGAATGACGACGGACGACTGACAACAGACAACGGAAGAGAGACAAAGTCAAATGTCAAAAGACAAAAGACAAAAGAAAAATGACAAAAGTTAAATGATATAGGACAAAGGACAAAAAGACCTTCGACCTTTGACTTTCGACTTTTGACAAAATATAAAATCAAATCAATTAATTAACTATTTATTCATTTTTTTTAATTCGTATGGAGAATAACATTTTTTATTTAGTGCCGATTGCGTCCATTGTCGCATTGGGATTCGCGTATTACTTTTTCAAGCAAATGCTTAAAGAAAGCGAAGGAACAGATACAATGAAAAAAATTGCTAAACACGTTCGTGATGGTGCAATGGCTTATCTAAAACAACAATACAAAGTTGTAACAATTGTTTTTTTAATTCTTACTACCATTTTTGCTATTATGGCTTATGGTTTGGAAATTCAGAATCCATGGGTACCATTTGCATTTATTACTGGTGGTTTCTTTTCGGGTCTAGCTGGTTTTTTCGGTATGAAAACTGCTACGTATGCTTCGGCTCGTGCTGCTAATGCTGCTCAACGTTCGTTGAACGATGGACTTCAATTAGCTTTCCGCTCTGGCGCGGTAATGGGTTTAGTGGTTGTAGGTCTTGGATTACTCGACATTTCAGTATGGTTCTATGCTCTTCAGTACATTATTGGTGCATTAGATTCAACTACAAATGCAATTATTGAAGCTAATCCTTCTATGAAGTTAATTATTATTACTACTACAACACTTACTTTTGGTATGGGTGCTTCTACGCAAGCTTTATTTGCTCGTGTGGGTGGTGGTATTTTTACCAAAGCCGCCGATGTGGGTGCTGACCTTGTAGGTAAAGTAGAAGCTGGAATTCCTGAAGATGATCCTCGTAACCCTGCAACTATTGCCGATAACGTTGGTGATAACGTAGGTGACGTAGCGGGTATGGGTGCTGACTTATACGAATCGTATTGTGGTGCTATTCTTTCGACAGCTGCGCTAGGTGCTACTGCATTTGCCGGAATGGGTATTCAAACTCAGTTTAATGGCGTTATTGCTCCAATGATTATTGCAGCTGTTGGTATAATATTATCAATCGTTGGTATTTTTCTTGTTAAAGCCAAAGAAGGTGCTTCACAAAAACAATTATTGGCTGCCTTGGGTCGTGGTGTGAATGTTAGTTCAATTCTGATTGCCATTTTCTCTTTAGGTATTCTTTATTATCTTGATATTCCTAATTATTTGGGAATATGGGCAGCTATGATGGCTGGTCTAGTGGGTGGTATTGGAATTGGTAAAGTAACAGAATATTATACTTCGTCTGCTTACAAACCAACACAAAACATTGCTGAATCAACAAAAACTGGTCCAGCTACCGTTATTATTTCGGGTATTGGTACTGGTATGATTTCAACGGCTTTTCCTGTGATTATCGTTGGTGCTTCTATTATTTTAGCGTTCCTTTTTGCTGCAGGTTTCGATATGAATAATATCAGCATGGGATTGTATGGTATTGCAATTGCTGCTGTTGGTATGCTTTCTACATTAGGAATTACCTTAGCAACTGATGCTTATGGACCAATTGCCGATAATGCTGGTGGAAATGCCGAAATGAGTGGTTTAGGTGCTGAAGTTCGCAAACGTACCGATGCATTGGATACCTTGGGTAATACTACTGCAGCTACTGGTAAAGGTTTTGCCATTGGTTCAGCTGCATTAACTGCATTGGCCTTGATGGCTTCGTACATGGAAGAAATTAAAATTGCCGTTGCTCGCGTTCCTGAAAAAGCTCAGCTTTTCCTTGATACAATTGGTGTTGATATTCATCAAGCTACTATTCCGCAAATGATGCAATATTTCAAAGTGGATTTAATGAACCCAATGGTATTGGTAGGTGCATTTATCGGTTCGATGGCTGCATTCTTATTTAGTGGGTTAACTATGAATGCTGTAGGTCGTGCTGCTCAAAGCATGGTTGAAGAAGTTCGTCGTCAGTTCCGTGAAATCAAAGGAATACTCGAAGGAACAGGTGAGCCAGATTATGCACGTTGCGTTGAGATTTCGACTAAAGGAGCACAAAAAGAAATGCTATTGCCATCGCTTCTTGCTATTATTATTCCTGTAATTACAGGAGTTCTTTTTGGTGTTGCTGGTGTAATGGGCTTATTATTAGGTGGTGTATCTACCGGATTTATTTTGGCTGTATTTATGGCTAACTCAGGTGGTGCTTGGGATAATGCTAAAAAATATATCGAAGAAGGAAACTTTGGTGGTAAAGGTTCTGACGCTCACAAAGCTGCTGTAACTGGTGACACTGTTGGCGATCCTTTCAAAGATACATCAGGTCCTTCGTTGAATATCCTTATCAAATTAATGAGCATGGTTTCTATTGTAATGGCTGGCTTAACTGTAGCATGGAGTCTATTTTAATTGATAAAATTTTGTTTTAAATAAAAAGAAACCACGATATAAACTATCGTGGTTTTTTTTATTTATTCAACTTTCGCATGTATATTGTATTTATATTCAGGAAGTTATATGTGCTTAAAAAAATTATTAGTTGCAGTAAACTGTCCCCCTCTCCTCAAGGAGAGGGGTTAGGGGTGAGGTAAAAATAAATTTTAGAACAATCTACCTCACCCTAAATCCCTCTCCTTGAGGAGAGGGACTTTACCGACTGCAACGTTTAAGCTTATATGAAATATTAGCATTTACGATAATATATAACCAATTGATTGTTAGATAATACTTATTTTCAAATTGCTGTAAATTAATTGATTAAAGACATGCGAAAGTTAAATTATTTATAATACCAAGCTGAATTTTGAAATTATTAATTTCGATAATAATTTAAACACATTACCACATTTTCAAATTGGCATATTTTCAAATTATTATACTAATAATTTTTTTAATTTATTTATATTCAGTATTTTATATTCTTTCTTTTCGGTAGAAATAATACCCTCATCACTCATTTCCGACATACTCCTTGCTAACGAAGGTCGAGCAACACCCAGGTACTCGGCTAATTCAGTTTGATTTTTTGCTAATGAAAAAACAAGACCTTCGCTGTTGTGTTTTTCCAAAAGCAAAAAGGCAATTTTTCCTTTAATAGTTTTTATTGAGAGAAGTTGCAATCGTTGGGTCAGAAATTGGGTTCGATTGGCATTGTGCGTCATAAATTGCTGCAGAAAATCAGGTCTAATGCTCATTAATCGCAACACTTCATTTTTAGGAATTCGTAATAATTCCATTTCATTCAATGCAATTACATTAACGGGGAAAATATTTTTATCTGAAAAAATAAATGCAGGTGCAAGTGGGCGAGGGGCGTGAATAGTTTCTATTGGCATCAAATTTCCATTTTCGCTAACCATTTCGGTTTTTACCGAACCTGTAATGACTACACAAAGCGCATCGCAGCTATCTCCCTGACGGAATACGAAATCGCCTTTTTGGTGTTTCCTAATGCTGTAAATCATATCATTCGGAAAATAGCCATTGTCGTCGTGTATTTTTTCAAAACTATTCCAGTCTGTTGTTGAATCTGACATTATTTTAAAATTAAATTTTTTAGTGTAACAACTGTTACACTTTAATTGTTGGGTATTGATTACTTTTGCAGCGACAAAATGCTTCAAAAAATGCAAATTAAAATAGTATGAGCGAATTTAAAATGGCTCCCAAAGCCGAAAATAAATCTTTTCCTTTAGCTGAAAAATTCAGCATGACCCAAAAAGTGCAATATGCCGAAGGTTCGGTAGTGAGTAAAATTATTATCCGAAATGAGCGTGGTAATGTTACACTCTTTGCTTTTGATAAAGGCGAGTTTTTGAGCGAACATACTGCTCCTTTCGATGCTATTGCGCAAGTGTTAGATGGAGTGGGAGAGGTGATTATAGATGGAAAATCATTCGCATTAAAAGAGGGTGAAAGTATTATTATGCCTGCCAATGTGCGACATGCGGTGGTTGCTACCGAGCAGTTTAAAATGTTACTCACAATGATAAAGTAATTGACCATTTGTTCATTTACCATTTACAATCTCAGTTATAGTTGATTTTTTAAATGGTAATTTGTAAATGATAAAATAGTAAATGAATTAATGAAACGAACAATAATAACAATTGATGAAGCGCTTTGCAATGGTTGTGAGGCTTGTGTACAAGGTTGCCACGAGGGCGCACTGCAAATGATTGATGGCAAAGCGCGTATGGTAAGCGAACTTTTTTGCGATGGACTGGGTGCTTGTATTGGCGATTGCCCGGTGGGAGCCATTAGTCTCGAAGAGCGCGAAGCTGAGCCCTACGACGAAATTGCAACGCTCGAACGGATGATTCCGAAAGGCGAAAAAACTATTTTAGCTCATTTAAAGCATTTAAAAGAACATGGCGAAACTGATTATCTGAAGCAAGAACGGTGGTGGGTGCGCTTCGAAACCAGCAGAAGTTTCTCATCCACAAAGTGGTGGCGGTTGTCCGGGTAGTCGCGAAATGAGTTTTGCTGCACCCAAATCGGCTACTCAGACATTTACAATGGCTAATGCTACACCAACTTTTACTTCATCTCCCACGCAAACAAACGCTTCGCAGCTCCGTCAGTGGCCTGTGCAGTTGCATTTGTTAAATCCCGAAGCCAGTTATTTTCGCAATGCTGATGTGGTTTTGGCAGCTGATTGTGTGCCGTTCAGTTTTCCTGATTTTCATAATCGCTATTTGGCAGGTAAAATATTGGCAATAGCCTGCCCCAAGCTCGATACAAATCAGGATGTTTATAGAGCGAAATTAACATCAATGATAGAAAATTCGCAAATTAACACCCTCACAGTGGTGATGATGGAAGTGCCTTGTTGTGGTGGCTTGCTTCGCATGGCGCAAAAAGTAGTTACCGAAAGTAGTCGTAAAATTCCAATAAAAATTGCTGTTATTGGTATAAAAGGCGACGTATTGAAAGAAGAGTGGGTATAAAAAATTATTCTTTTATACAGAAAAAAAAAGATTACAAACGAACACCTGTTTCGAAAGGATACTACCTTTCGGAGTGGGTGTTATTGTTTTTAAAATGAAACGAACATGACAAAATTTAATTGTAGCAATTTGAAGTAAAAAAATGATTTTTTTTCAAAAATATTGAGTTGCAATTAGGAGCTAATGTTTTTTCTTTTTATATAATTTTAAATTTAATAGATATTACGAAAGAAATGAGCAAGTATTACAATGGTTTTGTATACTTTTGCAATAGAGTAAATAATTGAACACAAAAAGATGAAGAAAAAGAGCATAATTCACAAGTCAATAAATAGAGACATTAGCTGGATGTACTTTAATAAACGAATTTTGGATGAGGCTGCTAATTCAAATAATCCATTGCTTGAGCGAATAAAATTTTTAGGAATTTATTCGAGCAATTTAGATGAGTTTTTCAGAGTGCGCGTAGCAACGTTGCGACGAATGATTGATATTGAAGATTCAGTTAAGCATGTAAAATCGGATAGCAAGCTGATACTTAAGAAAGTGTTAAAGTTAAATTTGCAATACGCCAAAGAATTGGAAGAAATCTTTATGGGTGTTGTTGCCGAATTAAAAGCGAATAATATTTGTTTGATAAACGAAAAGCAATTAGACGAAAATCAAAAGCTTTTTATTGAGGAGTTTTATCAAGAGGAATTGATGAATTCACTTTTTCCTGTTTTGGTTTCGCAAATGGATGAAGAACCAATTCTGAATGACAAAAGCACTTATTTGGCTATCGAAATTTCTGGGTCCAAAAAACCTGACAAACGAAAGAATAAAAAGGAATACGCGCTGATTCACATTCCTACTTCGCAGCTCTCACGCTTTTTGGTATTACCATCCAACGACGAAAAGCATTTCATTATTTTTATGGATGATGTGATAAGGTATTGTTTGCCAAAGATTTTTGCATCGCTCAACTTTACTACCTACGAAGCCTACACAATGAAATTTACGCGCGATGCGGAATTGGATTTCGATAATTCGGCTTACGAGGGAATTTTAGAGAAGGTATCGAAAGTGGTTAAAAACCGAAAATTAGGTGCGCCTGTACGTTTTGTTCACGACCGAGATATGCCCAACGGCTTGCTTAAATACTGCGAAAAATTACTTAAAATTGACAAAGAAGCGGCTCACATTGCCAGTGGTAGATACCATAATTTTAAAGACTTATTGAATTTTCCGTCGCTCAAAAGATACGATTTGCGCGATACCGTGCAGCCACCATTAAATATCCCTCATTTCGACGATGCCGTAAATTTATTGGATCTTGTACGTGAAAAGGATAGGTATTTGCATTATCCTTACCACAGTTTCGATTACTTCATTCGTTTATTGCGCGAAGCGGCTATCAATCCCGATGTGAAAGAAATTAAGATGACCATTTATCGGTTGGCAAAAAACTCAAAGGTTATTCAGGCGTTAATTTGTGCTGCTATGAATGGTAAAAAAGTTACCGCTAACGTGGAGCTTTTCGCTCGTTTCGACGAATCGTCGAACATTAATTGGGCACAAAAAATGAAAGATGCCGGAATAAATGTTGTGCTTGGTGTCGAAGGGCTTAAAGTGCACTCCAAATTGGTGTTAATCACTTCGCGTCGAAATAGTGTGGTGTGTATTGGCACGGGCAACTTCCACGAGGGCACAGCCACTTTGTATACAGATTTTACCTTGATGACAGCCAACAAAGATATTGTAAATGAGGTGAAAACGATTTTCGATTTTATCGAACATCCATATCTTACACCTACATTCAAACATTTAATTGTATCGCCCAATTTTACCCGCAAAAAAATTATTTCACTTATAAACAAAGAAATTGAGAATGCCGGAAAAGGCCTACCTGCTTATTTGTGGTATAAGGTTAATCATATTGTAGACCCCAAAATAATTGATAAGCTCTACGAAGCGTCCTGTGCAGGAGTAGAAATTAAACTTTTGGTACGAGGCAATTGTTCTATCATTACTGGCGTAAAGCGAATGAGCGAGAATATTGAAGTGTATGGTATTATCGACCGCTATTTGGAACATTCGCGCATTTTGATTTTTGGGAATGGTGGCGACGAAAAGTATTACATTGGTTCGGCCGACTTAATGGAACGAAATTTAGACAGACGTATAGAGGTATTTACACCAGTTTATGATGCTGATATTCAGAAGCAATTGCGTTTGACATTGGAATATGGCTTGCGCGACAATCTAAAAGCACGTATTGTTGATGGAATGGGCAGCAACGAGTTGCATAATACAAATGATGGAGTTCCATTTCGTTCGCAAGAAGAGCTTTACAAGTTTTATAAATCGGCAATAAAATAAGATTTTCATTTCTAAAAAAAATATCACATTAAAAAAATATATTTATGGACAGAATTAAATTTGCAGCAATAGACATAGGTTCAAATGCCGTTCGATTGTTGATTATGAGTGTTTCGTTGGATGGTGAAGAGGTGTTTAACAAGGAGTTGATGATTCGTATTCCGTTACGTTTGGGTCAACAAGTTTTTGTTGACGGGAAAATTAATGATGCGAAACGTAAACAGTTGTTGCGTACCATGAAAGCATTCCGTCATCTAATGAATGTATTCGAAGTAGAGAGCTTTAGAGCTTGTGCCACTGCAGCCATGCGCGAAGCTAAAAATTCAAAGGAAATCGTAAAAGAGATAGCCAAAGAAACGGATATAAACATTGATATTATTGATGGACACGAAGAGGCTTTGATGGTTTATGAAAGTCATTTTTTGTATAACTTGAATGATCAACAAAACTATGCCTTTATTGATGTGGGTGGTGGTAGTACCGAAGTGAGTGTGATTTCGAACGGGGCGTTGGTTTTTTCAAATTCCTACAAAATTGGTACAGTGCGTTTGTTGTTCGATAAAGTGGAGGATGAAGAATACTTAAAGCTTCAGTATGACATGACCGAAATTAAAGAGCAATACCTCATAAACGATGTGATTGCTTCGGGTGGAAACATAATAAAGTTGAATGTTTTAGCAAAAACTCGTAAGGATCGTAAGCTCTCGGTTACATCTTTGAACGAAATAAATGAGCATCTTAAAACATTGACTATCGATGAGCGTATAAAAACGTATGGTTTGAAACAAGATAGAGCCGATGTAATTACCAATGCGGGAGATGTCTATTTGGATGTTGCTCAATTGCTTGGAGCAAAGGCGTTTATTGTTCCAAAAATTGGTCTTATCGATGGATTAATACATTTACAATATACAAAATGGAAATCGAAAAAGCGCAATAAAAAATATTTTCCAGAAGATTTTGAAGCAGTAGAAAACAAAGAGTTAGAAATTGAATCCGACGAAAGTGACTTCAAATAATCGTATTATTTAACAATAAGAAACCGTTGCAAAATTAATTTTGTAGCGGTTTTTTTGTCATTATAAATTCATATCAACTTAATCA
>JAIFKX010000045.1 GCA_020049335.1 Paludibacter sp. | reverse complement strand
AAATACGAATTTCCAGGAATGCTCTACAACCAATCTATTCAAAAAACGCTTACTTACACTGCTGGAGCTGATTACCCTGGACAACATTTGATTGGCAATCCGTATACAGCTGCTATTGATATTAAACAAATTCAGTTTGGAGCAAATACCCAAGAGATTGTTTATATTTATAACACAGGAACTTATGCAAGTTGGAGCGAATATAAAGCATCTCCAATGGAAGATAGTACAGTATATACGCCTGGTTTGTATGTAGCTGTGCCAAAAAATACAGCTGGAACGTTAAAATTGCCACGTCAAATACGAAGTATGCAAGCTTTTATGGTTCGTACTTCGGGAACGCTCGAAGGTTCGATAACAGTGAATTATGATGCTGTGAAACAAAAGAATTTTTCGACTCAACGAGCAAAACAAGAAAGTCTATCGAGTATGCGCATAAACTTAATTGGTGCTACTGCCGATCAGGATGTCATGTGGATAATAAGTCAGGAAGGAACTACTCGTGGATACGATAATGGTTGGGATGGTCCAAAAATGGCTGGTGATGCAGGTACTGCGCGCATTCAAGCGGTAGAAGCAAACAACAATTACCAGATAAATACAGTTCCCAACGTGAATGAAACAGTCATTTCTGCTCGTGCCGGAAAAACAGATACATTTTACAAATTAAGATTTACCTCCGAAAACATGATGTCGAAATATAATAATTTATATTTATTAGATATGTATACCAATGCCATGATTGACATTAGCCAAAGCGGTACAGAGTATGCTTTCGAAATGACAAATACGTCATCGGTTGAACGTTTCAAAATTCTGACTTCGGCAGGTATCACCACAGATTTGAAAGACAAGCTGACACAATTTTATATTGTCATAAACAAACAAAAAATTGTTTTAAATAATCTGACAGACAAAGATGGCGTGTTACATATTTATACTATGAATGGAATCGAAATTATAAACACAAATTATGGAAAAGAAACAATGAGCGAAATACAAAACAACTTAATTACAGGCGTTTATGTTTACAAAGCTATCCATTCGAATGGCGAAGTAAGCAGCGGTAAGTTTACAATTCGATAAGCCGAAGAGCAGCATTTTCTTTCTCAGTCATCGACAATCGCAACTCTGGAGTTTTATCATCGTTGCCACAAAGGTGCAAAATACCGTGAATTAATATCCGGTGTAGCTCCTCACGGTAGTCGGTTTTAAAAACTTCAGCGTTCGACATTACGGTATCCAAACTAATAAAAATATCACCCGAAATGGTGGATTCGGTGGAATAATCGAAGGTAATAATGTCGGTATAATAATCGTGTTGCAAGTAGGTATTATTTACCTCCAGAATGCGTTGGTCGGTACAAAAAACGTATGAAATATCGCCCGTTTTACGCCCAAAAGTCTGAGCCACAGCCTTTATCCAACTCTTTACCTTCGCTTTTTCAATTGTAGGCATTGGCACTTGCTCTGTTATAAATTGAATCATGTGTTTTGATTTAAAATCTGCCCCTAACCCCCTAAAGGGGGAATAAGACTTAGCAGTTCGATTGTTATATATTTTATAATCAGCCCTTTGTTTGTCCAAATACTGATAGCTATTGGGGAATTTTGGTCATGGGTATTTCATCTAAACTACAAATCGAAAGTAACTACACATCCCCTTTAGGGGTTTGGGACAGTTTTCTTTTAATGAAAAAACAAATACCCTAACAATATAGCAGCTGTAATGCCCACAAAATCAGCAATTAATCCCGCCGCTAAGGCATAACGTGTGTTTTTGATATTAACCGAACCAAAGTAAACAGCTAATATATAAAATGTTGTATCGGTAGAACCCTGAATAATACACGAAAGACGACCTACAAACGAATCAGCTCCGTGTAAAGTCATGGCATCCACCATCATACCACGCGCACCACTGCCACTAAGCGGTTTCATAAATGCCGTAGGAAGCGCTTCCACAAAATCGGTATTGAGTCCTGTGAGTGCAATGGCATACGAAATGCCATCTGTGAGTAGCGTCATAGCCCCCGAAGCACGAAACATGCCAATAGCCACTAAAATTGCAATAAGATAGGGAATAATGCCAATTGCCACCTGAAAACCCTCCTTTGCTCCTTCGATAAAGGTGTCGTATACATTTACTTTTTTGAAAAGTGCCATCGTTACAAACGAAACAATAATGCTCAATAACAAGAAGTTAGCTGCAAATGAAGAATATTGAGCAATTTGCTCTTTATCAAGCTGACTTAAAACATAAATTAAGCCGGCAATAAAAGTACCCAATCCCAAGAGCGTACCCATAATAGTACGCTGAAACAAATTGATTTTCTGATATATAGCTACGGTTATCAATCCTGTAACCGCTGCAATAAAAGTAGCAATAACAATGGGTAGAAATACATCAGCAGGATTTACGGCGCCCAATTGAGCCCTATAAACCATAATACTAATGGGAATAAGGCAAAGACCAGCCGTATTGAGCACCAAAAACATAATCATTGGATTCGAAGCCGTTTCTTTGTCGGGGTTTATTTCTTGTAATTCTTTCATGGCTTTGAGCCCCATAGGCGTTGCAGCATTATCTAAACCAAGCATATTGGCCGATACGTTCATAAAAATACTTCCCAAGGCAGGATGATCTTTTGGTATATCGGGTAAAATTTTGGTAAAAAATGGAGCCACAATTCTCGAAAATAGGGCAATTACGCCCCCCTTCTCTCCTATCTTCATTATTCCCAACCAGAGTGACAAAACACCCGTAAGGCCAAGCGAAATTTCGAAGCCATTTTTTGCCGAGCCAAAAGCCGACTGAATAATGTCGGTAAAAATTTGGGTATTTCCGGTTATAAAAAATTGCCCACAAGCAATTAAAAAGGATAGTAGAATAAACCCAATCCAAATGTAGTTCAAAATCATGGTGTCCGATTTTTTTTGTTTGGCCACAAAATTAGCTATTTTTTACCGAAAAAAAACTCATTGACGAACTTTTACAAAACAATAGTTGATGGTTTGTTGCTATTTATGTACTTTTGTGCTCAATTTCCAAGTAAAATGTCAGAGGAATGAGGTCAAAAGTCAGATGGCTCCTGGTAGCTATCGGGATTAGATTTTTAGATTTTAAAAGATACAAGAATGCAAAACGTAAAAATAGAACTCCGTAACTATATTGTACCCTCCATCCCTATGGCTGTTATGCTTATGCTTTCAGTGGTAGTGGTATGGTTTTCCGATTTATTTATCCAAAATACAATTCGAGTAGAGCTTCAAAACCAATCTGAGTTAGCAAAATTACAAGCATTTTTTGCAGCTAATTTATTACTTTCCAACATAATAAGCTTGTTAATAACAGCTCTAAACGCTTTTATTATCGGGCAGTTAAACAACAAATACACCATCATTCGCACCCGAAGTTTTTTGCCTGTTTTGTTTTTTGTTTTGTTAATAGCTTCGTGGCACGACACGCATATTATTGTCATTTCGCACTTGGCACTCACGTTTATTTTGCTGGCATTTTTTGCTATTTTCGATGTTTATCGCAATCGAAATGCTTCCGAACAGTCATTTTTAAGCAGCCTACTTATTGCCACAGCCAGTGTTTTTATTGAACCATTATTGCTCTACATGCCACTTATTTGGATTGGTCTTATCCTTTTTCATAGCCTTTCGTTTCGTAATTTATTAGCCTCCATATTGGGCATGCTTACGCCTTGGGTTTTATTTGTAGCTCTAAAGTTTTATTACCAACCCAATTTGGAATGGATACATACCATTGGCGAATCGTTCGAATTCGGCATTCCTGTGCTTGGTCGTCATATCAACGAACTGATATACATGGCTATTCTTCTCATTTTATCCATTATCGGCTTTGTAGGATTATCGTCCAATCTCAATCAAGACTCGATGAAAACGCGTGGGTTAATTCATTTTAATTCATTATTTTTAATTCTTTCTTTTGTATATTCTATGGTTTTTGTGCGGCAGTTTTATGTATTTATGCCTTTTATGGGCGTTGGGCTTGCTATCTTATTAGCACATCCACTCACATTGCGAAAATCAAATTTCTTTAGCTATGTATTTATCGTATTTATTTTGGTAAATCTAATTTTTGTAGTTTCAAACTTAATAATTCTTCCCAAATGACAGATTGGATAGAATTGGGTTATCTGGGCTTATTTATAGCATCGTTTTTGGCTGCAACGGTAGTGCCGTTTAGCTCCGAAGTCGTTTTTTCGGCATTAATAGCAGCGGGGTTCAACGATTGGACTTGTGTGTGGGTAGCTACTGCAGGCAATTGGCTGGGCGGAATGTCCTGCTATTATTTAGGACATTTGGGTAAAATAGAATGGATTGAAAAATACTTGCGGGTAAAAAAAGAAAGCTTGGATAAGTTTATGTCAAAATTAAACAAGTATGGCGATTGGTTTGCATTTTTCTCCTTTCTGCCTGGCGTAGGCGATATTATAGCTGTTGCTTCGGGCTATTTCCGTTGCCGTTGGTGGGTAGTTGCCATTTCAATGTTTTTAGGTAAATTTGTTCGCTATATTGTTTGGCTTGGGCTTTTTAAGCAAGTTTTGGAGCTGTTTTGATAATTGATAATTGAAAATTGATAATAATGAATAAAAAAGTTCGGGTGCGTTTTGCACCAAGTCCCACGGGTCCGCTCCATATTGGCGGCGTACGTACAGCTTTGTACAATTATTTATTTGCCCGCAAAAACGGTGGCGATATGCTACTTCGTATCGAAGACACCGATTCGGCTCGTTTTGTGCCAGGCGCCGAAGCTTATATTGTGGAGGCTTTTAATTGGCTTGGAATTGAAATTGACGAAGGAATTGGAGCCAAATCTGAAGGTAAACATGCGCCCTATCGCCAAAGTGAGCGCAAAGCCATTTACCGTCAATATGTCGATAAATTAGTTAGCGAAGGTTTAGCTTACATTGCATTTGATACTCCAGCCGAATTGGATGCTAAACGCGCCGAAATAGCTAATTTTCAATACGATGCCAAAACGCGCAACCTAATGAGCAATTCGCTTACTTTGAGTGCCGACGAAGTTATGGCGCGCATCGACAAGGGTGAACAATTTGTAGTGCGTATTAAAATTGAACCGAATGAAGACGTAAAAGTGCAGGATTTAATTCGGGGCGAGGTAGTTATCAACTCTTCCGTTATCGACGACAAAGTGCTTTTCAAGTCATCCGACGGATTACCGACTTATCATTTGGCAAATGTGGTGGACGATTATCTGATGGAAATTTCACACGTTATTAGAGGCGAAGAATGGCTGCCATCTGCTCCGTTGCACGTTTTACTGTATCGCTATTTGGGCTGGACCGAAGCAATGCCTCAATTTGCCCATCTACCTTTATTACTCAAACCCGATGGAAATGGCAAGCTGAGTAAACGCGATGGCGACCGACTTGGCTTCCCTGTTTTTCCTTTAGAATGGAAACCTGCCGTTGGCGAAAAATCGTCGGGATACCGCGAAGCAGGATATTTCCCCGAAGCTGTGGTAAACTTTTTATCCTTACTGGGTTGGAATTCGGGCACCGAGCAAGAATTTTTTACCATGCAGGAATTAATCGACGAATTTTCGCTCGACCGTGTTAGCAAAAGTGGTGCAAAATTCGACTTCGAAAAAGGAAAGTGGTTTAATCATAGATACTTACAAGCTAAACCAATCGAAGAAATTGCCGATTTGTTTCAACAAGTATTAATCGAAAAAGGTATTATTGAAGATTCGAAAAAAATAGAAAAAATAGTAACCTTAGTTCGCGAACGTGCTAATTTTGTAAACGAATTGTGGGCGCAAGCAGCCTTCTTTTTCGAGGCTCCTACTACCTACGACCCAAAAACAGTACAGAAACGCTGGAAAGCCGAAACGCCCGCTCAAATGATTGAACTTTGCAAACTTTTGGAAACAATTGAAGATTTTACTCCCGAAAATACCGAAGTAGTTATTAAAGAATGGATTACAGTCAAAGAATATAATTTAGGTGGAATAATGAATGCCTTCCGCTTAGCGTTGGTAGGCGAACCAAAAGGACCACACATTTTCGACATCATAGATGTGATTGGAAAAGAGGAAACAATTAACAGAATAAAAATGGCAATAGAGAAGCTCAATTAAGAATTAAAAATTAGGAATTAAGAGTTTTGTAAATATAGCTACTATAAAGAAAAAGTGCATCGAATTTTGATATTCGATGCACCTTTTTTATTTTATAAAATGAAAATTATCTTTCAAAAAAACGACCTTATTATTTCTTTATTCCATTCCGTATTAGTAACGCATCAATCGTTGGCTCTTGACCGCGGAAGCGTTTATAGAGAACCATAGGATGTTCTGTTCCACCTTTTACCAATATATTTTCGCGGAACGAAGCGGCTGTTTTTTTATCGAAAATGCCATTTTTCACAAATACCGAGTAAGCATCGGCATCGAGTACTTCTGCCCATTTATAACTGTAATAACCTGCTGCATAGCCACCCGAGAAAATATGATTAAATGTAGGGCTCATCGAATTTTCGTTTATTACAGGTAGAACTTGTGTTGAGCTCATGGCTTCTTTTTCCTTATGGATAACATCGCCCGTGTATGGAATTTCAATTGTATGCCAAGCCATATCCAAATACCCGAAGCTCAACTGACGTAGACAGAAATTTGCAATATTAAAGTTTTCGGCATCTTTAATTTTTTGAATTAGCTCAGCCGGAATTTTTTCGCCAGTTTGATAATGTTTAGCAAAACCATCAAGGAATGCTTTTTCTGGTCCCCAGTTTTCCATTATCTGCGAAGGAAGTTCCACAAAATCGCGGTAAACACTTGTTCCCGAAAGCGATTCGTAGGTACATTTGGTTAACATCCCGTGTAGCGCATGACCAAATTCGTGTAAAAATGTAGTTACTTCGTCGAAGGTAAGCAAAGCCGGTTTTGTTTCGGTTGGGCGTGTAAAGTTCATTACAATGGTAATGTGCGGACGGCTATCTTTTTTGCCTTCCAACCATTGGCCTTTAAATTCGCTCATCCAAGCTCCCGAACGTTTACCATCGCGTGGATGAAAATCGGTGTACAAAACTGAGATTAATTTTCCTTTTTCGTCAATCACATCGTAAGCATCTACCTCTGCATGATAAACCGGAATAGTAGTATTTTTTACAAATTTAATTCCGTAAAGCTTTGTTGCCAAGCCAAAAATGCCTTTTTTTACACTTTCGAGTTCAAAATAAGGTTTCAGCATTTCGTCGTTCAAGTCAAATTTTTCAGCTTTCAGTTTTTCTGAGTAATACGACCAATCCCACGATTGTACTTTAAAATAAGCTCCTTTTTTGTTCGCAAATTCAAGTACTTCAGCATATTCTTTTTCGGCAGCAGGTTTGTAAGCCATCAATAGTTTATTCAGCAAATCGTACACATTTGATTTGTTTTCGGCCATGCGGTGAACGAGACTGTAATCAGCATACGATTTATGGCCCAGCAGTTTAGCCATTTGCAAACGAAGATTGGCAATTTTTCGAACGTTTTCTACATTATCAAATTCACCCCCCAACATATTGCGTGTGCTGTAAGCTATATACAATTCCCGGCGCAGGTCGCGGTTATCGGCATATTTCATTACAGGGCCGTAGGTAGTTGCTTTTAGGTCGAGAACCCAGCCTTCTTTTCCAGCTTTTTTTGCATTAATAGCCAACATATCAAGCACATCCTGCGGCAAACCAGACAACAAGTTTTTATCTGTAATCTGTAAACTCCATTTATTGGTCTCTTTCAATCCATTTTGACCAAAGTTTAGTGTCAACATACTCAAATCTTTCGACAATTGTTTGTACGTTTCTTTGTCTTTATCCGAAAGATTAGCACCATTTTCGGCAAAACGATCGTACGATTTTTGAAGCAACATTTGTTGTTCAGCAGTAAGTTTTAGTTTATCTTTTGTTTCGTAAACTGCTTTAACACGCGCAAAAAGCTTCTCGTTCAGCGTAATAGCATTGCCATGTTCCGAAAGCATGGGCGATACTTTTTGAGCAATCTGCTGCATTTCGTCGTTGGTTTCGGCACCCAGCAAATTAAAAAATGGCGTTGTTACTTTCGTGAGTAAAGCACCACTTTTTTCGAGAGCTACCACCGTATTTTCGAAAGTTGCTGGCTTTGAGTTATTTACAATAGCATTAATTTCTTTGTTATGCTCCTTCATTGCCACCTCCAAAGCAGGTAGGTAGTGTTCGTTTTTGATTTTATCAAAAGGAATTGTTTCGTACGGCGTGTTGTACTTTTCCAAAAGTGGATTTGCTGCTTGGGCGAGTCCGCTGAGTGTCATTGCTGTCATTAGCAAAAATAATTTTGTTGTCATATTATTACTACTTTTTGTTTTAAAAAAAAATAACCGAACAAAGAAGTCGGTTACAATCTATTACAAAACAATTGTAGGTATTTTGTTCAGTGAAACACATCAAAAGGTTGAAATTTGATGCTAAAAATGTATAAAATTGCAATTTTGATTCATTTTATTTCCTCAAAATCGGCATACTCACCTTCGCTTTTATCAAAAACCTTGCTACGTTGTTTTTGCTGAAAAGGTGACTCCCGAGGTGTTTCTGTTTGTGTGTTATTTTTTCGGCGACCAAAACCAAATATAGAGCGTATAAAACCCAATACAAAAAGAATTATCAAGAGTACAAAAAACAAAACTATGAAAAACAGTGAAAATAAAATTCCCATATAAAAAATCTCATTAAATAATTAATCATTTATCATTAACCATTTACCATTAAAAAACGACTTCTGCAACCCGTTTTACGCTCTGAGTTGCCATTAGGCTATAAAAATGAATGCTTGGTATCTTATTTTGAATCAAATCTTTAGCCTGCAACGTACACCACTCCACTCCCACTTCGGTAGCTTCGGCATCAGTTTTGCATTTGCGCAGTTCGGCTACAAACGCTTCTGGAAAATCGGTTTTAAAGATTTTGGGTAATACCGTCATCTGATTTAGGAATGTAAGCGGCTTCAATCCCGGAATAATGGGCACATTTATTCCCGCTTGGCGACATTTTTCCACAAAATCGTAATACTTCTGGTTGTCGAAAAACATTTGCGTTACCAAATACTCAGCTCCTGCATCTACTTTTTGCTTGGCGTAAAATAAGTCGGTATCCAAATTGGGTGCTTCCTCGTGTTTCTCAGGATAACAAGCCATTCCATACGAAAACGATTTCATATTCGATTTCATTTGCGAACCATCCAAAAAATAACCCTCGTTGAAACGGTTTACCTGAACTTGCAATTCGGTAGCAAAAGCATTTCCGGTTGCCACAAAGCCTTTTTCGTGTTTGGCTTTATCGCCGCGCAAAAGCAACAAATCGGTTATGCCCAAATATTGCAAGTCAATCAACGCATATTCGGTTTCTTCCTTTGTAAATCCGCTGCAAATAATATGTGGTACAACTGGAATTTTGTATTTGTGCTGAATAGCAGCCGCAATAGCTACCGTTCCCGGGCGATGACGCTCCGATACACGCTCGAACAAACCATTAGCTGTTTCTTTGAAAACTAGCTCACTACGATGCGTGGTAATATTAATATATTTGGGGTCAAATTCAAGTAAAGTCTCAATAGTTCGGTTCACGCCATCCATGCCATTGCCTTTAAGCGGTGGCAGTAGTTCGAACGAAAAAGCGGTTTTTTCTGTGTTATTAATGCTCTTTACAACACTCATCTTTATTGCATTTAATTAAAATTGGGTGCAAAATTAGCACTTTATTGCAAAACTTCAACCAAACAGGCTGTTTTTATAACAAAGTTTGAGAAAAGGTTGGGTACATCTTTTACACATCCAATCGTTCGTACTGCGAATTTTTACTCTTGAACTCGGGTACAATTTTTTTCATTTGCGAAACTGTCAAAAAGTTTTTACACAAATGACTATACTTTATTAATTCGTCAATTTGAGACGAAATATGATTGTAATCGTACTCTTGCACTTTCGCAATCATAATTTTAGGGTGATGCGTTTTTGTTGTAATCTCCTTTTGGTTAAGTAGTTCCTCGTACAATTTTTCGCCAGGACGCAAACCTGTAAATTCAATTTTTATATCCACTTCGGGAATAAAACCAGCCAAGCGAATCATTTTTTTAGCCAAATTTACAATTTTCACAGGCTGTCCCATGTCAAAAATGAAAATCTCGCCTCCGTTACCCATGATTCCTGCTTCCAACACCAAGGTACAAGCTTCGGGGATAGTCATAAAATATCGGATAATTTCGGGGTGAGTAACCGTTATTGGACCACCTTTTTCGATTTGCGATTTAAACAATGGAATAACCGAACCATTAGAGCCCAATACATTACCAAAACGCGTTGTAATAAATTTGGTCGTGTCGTTTCCATTCTCCACTAATTTCTTATACAACGATTGAACGTAAATTTCGGCAATACGTTTCGAAGCCCCCATCACATTTGTTGGGTTTACTGCTTTATCTGTCGATACCATTACAAAACGCTGCACTTTGTATTTTACGGCCAAATCGGCTATGGTTTTTGTACCTTTTACATTCGCCTGAATGCTCTCAACAGGATTATCCTCCATCAGTGGAACATGTTTATAAGCAGCTGCATGATACACATAATCAGGACGATACATATCCATCATATATTCCATTCGTTCTTTGTTACGCACATCTGCTAAAAAAACGCTTATATTTTGGTCGGGGTATTTTTCTTCTAATTCAAGGCGTAAATTGTGCATCGGCGACTCTGCCTGATCGAGCAAAACAATTAATTGCGGCTTGTAACTAATAATTTGATTTACAATTTCGCTTCCTATCGAGCCAGCTGCTCCAGTAACCAAAATTACTTTTCCTTTGTGCTCGGCCGAAATCCTATCAGTATCAATATCAATTTTGGGGCGTTCAAGCAAATCTTCAATCTGAATAGATTTAATTTGTTTAATGGTTGGCATATCATTTTTCCAAATACTTACAGGAGGCGCAGTTAGTACTTGCAAATTGTTACTTAAAAAAAGTTCCAAATCTACATCTGGATTAATTTTTTTCAATTGTGTGGGCGAAATAATGATTGCTCTTGCTTTTTTTGAAATTGTTTTTTTGATTATTTTTTCGTCGAAATGATAGACCTTCACTCCCATAATCATGCGCTGTGTCGATTTTTTATCATCATCGATAAATCCCACTAATTTGAATTTTGTATCCGCTTGCTCCGAACTTAGCATTTTAGCTATCCCTACGGCAGCAGTTTTTGTTCCATAAATCATTACTGGTGTAATTTTACCACCACTTTGAGTAAAATAATCGAAAAATGTTTTTGCTGCAAGTCGCAAAAAGAATAAGAAAAGGAATGAGAATCCAGCATACAAAATCAATCCATAATAATAAAAAAGAATTACACTTTTGAGCGTGAAAAAAGAAAAGTTGATGAATGAAAGAACTATCACATTAGCCGAAACTGCAAATAAAAGCTTGGCAGCATCAACGTATCCCGAATAGCGTAGCACACCCGAATAGGTATGAAAAATCCAGAAAAATACAATTTGAGTAAATAAAATAATTGATAAGTCTTGATAAAAATTAAAAATACGAAGATCGGGTTGACCAGTATATATTTTACCAATTATAAAATCGGCAATAAAAAAGGCTATTGCACAAAGGGCAATATCAATAAACAAAACTATCCAGCGTGGTACGTATCGAAGCGATGTTAGGTGTGAAAAAATATCGGTGCGATTTAACAAGTTATCATTATTGCTCATAATATGAAGTATTTTAGACGAAAACAAATCAAGAAAAATGGTTTTTTAATTGATTAATATTCAATAAATTAATTAAAATTCAATGTTGTAATTTTGAGGGTTTATTTAAAATCAAAAAGAGACGCAAAGATAACTTTAAATATTAAATAATAATAGATTTGTGCTATATATTTAAGTTAAATGAATAAATACAAAAGCATATTCAACTGATTAACAAGAAGATAAACATTCAAATATAATTTTTAAAAGTCATATTAAGCAAAAAATGGAAATATATTCTCTATCTTTGCAAACTTTTAAAAATAAAACAGAAACTCATGTCAGTACACAACGAAAACATACGAAGGGTCACTACGCAACGTTTGATAGAAATGAAAAAGCGAGGCGAAAAAATCAGCATGTTAACAGCTTATGATTACACCATGGGCGCTATTGTTGATAATGCTGGTGTCGATATCATTCTTGTAGGCGATTCGGCATCCAACGTCATTTGCGGAAATTCTACAACACTCCCCATTACACTCGACCAGATGATTTTCCTTGCAAAATCAGTTGTTCGTGGCGTAAAACGGGCTTTGGTAGTGGTAGATATGCCATTTGGGTCGTATCAAGGAAATTCGAAAGAAGCACTTGCCTCGGCTATTCGCATTATGAAAGAAACGCATGGCGACTGCCTCAAACTCGAAGGAGGAGAGGAAATTCTCGAATCGGTAAAACGTATTTTAAGCGCTGGTATTCCTGTCATGGGGCATTTAGGCCTTATGCCACAATCTATCAATAAATATGGGTCGTATGCTGTACGTGCACAAAAAGAAACGGAAGCAGAAAAGTTAATTCGCGATGCGCACTTACTCGAAGAAGCTGGATGTTTTGGTTTGGTACTCGAAAAAATCCCTGCCAAATTAGCCCAACAAGTGGCTTCCGAGCTCACAATACCTGTTATTGGAATTGGCGCAGGCAATGGCGTTGATGGGCAAGTATTGGTACTACACGATATGGTTGGACTTACACAAGATTTTTCACCACGTTTCCTGCGACGCTATGCAAATATGCAAGGCATTATGAATGAAGCTATTAAACATTATGTATCGGATGTAAAATCGGGTGATTTTCCGAGTGGAATGGAGCAGTATTAATTGAATAAAAATGATTTTAAAATAATATATTAATTTAAAACCGTTAAATAGTTTCAAATTGAACAAAAAACCGTTTTTTTTCTACCAAACTATTTGTAACAATAAAAAAATGACTTATCTTTGCACGCAAATAAAAAAAACAATGATAACTCAACGAATTTATACTATCCTCGTCAGCGTCGTGCTTCTTTTGGTCAATAATCAGAAGTGAGATTGGTTGCGTGGTATAAACTCTATGTAATATAAAAGCATAAAAAACCTTTCTCACTCATGTTGAGAAAGGTTTTTTTATTTAATGTTAGTAATTGGTGAACTCGTTGATTAGTTAATTTGTTAATTATCCAATTAACAGATGAACTAATTAACATAAAACTAAAAATTATGGAACTAAGAAGTAAAGCAAGTACAGGTGGTCGCCGAATGGCTGGTGCACGCGCGTTGTGGAAAGCCAACGGTATGACAAACGAACAAATGGGCAAGCCACTTATTGCCATTGTCAATTCATTTAC
>JAIFKX010000088.1 GCA_020049335.1 Paludibacter sp. | reverse complement strand
CTCGCGTTTTCGCGTAGCTTCATCATCAATATTGTAACAAACCTGAATGGCTAATTGCTTTTCAGGAATATAAAAATCGACCTCTACACCATTCTGGTAATAATATACTTCGGCACCAAAAAGCTGTTGAAGTTTTATAGCCACCAAGTTTTCGAGCAGCGCTGTATTTGGGTCAATCAAAAATAAATTCAATAATCCGTTGTCGCTAAAATAATACTTTTTATTCGACGATTTGGCAGCTAATTTTGCATTTATATTTTCGATGCCAAAACAAATCCAATTTTCGTTGATATATCCAAGGTAATCGATAATGGTATCGGTGCTTATTTTTTTTCCAGCCGATGAAACAATATTCGATAAACGATTGAAAGAGATGGGTTGTTTAACACTTTCGGCCAATTTTCGAATAAGTATTTTGAGTGCAAAATCGTTTCGAACCTGATAGCGGGTAACCAAATCGCCAAAAAATAGTTTTTGAAACAAATTGCTTAGCCAAGCGCGTTTGTCGGTTATATTAAAATGTTCGGGCAGCCCTCCATACTGAAAATAGGTCTGAAAAGCTTTAGAAATTTCGTTTTTGTGGCTGTAAATCAGGTTTTTATTTTCTATATCCATTTCTTGCGAAACGAGATATTCCGAGAATGAAAATGGATAAATTTGTTGCACCATAAAGCGACCGCCTAAGGTAGTGGCAATTTCGCTGCTAAGCATTTTGGCGTTGCTGCCGGTTATATAAACACGATAACCCTGATCGGCAAGTCGACGGGCAAATTTTTCCCATTTGTCAACAACCTGTATTTCGTCTAAAAAAAATATTGGTTGCACATCATACATTTCTTCAAAACAAACTTTTATCAAATCTAAATCGGCTAAAGTAAGCGACGCAATTCGGTCATCTTCAAAATTAAAATACAGAATTTTAGTTGAATTGTGTCCTTGCTGTATTAAGTCGTTTATAATCTGATACATAAAATACGACTTGCCAACACGACGCAATCCGGTAAAAACATAATTTAGCTGGCTGTCGACAGGTATATTGCGCTTCTGAAATCTTACAGTCAGCACTTTTTGTTGATATTCTGCAATAAGCTGTTTGATAATGTCTTTATCCATTTAATGCTGATTTTTTTAAATTTTGGCTAAAGCCTCACTTCTTATGTTATCATTTCTCAGAATGGCATAAATGCCAATCCAATTAATAATTGCATTTTATCGTTTATAGACGACAAAAATAACTGTTTTTTATCGAATATACACGACAAAATTGATTTTTATCAAATTATTTATTGATCTTTTACGTTGCAGTCGGCAAAGTCCCTCTCATAAAGGAGAGGGATTTAGGGTGAGGTGACGACAGCTACCCAAAAACCACTTCTCGTATTTCCCTTTTCCGTAGATTCAGGAAAAATTGCAATTCGCCCCGTCGTTGCATCATCAGTTTGTTTTTTTAGTGTAAATGCCAAAGCCAATAAAATATATTTCAATACTTTAGCATTAAATCTAAAATTATTTTCGCGAAAAACTCCATAAGCATTGCTGATGCCTGTATTGAAAAACCGTCGTCCCATATCCTGCTCAGTTCCCTGTTTACCCACAAATTGCAAGTGTTTCATTTCAGCTTTTGGAGTCCATCCAATCATTCTTCCGGCTTTGTGTAGCTTGATTACTAGCCCAGTATCGCCATCGCCCACCAAATATTCGCCTACCAAATCGGGATTAAAACCACCCAATTCGATAAAAACTGCTTTGCGAATCGAAAAAATGCCGCCGTTCAAATAAATATCTTGGCGGAAAATGACTTCGATGCCATAGTTTAATCGCCCCAACATAAATAAATAAGGATCTATCCAATCGGGAGCGGGTGCATCCCATTGAATTTCTATTTTTCCTGCTACGGCTTCAACTTTTTTGTTGGCTTTGTAAACATTTAGCACTTCCTGCACACATTCAGGATTAAACAATCCGTCGTCGTCGCAAAAAATCAAAATATCGCTTTTTGCCATCTTTGCGCCACTGTGGCGAGCATTGGTAGAGCCCTTTTGCGTTTCTAACAAATATCGAAAGTTAGGCTTATCAGTAATAAAATTCTGAATAAGCTGCGCCGAATTGTCAGTTGAATTATTATCAACTACTATCACTTCAAATTCGGCGGTAGGTAAAATTTGTGCAGCCCAAGTTGCCAGCGAGCGCAAAATTACATCGGATCGATTGTATGTAGGAATGATTATGGAAGCTTGCATTTGTTGTTCAATTCAATTTTGAATTACAAAGTTACTCTTTTTTGTTGTACTTATGTAACTCAAACTCCAAATTCAAATTTTTTTGCTTACATTTGCAACTGAAAAAATTGTAGTTACATGATTAAAAAATCGTTTTCCACATTTATAGTTTTGTTTTTTGTAGCAAATTTATTTTCGCAAACATCAGAGGATAAGAAATATAGCCTTATTTCGGCAACCGAAAATGTTTCTATTTCGTTTCTTGATATTCTCGATCCTTATCTTTCGCCTCTTACGTACAATGGGTTGGGAGTGGGCTACGAACATGCAGAACGAAAGTATTTTAATCCCGAAAATTCTAAATTTTCGATGCAAGGAAAATTGAATGCACTAGTAGGTTTGGGGTTTAATCCAGCCTACACAGCTGCCATGACTTACATTGGTGGTAATTACAATTGGGGAGCATTTTATCATTATCGACCACTAAAAAATTGGCAGATATTAGCTGGAGCTACCACAGATGCACAACTTGGCGTAAAATCGCTTTCGCGCAACGTAAATAATCCCGTGAATGTGGACTTAGCTGTAAATTTGAATTTGGCAGGGCAAGCGCGTTACGATTTTAATATTTTTCGTCAGCCAGTACGATTGAATTATGAGTTAGAAATACCCATTTTGGGGTGTATGTTTGTGCCATTAGCGGGTGCTTCGTACTACGAAATGTTCGACCTTTGGAACTTGAACAACGCCATTCACTTTTCGTCGTTGCACAACAAATTGGGATTGAAATCTGCTTTGACACTCGATTTTTTTCTTAAAAAATCAACTCTACAGGTTGGATTTGCGAATCAAAATCTACTTTACGAAGCTAATAATATGGTATTTAAACAAAATTTGCTAGCCTTTAATATAGCTTACAAATATGATTTTTATATTTTCAAAGGTCGAAAAAATCAAGCTCCAGCAAATTTTATGAGTTCGGAAAAATAGTGTTTGCTTTTTTTAGCATTCTACTTTCGCAAGTTATTAATGATAAGATTTAAACCACAATAGGAACATTAGAACTACGCATTTTTGATTAAAAATTTACAATTATGTAAAATATAAATACCGATAGGTATTTGCCTATTGTGGTCTAAAGTGAATATTTGTACATCTTTTTCTTTCTTTTGTTCCTATTGTGGTTTAATTGATTTTTACCCCAGTAGTATCGATACAAAAGTTTTAAAACGAATGTGTATTTTACTTGACTAATGTGGATAAGCAATTAAAATTAAAAATGATATATTCTGATTATCAATAGTGTATGGAATTAAATAACTCTTTTAAATTTGAATAAGATAAACGTTGCAGTTGGTAAAGTTCCTCTACATAATTGTAACTCTACACATCTAATAAAAAATTAAACAAAAGCATTAATAAATATTGATAGAAGTTTTATAGCATTTCAAATATACCAACGAAAAAATACAGTTAATTACCTTTTCTAATGTACTCTTATTTGTTTAAATAGCATATTTATAGTTGATTAGGTTCTATTTGATTGGTTTGGTGTGTTAAACTTTTTGTAGCATAAATTATTACAAACTATATAATTTTATACGACATCATTTTTCAATAGAGTGTTACAATACAAGTTGTAGAAAAGTGCGTATATTTGTGAAATGAAAAAAATACAAAAAATGAAAACAATAAACCACAATAGAGACAATAGTTGAAAGATGATTTTTTTTTCAAATTTACTCAATTTTTTTTATTTTTGCTAATTGATTTTTAATCTCTTTCTTGTATTTGTTTTTTGTTATTGGCTCTTGATTCTTTATTCTAATATCTATCTTATGAACATACTCGTAACAGGCGGTGCCGGCTTTATTGGTTCAAATCTCTGCGAAGCGCTTCTAAATAGAGGCGACAATGTAACTTGTTTGGATAATTTTGCTACCGGAAATCCTATGAATATTGCTCCGTTTTTGGTGAATTATCCCAAAACATTCAAATTTATCGAAGGTGATATTCGTATTTTAGAACATTGTCAACAGGCTGTTAGAAATGTGGACTATGTGCTTCACGAAGCAGCACTTGGTTCGGTACCTCGTTCGATAAACGACCCCATTACAACCAACGAAACAAATATTTCGGGTTTTTTGAATATGTTAGTGGCTTCGCGCGATGCAGGCGTAAAACGCTTTGTGTATGCTGCCAGTTCGTCAACTTATGGCGACAGCAAAGCCTTACCCAAAGTGGAAGATGTAATAGGCAAGCCACTTTCGCCTTATGCTGTAACAAAATATGTAAACGAGCTTTATGCTGATGTATTTGCCAAAACCTACGGAATGGAATGCATAGGGTTGCGCTATTTCAATGTTTTTGGTCGCCGACAAGACCCTTATGGAGCGTATGCAGCTGTTATTCCGTTGTTTGTAAAAAAACTCATTGCTCACGAAGCAGTAACTATAAACGGCGATGGTGAATTTTCGCGCGACTATACCTACGTTGATAATGTAGTACGAATGAATATTTTAGCACTCGAAACACAAAACTCCGAGGCCGTTAATCAGGTATTCAACACAGCTTGTTCCGAACGCACAACACTCAATCAATTAGTAGATTACCTCAAAGAATTTTTAAGCGAATTCGACAGCGAAATAAAAGATGTGGAAGTAATTCATGGCCCCAACCGATTGGGCGATATACCCCATTCGCTGGCAAGCATCGACAAAGCCCGCAATCTATTGGGCTACGAACCAGCTTACAAGTTTAAAGAGGGATTAAAAGAAGCGGTGAAGTGGTATTGGGAGAATTTGGGGTGAAAATATAAATTATTGAGAAAGATGAATCAAAA
>JAIFKX010000196.1 GCA_020049335.1 Paludibacter sp. | reverse complement strand
ACACTATTCAAACCATTGATAACTAATTTTTTCGCATCGGTTACGGTGTAAATATCAGCTATATCGGTAGCGTTGTTCATCATTTTTGGCGAATCGTAAGCATCGTAACCATCTGTAGCATTGGCATCGAAAACGATTAAAGCTTCGTCGGTGGTTGTGCCGTTTGAAACTTGCAAGCGAAGTTTTTTGCGATAATCACTTTTTGCAGCTGGTGATCTAAGTGGATTGCCTGTTTGGTGCGAACGCATGTCGTTATTAAGTTGAATACTTCCGCTGCGTTTTGCCAATACCCAGAATGCTTGCATAGGAGGTATTAAGCCTCCATTCTCAGTTGAAGGTACCGTTAATTCACTAGTTGGATTGAAAGTTACAAACGACCAGCCACCACCAGAATTGCCATTTGCAGCTTTGGTACGATACCAGATAGACGATTCGATTGTATCTACTTTTGCTTGTGTAAACGCATACGTCCAGCTTAAATGCGATGGATATGGATTACCAATCAAGTTATAGCCTTTTCCCGAAGTAGCTTCAGCTGTATAAGTAAGTGGAATAGTAATATTCCCGTTATTTAAGCCATCTGGACTTGTTGACGAAAAAGTAATAGGCGCGCCAGCAGAAGTTGGCAAAGCAATATAACCTTTGCCAGCAACTAAATCATCTCCTACACTTACTGGCGACCAACCTGAAGCAGTGCCTCCGGGTTCGTAACGGCTGTAATAAGTATAGTTCTCGGGTGCTACGGCATTGCTAACCGGACTCGACACATAATAATTACGTGTGTAGGTTAAGTATTGCTCTACGGCTGTGGTTCCAGTTACTGTTACTGTTCCATTTTTAAGCGTTCCGGTAGGTACGTAAGTGGAAGTGCCGCTAACATTGCTTTTTAGCGTAAGGTTAGTTAACGTAAGTGTTTGACCATCAGCTACCGATAGGTTTGCACCAGCGTTAACGGTAATGGAACGAACAGTTTTTCCTGTATTTACAACTAATTCACCCGAAGTTAAAGTAATATCGGTATTTGCTAATTCAGGATCTGTAAGTCCTAAAGCGTCGATATTTCCACCGGTTTTATTAGCTGTGGCAGCAGCAACAGTACTCGAGACTGTAGCCACATTTACAGAAGTAGCATATGCACTCGACAAAACGATATTACCACTATAACTTCCAACAGTAGCAGTAGCCAATATACGCACATAAACCGTTGTAGCACTGATAGTACCAGCAGTTCCAACTGTAATAGGAGAGCCATTTGTACCAACGTTGCTCGAAAAATCGGAAGCTGTAGAAACCTGAAAACCTACCGGAGGATTTACAGAAATACCTTCAGTCATATCGGCTCCCGAAACGCTGAAACTTGTACTACTTGAAGCAGTACCGTAAGTAGTGCTTAGTCCTGAGAGGGTGCCGGTGGAGGAAATGGTTGGAGTAGCACCAGACGCTAAACTTGTTTCGTAAGCTCCCAAATCGATAGTTGTTTGCTGAATGCGAGTATTGCCTGCAACATCTGTTGAACCTGAGCCTGTACCGGCATTTAAACAAACAGAACCACTTCCTAAACTCCAATCAGAAGATGGGTCAGCAATTATTCCAGTGGTTGCTGTAGGTGAGTTAAATGCTGTTTCTGAGTTATCAGAAGTTGTTATTGCAATATTACCTGTACCCGTTACAGTTGCTGCCTGAATGGCATTATATGTGTAAGTTCCAGCAAGGGTTTCATTGCCTCCATTTTTGTAAAGGATATTGTTGGTTGCGGTAAGTGTAGAGGCTGAAATACCTGCACCTGTAAACGAACAAACATTTTGATTATTTACAATAGTATTGTTAGTTAAAGTTACAACATTTGTTTCACCAGTTTTTAAACCCACAATTATCCCTTGTTTACCATTATTGTAATTCTTAAAGCGGAGCTTTAATTTCCACCGGTCGTAGTCTGGAGACATACGGCCAGCGTCCGAGCGTTGGAGCAATAGGCTACGGTGAGCGGGGGTTGGATCTATTCTCCGGGGTGAATGTAATTGTAAAATGTGCTGTCGGTGCGCCCACCAATGGCGGTCCCGTTGCACGGGATGTGCCATATTCCTGACGTGTAATGTTAAAAACCTGCGAAAAGCCATCAATTGTTTGGATGGCACGCTCATAAGTTGTAGATTTGCTTTTAGTTTTCATAAAGCTGATTTTTTTGCTATAATAATTACTTTTTTTGTTGATGGAAAATACATTCTTTCCACGCTCAGTAGTTTAACAATCAATCAGCTTATATACACAAATGCAAATTGTTGACTTTATTGGCAGGACAGCTTATTAGTTAAATCCTATTTTTTAGATTATTAATTTTAACTTTGGTAATGTAGTATTAACAAACAGTAAAATACAAATAATAACATTATGAAAAAGAATCTTATTATTTTAGGGTTTATGGGCTTAATCGTTAGCGGATTTACTCTTATGGGAAATAGTTTGCCTACAAATAAATCGAATTTATTTACCGGTTCTGGTAATTGCTTATTATGTCATTCAGGTTCACAAGGGGTGTTAATGAATTCGGCAGGTAGAGACGTTTCTCCTCCATATCATTGGAAATCCAGTATGATGGCAAATTCTGCTAAAGACCCATACTGGCGAGCAAAAGTTAGCTCAGAAGTTGAAGAGAATCCTCATTTAAAGGAAGTAATTGAAGATAAATGTGCAACATGCCATGCGCCCATGGGACGTACTGAGGCAATATATAACGGTAGAACACATTTTACGTTTGACGAACTGAAACAAGACCCATTGAGCTTAGATGGTGTAAGTTGTGCTGTTTGTCATCAAATTGACCCTGATAATTTGGGAACTGTTGAAAGTTTTTCTGGAAAATACCAAATTAAGCCAGTAAAAAAAATGTATGGGCCTTATAGCAATCCGTTTACCATATCCATGGTTAATAATACGGGTTATACCCCTGTACACGGCACCCATATTGAATCATCAGCTTTATGTGCAACATGTCATACCCTTACTACACCTTATGTTGACCAAGACGGTAATGTTGCGGGGTATTTTCCGGAGCAAATGCCTTACTATGAGTGGTTGAATAGTGTTTATCCGGCGCAAAAAATTTCTTGTCAGAAATGCCACATGCCAAGTGTAAACGAAGAAATGAAGATTTCATCTCTTCCCGGGAATTTAGCAAACAAACGTAATCCTGTATTCGAACATCATTTTGTGGGAGGAAACACAGTTATAAATCAGTTGATGAAAGATAATTACACAGCGCTTGGTATAAATAGCGACCTTTCGAACCTTGACATTACCGCTTTTTATACATTAGAAAATTTAAAAAGCAATTCAATAGAAGTAAGTTCAAATGTAAGTTCAAATTCCAATGAAATAGTTATTGATTTAATTCTTAAAAATAAAACGGGTCATAAATTGCCGACAGGATTTCCAAGTAGGCGCATGTGGGTTCACTTTTATGCTATAAACGTTTTGAATCTCATCATGATACTATTTCTAACGAAAAAGATGTTCAGATTTACGAAGCTGTATTAGGAAATACTTTAAACAAAGAAACCACTATTTTACTGGAAGCATCTCAATATTTAAAAGACAATAGATTACCTCCAATAGGTTTTGTTAATGGTCAACCTTACGATAGCCTTATATCAATATGGGGCAAAGCCAGGGAAGATGTTAACTTTAATAAAAACAGCACCGGTGTAGAGGGTTCAGGTTCAGACCAGATTACTTATAAATTCTCATTTGGAGGAAGTGTTTTAAAATATGGTTTTGAGATTTGTTATCAGAGCATAAAACCTGATTATATCAATCACATTTCAAAGTCATCCACAAATGATTCGAAACAATTTATAAATATGTTTGATAGTGAAAACTTACCCAAAACCGAAATGATTTTAAAAAAGGAACATATTTATTCCTTAACAAATATCGAAGAAACCAAAACATCTCAATGGAAGATGTTTCCAAGTCGCACCAGTGGAGAGCTTAACATTCGAGGAATAACACATTGGCCGATTTCTTATAGTATTTATACTTTAAATGGTAATGAGTATCATACAGCAGGTAATTATTTTGTAAAAATCAAATCAGGTGATAATAAAAAAACATTTAAAATAATTTACAGCCCAGAATGATTTAAAGAACAACATACCGCTAATACACAGGACTTCGCGCGGTAGGAACAGCTAGTCCCGTAAAACGGGACCCCAGCGAGGAAGTCCATGTTGCACTACAAGCCAATCGGAGCAGTTGGACAGCCCGAGTTGCGAAAAGGGATGGGTAATCGAGTGAAAGCTATTATGGAGAAAGCGGTCTGTTTTGTGGTTGGTGCCGATTTCTCAAGATGTCGTTTTGGAGCTTCTTTTTGGCAAAAAATATCATTTTTAAGGCATTTTTATAGCTGCTTTTTTATTTCTCGGGAAGTTCCATTATCCGTTTTGGCTATTTTCGTTGTTCTGCAATTTTTTGTTCGTTTTTAGTTTTTGTGTTGCCTTTTTTTTGTTCGCAACAGGGCGACGTGAGCCAAACCCACTTCGCTCTGTGGGTCAATAAGCAGATAATCAGTAATATAAATCTAAAGTTAGTGTAAGCTCTTGGTTAAAGGATTTGTTGTTTCCCGATTCTCGGGACGTCGGAATACTCCGTGGGTATAGCACATTTACTGGTGAACGTATTTTTGGTCCCCGATAGCTATCGGGGTTCTACCATTTACACGATGCCAAGAAATTAGTTTTAGCTTTAGGCTAAAAAAAAAGAGGCGACAAAGCTAAAACCAATGCACTGTAAGTTTATTATAGCGGTTGTGGGTTTGTTGTTTTTACATTTAGATGTAAACTTATAGTCTTAATACAGACAAATTGCATTATTAAAAGTTGTATTTGCAAATTTATTGCAAATATCTAATTTGATTGAGTAATTTATCGAATTTAGTTGTATCTTTGTATCGTAAATACAACTATAAAAAGATAAGATTATGATTAAAGAATTTAGCTTTGGAAATTATAGGTCGTTCAAGGAAATCCAATCTTTGAATATGACTGCTTCAAAAATTAATGAACTTACCGAGAATAATATAATTGTACTCAATGAAAAGCAATCATTGCTTAAAAGCAAGGCCATTTATGGAGCAAATGCAAGTGGTAAAAGCAATATCGTAAAAGCGCTTGTGAGCTTCATTAAGATAATTAAAAATTCAGTGAAAGATGAAAAAGTACTTGACCTGATTGAGAATTTCAAATTATCTGTTGACACAGACAATGAACCCTCTTTTTTTCAACTTATTTTCGAAATAAATAAAATTCAATTCAGATATGGGTTTGAAGTTACCGACAAAGTAATTAAAAGCGAATGGCTTTTTGGCGTGCCAAACGAACGGGAAGTTTGCTATTTTGTGAGAGAGAATAACACTATTAACGATATTAGTAAGCTACATTTTGAGGAAGGTCATAAACTGTTATCAATTTACAATGACAGCGAAGGCGAAAATGAAGTATTTAGAAGCAATTCTTTGTTTTTATCAGCCGTTGCTGCTATGAACGGAAAATTATCCAAGCAAATTGTCAATTCCATTTTTTCAATTACAGTACTTAGTGGATTACAAGACAAACAGCTATATAACATTTCCGGTACGAACCTTAGAAATGAAGAAACAAAGAATAAAATCACTGAATTTCTGAAAATTGCCGATGTAGGGATTAACTCGTTGGATGTAACTGATGTTAGTAATACGCTTGAAAACAATTTAGTGAAGGAAGCACCCGTAGAATATCTCAAAAAATCGGAACACGACAATAAAATAGGTGCTGTAATTTCGATGCACGATAGGTTTAATTCTCAAAAAGAAAAAATTGGAGAAGCGAACCTTCAATTTTTATCCTCGCAGTCGGAAGGAACTTTAAAAATGTTTGAGATTAGTTCGTTTATTATTAAAGCAATCGAAAATGGTGAGACATTAGTCATTGATGAATTTGATGCAAGATTACACCCATTAATTTCTAAAAAAATTGTCGAATTATTTAATTCACAAGGAAATAGCTCGGCACAATTAATCTTTATAACACATGATACCAATTTGTTATCGGCAGATTTGTTGAGACGTGACCAAATTGATTTTGTAGAAAAAGATAAATACGGTGAAAGTCATTTGTACTCATTGGTACAATTTAAAGGCATAAGGAACTCAGCTTCTTTCGAGAAAGATTATATTAAAGGGAAATATGGTGCAATCCCATTTTTAGGCGATTTTAATCAACTTTTTAAAACTGAGAAAGATGCCTAAGAAACAAACCTATATC
>JAIFKX010000279.1 GCA_020049335.1 Paludibacter sp. | reverse complement strand
TTTGATTGGATAAAATTGCGTAAAATACAAACCAAAATTGTGCATATTCATAAATGTTGTAATTTTAACTGCTTTATTTGTGGATTGTTAGCTTTTTTACATACGTTCTATTTTGTTTATCCATTACTTTAACAAAGTATAAGCCAGCATGTAAGCCAATATTATTGCTGTCGATAGAAATTTGTTGCGCGCCGGAGTTGTTTTCGAATATGGTTCGTCCCGATACATCGACAATTGTTATGAGCTTAATGTCGTCCTTATGCATTTTTATGTTAAACATGCCGCTTGCCGGATTTGGAAATACGCTTAGCATGGTGTTATTGTCGGTTACATTCCGAAGGGCAGTATTTAAGGCAACTGTTTTGAGCGCTTTTTTGCTGGCATCAGTCACAAGCTCCTCGCCACCGAATACTAATTTATTGCCATCGCCAATATACATAGTAAGTTCATTGATGTTGGCGCCCGATTTGGTACGTACAATGGCAAACCTACCTACGAAACTTAATCCTGTTTGACTATCGTTAAATGTAGAGGTGTTATTTTCGTGCGACAGAATATAATCGGTAATAGTATCGCCTGCCACTACCGAAACTACCACCGCACCAACTACTTTAGTGCCGGTATATAGGTTTGTGACCGATTTTATCGTTTTTGCGGTACTTTGGGTTGGTTCGAAAACTGCCACAAATGCTTTGTCCCAGGCTTCGCCTTGTTGTCGAATTGTAATTACAGGTGTTTTTTTTGAGCTATAACCATTTATTACTCCTTTCGTATAAGGTGCAAGAGCAGTTGCATATTCCCTATTAATACCCGATGGCATCAAAACATTCATTTTTCTACTACCTGTATTGAGCGTAAATGTAGCTTCAACAGCTTTAATGGTGTCGGTTGAGGATTTTACACTTTCAAAATATTTCCAACCGGTAACTGACCCGCTTAAATCAGTCGAATATTTAGTGGAGGCTGTTAATGGAACATTCGTAGCATCGTCAAATTTTAACGTAAGAGCATCGCCAATATTATGATAAATATAATCGTGGTAATTATTGGTGGTTTTACCTTTCGAGCGGAAAATATCGTAAAAATAAGCTGTAGTTGAGCTTGTACGGATAATGCTGTTGGTACGCTGTTGTAAACTACTATTGTACGTATCGTCGAGGTATTGTGTTGAAAAAGAGAAGTTTTCAGAAATTGGCGCTTGATACACTTTTGGCTCACAAGCAATCAGATTTACTTTACTCATAGTGGTACCCCATGATGTCCCTGATTTTCCGGAAGCATTAGCAATTACGGTATTGTGTCCAGCCATTCTTTTTCTGTAATTTTCGCCCTTTTCCGTATAACACCATATCAATACCACTTTTGTGTGCATGTACATAGCTCGCTCCGCCCGTATAAAGCATCATGCCATTAACAGTAACATTCGGAGTGTTGAAATTTCGCTGAATAACCAAGCCAGCATGTTCAACTGGTGTGTTGGTTGCGATAGTTGGCGCCTTAGCAGTTATTGTATCTTCTACATTTTCGGCCCACAACAACAACAGTGGATTAGTCCATTCGAGTGTTTCAGTTTGAATGACAGGCTTACGACCGCCCCTGGAATTGTATTCGTATTTCAAAGTCTGCTTTGTTTTGTCAATATATTCGGTCCAAATCGCATGCATTCGCCCGAAGGAAAATAATAGTTTTCGTAAAAAGGATAGCCCTCTAAAATCCGTTTATTTTTATCTATGATATTCAATTCAGGTTTATATCTATCAATAATATTCAATGTCTGCAGAATCAAAAAATGGGAATCTTTTGAATAGTTAAATGTTTCGTCCCATATATTTTGTGACGTGAAATTTGCCAATGTCCAGGTATAAGCGTCGAAAGGATTTTTTTGTGGATCGTTGTAGAAATAATTGAAATATAAATCCCGCTTCGTATTATCAGCTATCATCAATAAATTAAACAGAGCGCCATCGCCGGCAAGAACAGAGTGATTGCATGCTTGTGCTGATATACTTTTAAACACCACAGTAGCCATTGTTTCAACTGATTTTTGGGCTGCTACATGGTTAAAAAGTTTTCGTGTAGAGGTGGCTTTGTCGTAAACGGTATTCGTGGAATCATTGACATAATTGTACACAAAGTCGTAGATAATAGCTAATTTAGGATAGGATGCTCTCGATTCAATCCACCAATCAGCAAACAACAAACCTGTAGTACTGTTGGTGTATTTTTGGGCAGGAAGTACCGACAACCGATCCATATAATGACTCAGAATATCGGCAGCATATTGCGCATACGTTTTATCGTCGGTTAAATAGTAGAGAATAGCAGCCTCCGAAGCCGACGTAAGCATATTGTTATGGTTAGTTCTATTGGCATCAACGCCAGGTATAGCCGGAATGGTATTTAAAATGGCAGCAGGATTGGTAGTATGTGTATTTTTTTTGGAATCGACACGCGTTTTTAACTGCGAGTAAAGAGAAGAAGCCCACGTATATTTTTCAATATTATCAACAATCTTCTGTCTCTCGGCATAATTAGCCCATATCAAAGGGTGCTTAAAGGTTAAATAAGCTTCAGGAGTAGTTGGAAGTGTAACGGATGATGTCTTAAAACTTTGCGCATTTAATGAAACGCACAAACTTAAAATAAATATTATACCAATTGATTTTTTCATGTACTTGATTTTTGAAATTATGATTAAATTTTGGTTCTAGTCAAACGTTTTTAACTTGAAAAATCGTTAATCAGTAATGCAAAGATATTTTAGTTTTTCAATTACCATTGGATATGATAGTGCATTAATTTGGTATATATTGCGCATTTGAATCAGGACAGTATTAATTCTACTTTGACATATTAAAAATAAATTATAGATAATTTCAGAGACGATGGTAATCCACATCCCCTTTAGGGGCTTGGGGCAGTAAAGAATTGAATTTTAACTGCCCCTATCCCGATAGCTATCGTGGACCCTGAAGGGGACTTGAAGTTACTGTCGATTTATTTATTTTTATCTAAAAAATATAATCTGTCAAAGTAGTATTAATATTCAACTATATTATTCTTTGATATTTAATGCTGTTCTTTTTTTCGACAGCCTAACTTTCATATTATTCAATTCATCCTGATAGGATGTATTTTCCGCAATATTATTCAATTCATTCGGGTCATTCACCAAGTCGTACAATTCCCATGCATCGATATTTTTCCCTTTGTCCTTTCCATAACCCTCACCATAAAAATGGATTAATTTATAACGTTTAGTAGAAACTCCCTCATGTTTGCGAACGCTATGTGCTCCGGGGTAATCGTAATAATGATAATACAATTCGTCGCGCCAACTCAATGGGGTTTTACTTTTAAAAAGTGGTACCAATGAAAGCCCGGGTAAATTTGTAGATTTCAAACCAGCCAATTCCAGGTAAGTAGGGGCAAAATCAATATTTTGCACTAAATCAGTATTTACTAAGCCTTTCTTAATCATTTTCGGATATCGGATTATAAGCGGAGTTCGGAACGATTCTTCGTACATAAAACGCTTATCAAACCAACTATGTTCACCCAGATAAAATCCCTGATCGGAGGTATAAACAATAATCGTATTGTTAAGTAATCCCTCTTTTTCGAGATAATTAAGAACTCGCCCTACCTGATCATCTACCGACTTTACACACCTCAAATAGTCGCGCATGTATCGTTGGTATTTCAGTTTTAATAAGTCCTCGCCTTTTAGTTTGGCAGTAACAAAATCGTTGTTTTGTTTCCTATAAGCTTCTACCCAAGCATTTTCCTGAGCAGGATTCATGCGTTTCTTTATTTTTTCCCAATATCGAACAAGTGCGGGCGAGTCGCCACTATCAGCGAGTTGGTCTATTTTTAAATCGTACGCATAAGTCATATCCTTCAGAATACTCATTTCCTGCGTTTTAGCCGCATCCGAACGGGTCGCATAATTATCATATAAAGTTGATGGGTATGGAAATTCAACATCATTAAATAAGTTGAGGTATTTTTCTTCGGGCATCCAGTTACGATGTGGTGCTTTTTGGTGGAGCATCAGGCAAAACGGCTTTTTTTTGTCACGATTGGAAAGCCAGTTCAACGCATAATCGGTTATTAATGTAGTTGCATAGCCTTCTTCACGAACATATTTACCGTCGCTGTCTTTGCTTTTAAACTCCGGATTGTAATAGTCTCCTTGGTCGAAAAGAATTTTATAATCGTCGAAACCTTTAGGCTCGCAGGCAAGATGCCATTTGCCAAAAATGGCTGTTTGATAACCTGATTTTTGAAGCAACTCCGGGAAAACTGGAAGTCTTTCGTCGAAACCTTTTCCCAGCGTTTTTTGTCCGTGTTGGTGACTATAAAGTCCTGTAAGTAAAGTTGCCCGACTGGGAGCAGACAATGAATTTTCGACATAAGCCCGTTGGAAAATCATTCCTTCGTTTGCCAGCCTATCAATATTTGGCGTAGGGGCCAGCTTCGACACAGCACTTCCGTAAGCACTAATTGCCTGAAATGCATGGTCATCGCACATAATATGAATAATATTCGGTCGTTGATAAGTCTTTGCATTCAAATTGAATGCTAAAACAAGTCCGCTACAAAGAGCTATATTATAAGAATACTTCACTTATTTTTTTTTGTTTAAAAATCACTTTTTATAGTAGATTCAACATCTCAAATCGAAAAAAATAACTAATGCTATGTTAAGGTTTTTATGACGCATCTGTTCAATTGCCGCCCCATTTATGGGGTGGATGAAATAGATGTATGAAATTAGGCTTTAGCCAAATGATTATAACAATTTGGCTAAAGCCCATTCAATATATCAAACATATCCGGCAGCTAAAGCAGCCGGCAATTCAACGCTAAAATAACTCTAATCTAATTTATAACCATTAAAATAATTATTTCCTTATTTTTATTTGACAATTAATTTACTTACAAAAGACTTGTTGTATTTATCAAGCACTTTTACAAAATATACACCAGCTCGAACATTAAATGTACGGCTATTGATATGAAGTACAGGTGTGCCTGAAAGATTTTCGTACATTATTTTACCGGTAATATCAGTTATAGAAATTGACTTGATTTCAGTTAATTGCGTTTCGATTGTAAATGATTCTGTGGCTGGATTTGGGAATACTTTAACAACATCAGTATACGAAATATCTTTTACCGAAGTCGCATTTAAATCGATGGTTTTAAGCCCACTAATGCTAGTGATAAGTTCCTGTCCGTTGAATACTAATTTTTTACCTTCTCCAATATATAAACTCAATTCGTTAATAT
>JAIFKX010000313.1 GCA_020049335.1 Paludibacter sp. | reverse complement strand
GAGTACCACGCTTTTTTTTTACTGAGAACACAAAATAATCATAATCAATTTAAAGTTATCACCATGAAAACAAACTGTAGTTTATCCATTTTTATAATTTTATCACTATCCATTTTCGCCTCATTAACAGCAAGTTGCGACTAAGAAGTCGATCCAAAACTTCTACCCGTGTTAATAACTACCGAAGTAATTAAAATGACAGAAGCCACTGCATACAGTGGTGGAAATATCACATCAGATGTTGGTTCTGATGTTACTTCTCGTGGAGTATGTTGGAGTGAATTGCCTAACCCAACAATTGATGATAATAAAACAATTGATGCTGCTGGTACTGGTGTGTTTGAAAGTAGAATCGTAGGATTAAATCCAAGTACAACATATTATGTTAGAGCTTACGCTACAAATAAAAGTGGTACATCCTACGGAATACAAGTAACTTTTAAAACAAAATCATTAACTATAACTACACAACCCGTTACCAATATTGTAAATAACTCTGCATTATTTGGAGGAATAATAATTTCCGATGGAGATAGCCTTGATCAAATTGACTGTGGTTTTTGTTGGAGTGTGAACCCTAACCCTACAATTGAAATGAATAAAAGAATAAGCAATCATAAAGGAATTGGAGAATTTAAAACTGTTATTTCAGAATTACAATCTACATTATATTATGTTCGGGCTTATTATACAAATACACATTCAATATATTATGGAAATGTTGTATCCTTTTCAACTATTGACAATGCTGTAAAAACCGATGGCACATTGACTGTAAAAGCCACAACAAGCACATACAGTGGCGAATATGCGCCTCACAATGTCGTAGCGATATGGATAGAAAGTGGTTCGGGAAGCTTTGTTAAAACATTATTAACTAAAGCAGGTGTTCGAAAACAGTATCTCACCAACTGGATGAAAGCATCGGGCGGAAATACAACTACCGACGCAACTACGGGTGCAACGGTAAATAGCCACTCTTCGTACACAGTAAGTTGGAATGGTAAAAACGCTTCTGGTACAACAGTTGGTGATGGATCCTACAATGTTTGCATTGAGTTTACAGAAAGTAATGGTTCAGGAAAATTTGCTACATTTTCATTTACAAAAGGAATCTCAATTAATAGTCAAACTCCAGCAGCCAAATCAAACATTTCAAATGTTATTTTGACATGGACACCAGTGTCTAAATAATAATTTAATTGTTAATTATATATATATCAATAAAATCGACACCTATTTGAGCGTAGGCATTTTGACTCGGCTTATGCTCTTTGCTTATATCGCGGTAAAAGCAATGTTCCCGCTTTGCATATTCTAAACAAAATCACGACTGAATTTCAAACAATTTGAAATTCAGCCGTGATTTTGTTTAGATACCTCGCTTTGCTACCAATGACAATGTAAACCGTGTGTTACATTCCGTCGCCCAACCGTTATTCGTAACATTATTTCTCACTTGGCGACGGGTGCAAAGTGCCCTTTGTGTCCGTCGTGCGATAAGTTTATTGTTTGTAGCAACTTTTGGCGACGGTTAATGATAAAAAAATGCCTTGTCATTTCGATATCGCTTGTGGAGACAGAGAAAACTAATTTCATTGTCGACCCTCGCTAACCGTAGGTTCTCACTAAAACGTACTGGCAGCTGTCCGTAGTTTTTTTAACTACGGACTGTGAAAAGGAAGTCTCCTGGCTTCTAAATTAAAATCAAATCACGGCTGAATTTCAACAATTGAAATTCAGCCGTGTTATTTATCCAAAACAATATTTCAGCGCGTTATGTTATTCTATCAGAAAGAAGTTTAGTATATTTGCAACGCATTTTGTATAAGAATACACAATGTAGATTTTTTCGCATCATCAAATTAACATTGTAACTTTTTTAAAATATGAGAACATTAAATATTTCAATATCTGACTTTGAGTATAATCAGTTTGGAATTAACAACGACAAATTATCTTTTACTGAATTTGTAGATATAGTAAATAAAGAACTATCGAAGCAAATGTTGAATAAGTGCGTTCTATGGATGAAATAAGCAATGAAGTTAAAGCTGTACGAAATGTAAAAAATAATAATTGATACCAATGTATTGGTTTCGGCATTGATACAGCGTAGCTATCCATTTTTCATAGTTTACAAGGCTGTTAGAACTTGCTGAGGCTTCACAAGCTGACTTCATAATTACAGGTAATACAAATGACTTTACAATGAGTCATTTTCAAGGAACTAAGATAGTTTCACCCAGAGAATATTGGGATTTTTTCAAAGCCTATTAAACTCCTCAATCCCCGCTCTCCGTAGTCTATAATCTCGAACTGGCAGCTGTCCGTAGCTTTTTTTTAACTACGGACTGTGAAAAGTAAGGCTCTGCCTTACATATTAATAAATCCGGCTGAATTTCAATAATTTGAAGTTCAGCCGTGATTCTTTTTTGTTTGTATATACTACTATGTCGAAAATTAATTCTATTTTTGCAATAAATACAAGCACAATATGAAGACAATATCAATTAATCTACCCGAGATGTCTGATTTAGACAGTAAAGAGCTAACCATGATTGTAGCTTCGCAACTTTATGAAAGTGGAAAATTATCGCTCGGGCAAGCTGCTGATGTGGCAGGCTACACAAAACGTACTTTTGCTGAGTTTTTGGGAACATATAAAGTTTCGATTTTCAATTATCCGACTAATGATCTTTCAAAAGATGTAGCAAATGCGTAGAATAATTATTTCGGATACCAGTTGTTTTATTATTCTCACAAATATAGGCGAATTAGACTTGTTACAAAAAGTATATGGAAAAATTATAACAACAACTGATATAGCAGCTGAATTCGGAGAAACATTACCTGATTGGGTTGAAGTGGTAGATGTTAAAGACAAGCTTCGTCAGCAACTTTTAGAGATGCAAATAGATAAGGGCGAATCAAGTGCAATTGCTTTGGCACTTGAGACTTCAGAAAACACGTTAATTATTGATGATTATAAAGCACGGAAAGTAGCTGAACAATTAGGGCTGAACTTTACGGGTACTATTGGTGTAATAATTAAAGCTAAACATTTAGGAATAATTGAATCAATAAAGCCATACATCGCGAAAATTATGGAAACAAACTTTAGGATTTCATCTGAACTTGAAATAAAGGCTTTAATAGAAGCCAATGAACATTAGACCTTAAATCTATCCCCGCTCTCCGTAGTCTATAATCTCGAACTGGCAGCTGTCCGTAGTTTCTTTAACTACGGAATGTGGAAAGGAAGTCTCACCGTTTTGCGGCATGTGCCACCTGACTTCCAAATTATTATCCGAGCTTATGCAAAATGCTTGTACCGATTAGAAGAAGCCATTGCCCCGGAAGACCTATACAAATATCAATCATTGCATTTTGAAGCATTAGTTGGCGACAAAAAGGGTTTATACTCTGTTAGGGTAAATAATCAATATCGGGTTGAATTTAGTATTTCGCAAATTGAGCTAAATCAAGAAACGGTTGAAACAAAAGTTACGATTTGCAATATCATTGAATTATCAAACCATTATAAATAAAAATAGTATGGGCACAACAGTTAATAAACACACGCCATATTTCCCAATTCATCCTGGCGAAATATTAAAAGACGAAATCGAATATCGCGGCATATCGCAACGCCTGCTTGCTTCACAAATGGGCGTTTCGTACACATTGCTCAACGAGGTATTAAATGGTAAACGACAGCTAAACGCTGAACTGGCAATGCTTGTGGAAGCCGCATTGGGTTTGGATGCTGACACCCTTGTTCGTATGCAAGCTCGCTACAATATGCAAATGGCACGCCAAGATCAAACATTTGCACAACGACTTGCAAATGTGCGAAAAATTGCAGCTATTCTCTGAATAGTGTTATTCATTTTATTTTTACTTATAGACAAAAGCTATCGTCTTATTCATAAAATCTTTCCAACAATTAAAGCCGACCTTCTGTTTATATGTTGTAACATACAATTAAATAATAACAAATTAAAAACAGAATTAGATTTATGAAAACAGTAAAATTGATAGCTTTGCTTTTAGTAGCAAGTACGTTTGCATTAGTTGCACAGAAAATTGACATTAAACCAACCGACGCGGTTGTAAAATGGACAGGTAACAAAATTGGTGGAGCTCATAATGGCGAGATTAAAGTAAAAAGCGGCAGCTTAGAATTAAAAGATGGTAATATTGTAAAAGGAAGTATTGTAATTGACATGAAATCAATTACCTGTAAAGATATTGATAACGAAACATACAATAAGAAATTAGTTGATCACCTAAATTCGGATGATTTCTTTGGAGTAGAAAAATTCCCAACAGCTTCGTTTGCTATTACAAAAGCCGGCAAATTTAACAACGGAAAAGCAACCGTTTCGGGTTCATTGACCATTAAAGGTAAAACTGAACCTATTTCGTTTGAAGTATCGAAAGCGAACAATGTTTACTCAACACAATTAAAGGTCGACCGTTCGAAATTTGATGTTCGTTATGGTTCCAATTCCTTCTTTGACAACTTGGGCGATAAAGCAATTGAAAATATTTTTATACTTGATATTCAGTTTACTGCAAAGTAAAAAAATAGTAGTAGAAGTAAAAAAAGAAGTGGTAGTTTCACAAAATGTGAGGCTACCACTTTTTTTTGTTTAAAACAAAAAAAACGGCATTACAAACAGTTACAAGAAATGCCATTATTTCGTTATATATCGCAATATAAATAACGAAATATAAATTTCCATTCCATTAATCGCTCTTTTAAATTTTTAAATATGTTTTTAGAGCCTCTACGTATTCTTCGAAAGCAATAACTCCTTTTTCGGTAATTTTGCAGACTGTACGCGTACGTTTCCCTAAAAAACCTCTTTCTACAATTAGGTAGCCAGCTTCGGAAAGTTTATCAATTTGAACACTAACATTTCCTGCTGTGGCGCCTGTTTTTTCTCGAATATAAACAAAATCAGCCTCCTCTACCGACAATAATAAAGACATTATAGCCAGCCTGAGTTCGGAGTGTAGCAGTTGATTCAATTCTTTAAACATTCCGTTTGATTTTAGAAAGTATGTGCCCTGGAATAATCATCATAAATAAAAACACAAAACCAAAAACTAAAATTTTCTCGTTGCCATTAATCATAAATAAGGCTGCACTACTCAAAATTCCGAATATTCCACTCACAGTTATCAACTTTGAATTTATTACAATGCCAGTTATTGTAGTACAAATTCCCATCAACATAACCATAATTGAAAGCACGGGAATTCGAACAAAAAAAGCACCGAAAGCAATTAGAACACATGCAATTCCATTAACCAACCAAACTGTTTTAATAATTTTAACTATTTGATTGGTAGATTTTGATTCCAATTTTTGGGTAGAAATGCGCATTCCACTGTATCCAATTATAGGAATTAAAAACCACAATAGATGGAAATAATAATTTCCTGTTTTCAAAATCAAAAAATAAATCAACAAAGACAAGATAAAGGTTGTATACCCAAAAACCAAAAATGGTTTGCTGCTCCCACCTTCAAATCTTTCTTTTGTTCTCAATATCATTTGTGATATAAGCTCAAGGCTTTCTTTTTCATTCAAAATTTTTTCGTTCATACTTTTTGTTTTATTTATTAATACTAATTAAATTTCGATGCAAATATAAATTGGTTTAT
>JAIFKX010000019.1 GCA_020049335.1 Paludibacter sp. | reverse complement strand
AAATGAAATGGGAAATTCTCACACCCAACGAACATGGCGATTGGCTAAACCAACGGGACGATATTTTTGAAACCTTTATTCCTATTGCGCCGGAGAAGAAATTTGATTTGAAAACGAATGCTATATTTTTAGCCAATATTGTTGGAGTAGCAACAGGTAGAGATGCTTGGGTTTTGAATTTTTCTAAACAATGCCTTGCAAACAATTTGCAGTTAATGATTGAATTTTACAACAATCAAAGTAAATTGTATGCAGATGGGAAATTAATAAATCCAGCATTGAATATCGAAGATTTTATTGATACAAATCCAGAAAAAATTAGTTGGACAAGGGCACTTAGAAAAGATGTAAGTCGTAATACTCTTCATTCATTTAAAAATAATGGCTTAATAAAATGTATGTATCGTCCATTTACTAAAGAATGGATATATTATGATAAAAACTTTATAGAGAGTCCTGGATTATGGTCACAAATTTTCCCTACGCCAGAACATAAAAACTTAGTCATTTGCTGTATGAATGTTGGTTCTAGCAAAGAGTTTTCAACTGTAATTTCAGATTGTATTTCAGAGTATCAATTAATTTTTGCCAATCAATGTTTCCCCCTCTACTATTACGAAGAGCAAGAAAAGCAGCACGCCACATTGTTTGATAGTGCGATAGACAAAAAGGAGTTTATCCGCCGCGATGCAGTAAGTGATTTTATATTAGGTCGTTGTAGGAAAGCTTATGGCGACAGGGTGGTGAAAGAAGATATTTTCTATTATGTGTATGGAGTGCTGCACAGTGCAGAATATCGGGAGCGTTTTGCCAGTGATTTAAAGAAAATGCTGCCTCGGTTGCCATTGGTAGATGATGCACGCGATTTTTGGGCATTCAGCAAAGCCGGTCGTGCCTTGGCTGCACTGCATCTCAATTATGAAAATGTGGCTGCAGCTTCGGGCGTAATAGTGAATATTGCACCCGGCATAGCGGTAAATTATCGGGTAGAAAAAATGTTATCAAATACAACGAGCAAATATTGATTGAAAACATTCCGCTGGAAGCATACAACTATGTGGTAAACGGCAAAAGTGCCATCGAATGGATTATGGAACGCTACCAAGTAACAGTAAACAAAGATAGTGGCATAAAAAACGACCCTAACCATTGGGCGGAAGAACAACAAAAACCACATTATATATTGGATTTATTGCTGAGTATTATCAGGGTCAGTGTAGAAACGGTGGAAATAGTGAATGGGTTGCCGAAGATGAGGTTTGAATGATTTATCGCTCGTTCTGAAAACAATTTGTTTGTAACAAAGCCAACAAATTGTTTTTCATTCATATTCAGCCTTTTATTAATGTTTCAGGCTGCAAAGATAAGAAAAGATGTATGCCAAAGTGCGGCAGTGGTGCGTTTGGAATTTAAGAATAATATTATTTTTTATTTTCACTCTTCGTTCGTATTTTCTTGTTCTATTGCTTTCATTTCGGAGAGTAGTAGTGCTTGCAATTCTTCTTTCGGCAGTAATAATTGATACTCAGCCACACCGATAGGTTTGTTCACATCTTGCAGTGCTATTTCTACATCTAAATGGTCTTTGTCGGCGCATAGAATTATGCCAATAGATTGATTCTCGTTTTCTCCTTTTTCAAATCGGTCGAGTAAAGATAGGTACAGATTCATTTTACCAACAAATTCGGCTTTGAAACTTCCAATTTTTAGCTCTATTGCTACTAATGACTGCAAGCCCCGATGAAAGAAAAGCATATCGACAGCATATTCTTTGCCATTATATTCTAACCTATGTTGGTTGCCAATAAAACTAAATCCTTTGCCTAATTCTAAAATAAACGACCTTATTTTATCTACTAATCGCTTTTCCAATTCCAACTCACGAACAGGTTCGGTAATACCTAAAAATCCTAGATTGTAGGTACTTCGAAATACCTCATTCGCATATTCGGCGTGCACTTCGGGCAGTGTAAGATTAAAGTTATTCGATTTTATTTGTCGCTGAACTTGGCTGTACGTATCCATTTTCAGTGCATTGAGCAACAAGTCTCTTGACCAACCTTTAGTTATGGATTCGTTGGCATAAAACTCAACTTCATTATCCTCTTTTACTCTGCTGATTAATAGTAGATTATGTCGCCAAGGCAAAACTGCGACGCTGCGTCGCAGTTTTGCCGATGATTTGAAATATCGCTCATAAAAGCGCTTCATGTCCCACAAATTACGTGGTGAAACGCCCATATCGGGAAATTCTGCTTTTAAGTCAACCGATAATTGTTTCACAACACCACTACCATACCCTTCCTCTAATTGCTTTTCGGTTAGCAATTTACCCAAATTCCAATAAACAGAATTTGTAGCGCTATTCACTTGTTTGGCAATAGAAGTGCGAGCGGTACGTATTTCTGCCACAGCCTGTAGCAGTATTTCATTATACTCCGCTTGGTTTATAAACGGTAAAACGATTTTGTCTTTTTTCATGTCGAAATTTGTGCTAAGAAATTTTGAATCACTTCAATTGTCTCTTTGGTCATTCTTACAAATAAGTGATAATAATGCAAAAATACACATTTTCATTTACAAAACAATTAAAAATTTTCTAAGCGATTTTCTTCAAATTTTACTTTATGTCGTTCCACTTGCTCATGGTTTCATATACAATTGATACAACCGTATTGTTTCTTTTTCCAATCTCGGAATTGGGAGTTGTTCAATATTTGTAAGGAAAGAATTGAATTGTTTCTCAGTTATATCTTGCATCCTTTTAGTGGTAATTTTTGCTGCAAAGATAAGAAAGAGCTGTGCTAAAGGTCAGCAGGGTAGGAGTGGTCAATTATTTTAATCGAACCAAATTGTAGTATTTTGTTTTGTATTTTTTACCATCACTGGCAGTTGTCAAGGATCCCTTGACAATTGAAATTTACTGCAACTCATTCTCTTTGAAGCAATTATTGATATGCAAACTGATATTTTGCTTTGTTTGCATAAAAAGGGTCGACATTTGCTGTTGTGTCAGCCAAACTGTTTTGTCATCAATTCTTACCTCAATATGTTCGGCAAGTTCGTTTAATATAGTTTTATTTCGTTTAAGAATTTATTATATTCAGTTACTTATTATCATTATTTGGAAAGGAATGACATTTTTTTGAAATAACAAAATAAAAAGAAAAGTATTTTTCGAGCTCGTGCCGTAATCATGAGCCAATTAAATTATTTATAGCGTTAATTGTAGTATATTTGTTGCAAAAATAAAGGATAAAAAATGAGAGTCAAAATAAATATTAGATATGTATTCGCGGTTATAATGCTGCTCCTAGCAACTTTTAACCTAATTGCAACAGTACCTGCTGGCTATTACCATTTTGCAAAAAACAAACAAAAAAACGAACTAAAAATGGCTCTGAAAAATGTGTCGACACCGCTGCGAGTACTCGAATACGGAAGTGGGCCGGGCTTTACGTGGCAAGGTTTTTACTACACCGACCGCCAAAGTGATTCGAATGTGCTGGATATGTATTCGAATGTGGTGCGAAAACAAACAAGTTATTCAGCTGTAAACGAAATGCATATAGAGCACTCTTTCCCAAAAAGCTGGTGGGGCGCACACGAGAACATGGCTTACAAAGATTTGTTCCATTTGTATCCGGCCGATGCGGTTACCAATATGACAAAAAGCAACTTGCCGCTTGGTGAGGTTACAGGTACACCAACGCTCAACAATGGCGTTTCGAAAGTGGGTAAAAATGGGTTTGGAACTTCGTACACCGACAATTGTTTTGAGCCTGCTGATGCTTACAAAGGCGATTTTGCGCGTTCGTACTTGTATATTTCGAGCATTTACGAGGATTTTTCGCAGCTATGGCAATCGCCCATGCTGAACAACAATTTCTATCCGGTTTGGAAACCTTGGGCAATTGATTTGTTGCTGAAATGGCATCGACAAGACCCAGTGAGCACCAAAGAATTAACTCGTAACGAAGCAATTTATCAAATTCAGGGAAATCGAAATCCGTTTATCGATTTTCCTACGCTTGCCGAATATATTTGGGGAGCCGATACCACTTTGGTTTTTCCTTTCCCCACCGAAACGCAAGGGTATCTTACCAGCCCGCGACGAGGAATGAATATTGATTTTGGAACTATAATGACGAACGATTCGCGCACAGAAAACTTACATATTGAAGGTGCAAATATTTCGGGTAATGTGACATTCGTAATAAAGAATGCAACACCTTCGTTGCAACTGTCAGCCAATGAGTTATCGTCCCAAAACGTATTGAATGGAATATATATAAACCTCACTTTTACACCTACGAGCGGAGGTTCTATTCGCGATACGCTGATTATTTCGGGTGGCGGCTTGACCGAAAACAGACTCATTCCGATAAGCGCCAATGTGTCGCCCGATTTTGTGCTGCTCGAACCGACCCACGTAAATCCACAAGGTGGAACACTGCAATGGATTTCGGATCCAGCAGCAACAGATTATTTACTTAAAGTTTTTCAGCCCGAACAAAAAGCCGGCGACTTACTAATTTCGACTTACGTAGAAGGTTCGAGTTACAACAAAGCTATTGAGATTTATAACGGCACAGGGAAAACGGTTGATTTGTCGAAATATGCTCTCCGAAAACAATCCAATGGCGATGGTGCTTTTGGTGTGGTTTTACCGCTAAGCGGACAATTGCAAAATAACAAAACTTATACTATTGTTAATCGTACTGCTACAAATAGCACTTTGCTACAAAAAGCAAACCTGCTAACTGACTCAATTATACAGGTCAACGGAAATGATGCTATCTGCCTCACCCGCAGTGGTATGGTTATCGACATGGTGGGCGAAGCATACGCCGGAGCCGATGTAATCTGGGGCTTAGACTTAACATTGCAACGCAAAAATACGATTACACATCCGCAATCGGTTTTCGAACGAAGCGAATGGAACGTCCTTCCAGTTGATTCCGTAGCGTTTATTGGCACACATACAATGGCTTTTGTTTTGTCTGAGCCTGTTTATTTGAAAAATGAATTGGTAGGGAAAACTACTAATTATGAACTAACTAACTTGCTGCCAAACAGCAAATATACCTATTCGGTTGAAGCCGTTAAGCAAATCGGAAACGCTGAAGCGATAAATACTATGCAGCTGCACACTTCGACCTTAACAGCTCCGGAAATTTTATCGGCTGATAATGTAAATTCAGATAGTTTTACTGCCAATTGGGAAGAAAATTTGTACGCTACAAGCTATCTGCTTGATGTTTTTACAACTTCGGGTACAGCAAATAAAACCGAAACGGAAGGTTTTGACAATGTTGGTGCTAGTGGTACGCCACTGCCTGCGGGTTGGTTGGGTACAGCTTCGGGCAACTATACAACTGCCACAAGTTCTGGCTCAGCAATTCCTTCTGTGGGGCTAAAAAACAATGGAGAAACGCTAATTACAAAAGCATTCGATGCTCCGGTTACAAAACTCACTTTTATGTATCGTTTTGCATCGGCAGGGACAGGCTCATCGCTTAAACTCGAAGCTTCACAAAATTCACAATGGCAGCAAATTGCAAATTATCCTTATGTAAATACTACGAAAGCCTATCCTATTTTCGATTTCTCAACGGCACAAAACTATCGTCAATTCCGTTTTACTTACAATAAAACATCTGGCAATCTGGCCATCGACGATGTTCAAGCTACTTATGGTAAGTTAGATACAGTTTTCGTTGAACGAAATAAAGAAATTATTGGAACAGAATATACAATTGGTAATTTGCAACCCAACACCAATTATCAGTATCGGGTAAAATCGAAACTTGCTACTTCCACTTCAGACTTTTCTGAAGTTATGGCAACAAAAACCTTGGTTTCGACACAGCTAAATCTCACAACAGACAGTGCACCAATCATTTCAAAATCTAATAATTCTTTAATTTTAAGCAACTTAAAAAGCGCTTCAGTTATCAGTATTTTCGATATTACGGGCAAATGCTTAATCAATAAACATCTCGAAAATCAACACGAAGCAAGCATTTCGTTCGGTAAAAAAGGAATTTATATCGTTCGTATTCAATCTAAAAATGCGATTTTTATACAGAAAATAATTTTTTGAAAATTGGGTTTAAATAAAGATTTTTGGGGCGTGCCCCTACGGGTCGGGCTTTCCGTTCTTGTACCGCCGAAATACGGCGGCACGCCACTTCAATCCCTCACGCTCACTGCAACGTAGAAACGTCAGCTCAATTTCCGAAGCAAATTAAACAAGTATTTTAGTGTTTGTGAAATAAAAATCATTTTTGTGTAAACAAATTTGTTTACTATTAGTATCTTTGTAAAAAAAATAAATCTATGGACGCTACAATTTCACTCATTAAAGGAATTCATCCAGGTATTATATTAGAAAGAGAACTTCGGAAGAGGAATCTTGGAAAAGGACAATTTGCACTGAAAATCAATGAGTTTCCACAAAGCATTACAAGTATCACGAAGGGAAAGCGCCGAATAAACACCGCTCTTTCGTTAAAAATTGAACGCGAATTAAACATAGAAGAGGGTTATTTTGCTATTTTACAAACCTATTTTGATATTGAACAACAAAAAAAGAAAAATAATATCAATTATCACCCCGATTTGACGCTTATTCGTCCTGTTGTATTTTGGGATACAAATATGAACACAATCGATTGGGAGAAACACAAACAATCAGTTATAAATCGTATTTTCGAAAAGGGTAATGATCAAGAAATAACTGAGATAATTCGGTTTTATGGAAAAGATACAGTTCGGGACCTATTAAACCAAGCAAATGATTTACATCCAATTGCCAAAATCAATGTAAATAAATACCTGTAATTTTATGACCAATAAGCTGTTTTACAATACAGTAGGCACTCGTCTTTTATCTACATTACAATTTCTAATGAAGTCCGACGAATTTAGTATGTTTCGTTTAGTTGGTGGCACTTCGTTGAGTTTACAATTGGGACATCGCGAATCGGTTGACATTGATTTATTTACAGATGCTATGTACGATACTGTTGATTTTAAGGTATTAGACAAATTTCTCAAACAAAACTTTAAGTACGTAGATTCATTCAGTACAGATCTTATTGGAATGGGGAAAACTTATTATGTTGGCGATGCAGCAAATGAATGTATAAAACTTGATTTATATTACACAGATGCTTTTATTCAACCGTTAAAAGTAATCGATGGTTTGAGATTAGCCAGTATCGAAGAGATAGTTGCAATGAAAATTGAAGTTGTTGCAAGAAAAGGTCGAAAAAAAGATTTTTGGGATATTCACGAATTAATAGATGAAATACCAATTCAAAAAATGTTAGATTTACATTTCCAGCGTTATCCATATTCACATGATAAAGAGGGAATTATAGCTAATTTTATAGATTTTTCGAAAGCAGATACCGAAAACAATCCTAATTGCCTAAGAGGAAAGTATTGGGAAGTTATTAAACTTGATTTTGTAGAAAAAGTAAAAGCATATACTGAGCAGATGAAATAAAATGAGTTCAAATATTTTAATTTTTAATAGAAAGCAGTTTCCATTCAAATTCGCATCTAATCCATTAAATTCTTTTGAAATTTAAAAAAATCTATATCGAAATAACAAATAGCTGCAACTTTGCTTGCAGCTTTTGTTTTAAAACAGAGCGCCCAACACGGTTTATGTCGCCCGACGAGTTTGCGTTGGTGCTTGATGCTATTCGTCCGTACACCAACTACATTTATTTGCATGTACTTGGCGAACCTTTATTACATCCACACTTTGAAGAAATGCTCGCTTTGGCTCTAAAAGCTGATATGCAGGTGAATATAACGACCAATGGCGGACTTTTAAAACGAAAAGAATCCGCTTTGCTCAACTATCCGGTGCGCCAAATTAATATTTCACTCCACGATGCCGAGGAAAATATTGCTGAAAGTGAATGGGATACCTATTTAGACAATGTGCTGAATTTTGCTACAAAAGTAGCTGCAACTACCTACATAAATCTGCGTTTATGGAATGGCGGAGTAGCATCAAGTAAGAATTTTAGCAAGTTTTGCCTCCGTAAAATTGGTGAGTATTTCGACAAACAGCCCGAAGATTTTAGTAAAAACGAAAAAGATACTGGCTTGAAATTAGCCGACCACATTTTTCTACAAAAAGCTCCCCGCTTCGACTGGCCTGATGGCGAAACGGTTCGCAACGACCACAAAAAAGCCTGTTATGCTTTGCGCGACCAAATAGCAATTTTGGTAGATGGAACAATTGTTCCGTGCTGCTTAGATGCAGATGGAGCTATGAATTTAGGAAATGTTTTTACGGATAATATTGGCAATGTTTTAAACGGTGAAAGAGCGCAAAAAATCAGAATTGGATTTATGAATCACACGATAACGGAAGAACATTGCAAAAGCTGTGGTTTTTTTATTTAAAATGCAATTAAGGTCAGAAGGTAAGTTGAGGATTTTTTTCAATAATTTCTAATGCTTTTAGTGCAGCATGTTGATGCGATTCCTTTTTGCTGCGCCCTTTAGCGTTACATACAATCTGACTATTAATAGTAATTTGGGTATGAAATAGATGGTTGTTAGCAGAACTTAGTTCTTCGCCTAAAAGTTCAAATTCAATTGTATAGTGATACTTTTGACACCATTCGATAAGTTTCGATTTAAAGTTTACTTCATTTAAAGCTACTTGATCTATGTCGATAAAGTTTTTGAGCAGGCGATTCTCCACAAAGTATTTGCATTTTTTGTAGCCATAATCCAAATAGATAGCTCCCAGTAATGCTTCTAAAGCATTACCAAGCATGTTTGTATTGCCAGTTGTTTTTACGTTCTTGCCCGCCAACATGAGTTTGTCGAGTCCAATTTCGAGAGCCAAGCGGTTGAGCGATTCGCGTTTTACAATTTTTGAACGTGTGTTAGTCAAAAAGCCTTCTCGTTGATTTTCGAAGCGCCGGTACAATATGTCGGTAACAACTGAATTTAGTACAGCATCGCCCAAAAATTCCAACCGTTCGTTGCTAAGCATTATTCCATCGTCGGTAGGTACCGATGCAGAGCGGTGCAACATAGCCAATTGATAATACTCTATTCGATAGGGATAAAATCCCAATAGCTTTTGAAACAATAAATAAGGCTCTCTCCGAGATTTCGGAAAGAGCCTAAATTTTAGTATGACTGTTTTAATCACAGCTTAACGAACATATTTCTTCACAATAATGCTTGCATTGTGTCCGCCGAAGCCAAATGTGTTCGACAAAGCGGCATTAATGACGCGTTTTTGTGCTTTGTTAAATGTGAAATTCAGATTATAATCAATGTTTTCGTCTTCGTCACCCTCTGTAAAGTTGATAGTTGGTGGTACAATATCATTTACAAGTGCTAACACAGTAGCAATAGCCTCCACTGCACCAGCAGCACCAAGAAGGTGTCCTGTCATGGATTTAGTAGAGCTAATATTGAGTTTGAAAGCCGATTCACCAAAAACATCAATTATTGCTTTTGGTTCCGAAATATCGCCTACAGGCGTCGCTGTTCCATGAACATTGATATAATCAATATCTTCGGGTTTCATACCAGCATCTTTAAGAGCACGAGCCATTACCAATTTAGCACCTAATCCATCAGGATGGGTTGCGGTAAGGTGATATGCATCTGCCGACATGCCTCCGCCAGCTATTTCGCAAATAATATTTGCACCACGTGCCAATGCGTGGTCAAGCTCTTCGAGCATCAAACAACCAGCACCTTCAGCCATAACAAAACCATCGCGGCTTTTGCTGAAAGGTCTCGAAGCCGTTTCGGGACTATCATTGCGGGTCGATAATGCAGTTAACGCATTAAACCCACCAACACCACCAGGCGTAATTGCCGCTTCGGCACCACCCGCCAATATGATGTTTGCTTTTCCGAGACGAATGTAATTAAATGCATCTATCAATGCATTTGTAGACGAAGCACAAGCAGACGAAGTTGAATAATTAGGCCCACGAAATCCATACATAATTGATATTTGACCAGCAGCAATATCCGAAATCATTTTTGGAATGAAAAACGGATTAAACTTCGGGCCATTTTCAAGATGTTGGTAATAGTAGCCAATTTCTTGTTCGAAAGTACCAATGCCACCAATTCCAGCGGCAAAAATAACACCTACCTCGTCTTTATCAATAGCATCCAAATCGACACCACTCGTATCTATTGCTTCTTTTGCCGCTGCAATAGCATATTGGGCGTAAAGGTCTAACTTTCGTACCTCTTTACGATCAAAATACTTCATAGCATCGAAGTTTTTCACTTCGCAGGCAAATTTAGTTTTAAATAGGGTGGCATCAAAATAAGTAATTGGCGCTGCGCCACTTACTCCTTTAAGTAAATTGTCCCAATATTCAGGAACACTGTTACCTAAAGGAGTAACTGCGCCAATGCCAGTTACCACAACTCTTTTTAACTCCATAATAAATACTTATTGTGGAAAAAAATTATTTTTGAATAGCTTCGATGTGAGCGATAGCGTCGCCAACGGTAGCAATTTTTTCTGCTTGTTCGTCTGGGATAGAGATGCCAAATTCTTTTTCGAATTCCATAATCAATTCTACAGTATCCAGTGAATCAGCACCAAGATCGTTTGTAAAGCTTGCTGTTTCTACAACATCTGCTTCTTCTACGCCTAATTTGTCTACGATAATAGCTTTTACTTTAGCTGCAACTTCTGACATAATTTTTTTTTTTTAGTTTGTAATTAGAAAATGTTTTTTTAATTTTGCGGTGCAAAGTAACAAAAAATTCTTCAAATATCCTCACTAACTTTTAAAAAAATACACTTTTTTGCACAAATATAATGCAAATGAGCAATAAATTCATCTTTAAATGCCAATAAAAATAGCTCTTTTTGCTTCTGGGTCTGGGTCAAATGCCGAGAACTTAGTACATTACTTTTCGAAAAGTGATAAATTCGAATTTCCTCTCATTTTATCGAATAAGTCGGATGCTTTTGTTCTCGAGCGAGCAAAAACGCTTGGTATTCCTTCATTTAATTTTACTAAAGAGCAGTTTTTAGATGGAAATGAGGTGCTTGTTTTTTTAAATTCATATAAAATTGATGTTATCATTTTGGCTGGTTTCTTATTAAAAGTGCCCGAGGTGCTAATCAAAGCCTTTCCTGATAAAATAATTAATATTCATCCTGCATTGTTGCCAAAGTATGGAGGAAAAGGTATGTATGGCGACAAAGTGCACCGTGCAGTAAAAGATGCCGACGAAAAGGAGTCGGGTATTACTATCCATTATGTAAATGAAAATTACGACGAAGGAAGTATTATTTTACAAGTAAAATGCTTACTGACAAAACTTGATACGCCTGAAACAATTGCACAAAAAGTGCATGCGCTCGAATATGAGCATTTTCCCAAAGCGGTAGAATTAATTTGGGGCTAAAAAACAGGTATGACGCGTAGCGGCCTTCATATTTTTTTCATGAAAGCCGCTACGCGTCATACCTGAAAAAAAAATATATCAAATTAAGTACAACTTAATAAATTAATTAGTAATTTTGCCCCAAAAATAAATATTGTTGTATTTCAGTTAGTTATATTCGTCTTGTAATAAATAAAAAACACATACAGATTATGGATGCACAGGCAGTAGCCCTCAACAACACCATTCAGCAGGTAAATGCGAATGTTTTTGAAATGCTTTCGGAACGTGGAAAAAATATTTTCTTTCCAAAGCTTGGTATTTTAGCACAATCGGCTCAGGCTAAAGGAAAAGAAATAAACGCTACCATTGGCGAAGCCGTAGAAGATGATGGTAGTTCGATGCACTTGCCTGAATTTGATGCCTTGGTGAATATGCCTACGAATAATATTTTTCCTTATGCACCAAGTTTTGGCAAACCCGAATTTCGAACTTATTGGAAATCTTCTATTTATCGTAAAAACCCATCTTTGGGCGATACTGTAATTAGTAATCCTGTTGCTACCAATGGTTTAACACATGGCATAAGCATGGCGGGCTATTTGTTTGCCGATGAGGGCGATAGCGTATTACTTTCGAATCATTATTGGGAAAATTACAACCTTATTTTCGATAATAATTACGGTGCAAAAGTGGATACCTTTGAGCTTTTTGCATACGGTGGATTTAATGTGGCAGATTTTTCGAAAAAACTGAATGAAGTTCAGGGTGATAAAATCATTACCTTGCTTAATTTTCCTAACAATCCTGCGGGTTACACACCCTTAGTAGGCGAAATTGATGCTATCGTGACTGCCCTCAAAACAGTTGCCGATAAAGGTAAAAAAGTGGTTGTGATTATCGACGATGCCTATTTTGGTTTGGTTTACGAGGAGGGTGTATTTATGGAATCAATTTTTACAAAATTGGCAAATCTTTCTGAAAACCTTTTAGCAATAAAGCTCGATGGTGCTACCAAAGAAGATTACGTATGGGGCTTTCGTGTTGGATTTATGACTTATGCTGTGAAAGGTGGAACTCCAGCGCTTTACGAAGCTTTGGAGAATAAAACGGGAGGTGCAATACGTGGCAACATTTCGAATATCAGTCAGTTGTCGCAATCGATGCTGCTCAATGTGTATTCAGCAGATACGTACGAAGCTTCCAAGAAAGCAAAATACGACATTTTGAAAGGTCGCTATGATGTGTTAAAAATTGAGCTTGCAAAACCTGAGTATGCGGCTTATTTTGAACCACTTCCGTTTAATTCGGGCTATTTTATGTGTGTTCAACCCAAAAAGGGTTTAGAGGCCGAAGAAATTCGTAAACATTTGTTGGAAAAATACAGTACTGGCGTTATAGCGCTGGGAAGCGTATTGCGTTTGGCATTTTCGGCAGTACCCAAAGCAGTGTTGCCACAGTTGGTCGAAAACATTTATAAAGCATGTGTGGATTTAGATAAAGAATAAATTTGTACTTGATAGTTAATTGATTAGAGCCGAATTTCAAAATTTGAAATTCGGCTCTACTGATTTATAAAATATCTCATCAAAAATAACTATCTTTGCACTTCGAAAAAAATAACGTGAGTTGGTTTAAAAGTTATTGTATTTCAATATGTTGGTACTATAAACTGTAAATGGAGTATTTTCGACATCCCGTGCAACGGGACTAAAAACTGTAAACTAAATAAATAATGGCTCTTCAATGTGGAATCGTGGGTTTGCCCAATGTAGGTAAATCTACTCTTTTCAACTGCTTATCGAACGCAAAGGCGCAAGCTGCTAACTTTCCTTTTTGTACCATCGAACCCAATGTGGGCGTAATTACCGTTCCCGACGAACGATTAAACAAATTGGCTGAACTTGTTCATCCTCAACGTATTTTGCCTACAACGGTCGAAATTGTTGATATTGCCGGACTTGTAAAAGGTGCGAGTAAGGGCGAAGGACTGGGTAATAAGTTTTTGGCTAACATACGTGAAACAGATGCTATTTTACACGTGCTTCGTTGTTTCGAAAACGAAAATATAACGCATGTCGACGGAAGTATAAACCCCGTGCGCGACAAAGAGATTATTGATATCGAATTGCAGTTGAAAGATTTAGAAACAGTAGAAAGTCGCATTTCGAAAGTTCAAAAACAAGCTGCGGCCGGAGATAAGATAGCCAAAGCGCAGTTTGAAATTTATACGCAATACCGCGAAGCACTTTTGCAAGGTAAATCGGCTCGTACGGTTGTATTGAACGAGTTGGACAAGAAATTGGTGAAGGATCTTTACCTCCTCACCAGCAAGCCTGTTATGTATGTTTGTAATGTCGACGAAGCCTCGGCCGTAAATGGAAATGCTTTTGTTGATGCTGTCAGGGAATCGGTAAAGGACGAAAATGCCGAAATTTTAATTGTGGCAGCAGCTACCGAAGCCGATATTGCCGAGTTAGAAACCTACGAAGAGCGCCAGATGTTTCTCGAAGAGGTGGGACTTGAGGAGTCGGGCGTTGCGCGGTTAATTCGTGCCGCTTATCATTTATTAGCTCTACAAACATATTTCACGGCTGGAGTACAAGAGGTGCGTGCATGGACCTTCGAAAAAGGATGGAAAGCACCTCAATGTGCTGGCGTTATACATACCGATTTCGAGAAGGGATTTATTCGTGCCGAAGTAATTAAATATGAAAATTTTATTGCCTTAGGATCCGAAGCTGCTTGTAAGGAAGCCGGTAAAATGAGCGTGGAAGGAAAAGAATATGTTGTGGCCGATGGTGATATTATGCACTTCCGCTTTAATGTGTAGAGTAAAAAGTTAAAAAGTAGCATTCTTGTTACTTGTAAGTTTCACTAATTCAAATAGATAGCGCTAGTGAAATCATTTAGATAGTACTAGTGAAGTCGTTTTTTTTGAAAAAAATAAAATTGCATTTTGTGGATTAAAAAAATGTCCGTATATTTGCACCCGCTTAGGCAAAATGGTACCATAGCTCAGTTGGTAGAGCAAAGGACTGAAAATCCTTGTGTCCCCGGTTCGATTCCTGGTGGTACCACATTTTAAAACGCTAATAATCTGATAGATAGAT
>JAIFKX010000050.1 GCA_020049335.1 Paludibacter sp. | reverse complement strand
CCATCGAACTTAGCCGTAGCCTCATCTTGCACCATTATCATACCGCCAGTTTCTTTTATGGCGCGTATTCCCAAGGTGCCATCGCTTCCTGTACCAGATAGAATAATAGCAATTCCATTTTTACCCTTTTCGTTGGCAAGTGAGCGAAAAAAGATGTCTATAGGTAGATTCAAGCCCTTTTTAAGGTTATAATCTTCCAAAAAAAGTTGATTATGAAAAATAGATAAGTTTTTGCGGGGAGGAATAAGATAAATACAATTGGGCTCCAGTTTCATTCCATCATCAATGATAAAAATCTTCATTTTGGTTTGCCGTGCCAGCAGCTCGTCCATCATACTTCGGTAATCGGGCGAAAGATGCTGAATTACAACAAATGCCAATCCATTATCAATAGGCATCGACTTAAAAAAATCTTGTAAAGCTTCCAAACCACCAGCCGAAGCACCAATACCAACAACGACCAACTCGCTGCTATCCAGGCTTTTATAAAAATCCTGCTTGCTTTTCATACATTAAATTTAATCAAAAATAGTAGTTAACAAAAAGCTTAGCTTGATTTTGTTAAAATGCACGAAAATAGATAAAATACTTACATTCGTTTCACAAAATCAAACAATTCAATATTGTTGCAAATATAAATATTTTTTTTCAAATAAAATATGAAATATTTAATATTTTTTTATGATTCTGGTATCTTAACGCAAATTTTCACACCCTTACCAATTTCACTCCAAATATCAACTGTACCATCGAGCAGATATGCACGCTCTTTCATGCCCGTTAAGCCATAGGAATCGCTTCGTTTTTTTATTGCTAAGTCGAAACCAACACCATCGTCGATAATTTCGAGGTAAATTGAATTATCTCTAAATCCCAACTCAACGGTAAGGTTTGTTGCTTCGGAATATTTCGAAGCATTATTAAGCGATTCCTGCAAAATACGGAAAAGTGCCACAGCCTTTTCGGGAGGTAAATCTACACCTTCGGTATGATTAATAAACACACATTTAATGGATTGGCGTTCGTTAAATGCCGCAATATGTTCTTTAAAAGCTTCGACAAGCCCTACCATATCGAGCAACTCGGGGCGCAAATCAGTCATTATTCGACGTGCGCTTTTAATGCTATTATTTACATATCCTTCGAGTCGTTTAAATTGTTTAGAAAACTCATCGACCGCTTCATCGCGAACAAACTTTTTTGATTTTACGCCCAGCATACCCAAGTCGAACTTGATAGCCACCAACACTTGCCCCAAATCGTCGTGAATTTCACGCGCTAAATCAACTCGCTCTTCTTCGCGAACTGTTTGCAAGTGAGCTGCAAAATCCTTTAATTGTGTTTGATAATCGAGCAATTCTTTTTGATATTTTAACATATCTGATATATCACGACAAATAACATAAGCACCAGTATATTCTCCTTTTACATCATACTTAAAACTTGCCGTATCTTCGCGCCAGTAATACTCACCTGTTGCTTTAGTAGTACGATAGGTATAGGTTAACTCCTGAGCTTTATCGCCTATAGCAGTATAAATTTGAGACATTATACGTTCATTATCTTCGGGATGTATTTTACTATTTATATCATCAATAGTAAAGCTCAACGCTATTTCTTTTTGGTAACCAGTTTGTTTTAGGTACGATGGTGATACATATATAATATTATTGTGGTCGCCAAATGCAATTATACCATCTGAAATATTTTCGGTGATTAATCTGAATTTTTCTTCACTTTTAAGAAGCGCTTCTTGTGCCTCCCTACGTACCGAAATATCATTCATACAAAGTAATAAACGCTTTTCGCCCTCGCTTTCGATTAGCGAAGTAGAGGCAAGCATTGTTACTTTTTTTTGTTCATTTCCACGAACAACAATGGTTTGATAATCTATATTTTTATGTTCTAAACCAGTTTCGAATGTATCAACCAATGCATGTCGTAAGGCACAGCTGCTACAATCAGTTCCATACCCACAACCTGAAGGGTTATCGAACGAATGAATACATCCAAATACATTTCCACAAGCGTTATTACCATTAGTAAGTTGATTCGGATTATCAATAAAGGTATTGAGAGCATTGTTCGAAAATAATATTTCAGCCTTTTCGTTTACCACACACATCATTACAGGTGCATTGTCGTAAATAGCTTTTAACTCCCTGCGATTTTTCTCAATCTCTTCGCGCGCCTGTTTTTTCTCAGTAATGTCGTGCCCCGAAATTTGTACTGCCGCTTTTCCTTCATAAATAATTGGCATTACAATTATTTCTACTTCCACTTCGGTTCCATCCAGTCGTGTATATTTTTCTTCCACAGCAGGCAGAGCCACATTTAGTGGTGTAATAGCAACAAATTGCATGCGTTCCATTATCAATTCAACATTTTCTGGATGAATAAATTCGAATAATGACTTGCCAAGCAACTCCCGTTTGTGTTTAGCACGCATCACATTCATAGCTTGCTTATTAACGTAAGCAATTTTTCCATCCACATAAATGGTAATTCCTTCGGGCGAATTGTCCATTAATTCGCGAAATTTCATTTCGCTTTCGATTAATTTTTCACGCGCTATTTTATTCTCTGTAATGTTACGTAAAATACCAAACACCTGCTTATCATCCGCTTCTTTAACAGCAAAAATTCGAATATCAATTGCTTCAGATTCGCCTACAGGTAAAAACCTCACCTCATCATTAAATGGCAAACTACTAGTAATCAATTGTTTTAATGACAACTCAAAAGATTTTCTTTCGGCAACATCTATACGATCGACAAAGCTCGAATAATCAACATTTGTTTCGGAAAAACCCAAAACAAAAGCAGCCCCTTCGGATAAATGAAATTGATTTGTTTTGTGATTGAATTCCCAGTTTCCAGATTTTGAAGCCAACTCGGCTTTTCGAAGTTTTGCTTGACTAAGTAGAAGTTCGGCTTCTGTATTTCGCCGTGCCACAATTTCCTTTTGAAGGTCTTCCAACAAATTGAGCGTAGCTACATTATTCTGCTCGAGTTGCATGGTTTTTTCCGAAACCATTTCCGAAAGTTTCTCTTGCTCTAATCGACGCAACAAATTCGCATCTCTAATCTTGGACATTGCACGTATTTGTGCCACCAATTCACTTTCGTCAACAGGCTTGGCCAAAAATGCTTCGGCACCCACTTCTAAGCCTTTGATACGGCTATCTTTATCTCCTTTTAGGGCTGTGATAAAAACAACGGGAATATCAACAAGCTGGCTGTCGGCTTTTAAGGCTTTACATACTTCAAAGCCATCCATTTCGGGCATCACTACGTCTAACAAAATTAAATCGGGCTTTGTACGTTTGGCCATCGAAATTGCTTCGCTGCCCGAAAGTGCAAACAAAACTTCTGCATACGGAAAAGCCTCTGATATAAGCGCTTTTAGCGTAATGAGATTATCGTAAATATCGTCAACAGCCAATATTTTTATTTTTTTATTTTCCATACATTACATGATTTATAATTTCGAAAAACTGTTTTTCGTCAATCGGTTTAGGAATATAAGCATCGAATCCATACGCCAAAATGGTTTCGCGCTCCGAGAGCATAGCACTTGCAGTAAGTGCTATAACAGGAATATGCATTAAGCGAGGATTTAATCGTATCTGTTTAAATGCCTGTATTCCATCCAGTTCTGGCAAAGCAATGTCCATTAAAATAAAATCGGGCACATGCTTTTGAGCCATTTCCACGGCTTCGATGCCATCTACAGCTTCGAGCATTACAAACCGCTCGCCAATAACCGCTTTTACAGTAGTCATATTGTCGATATTATCTTCCACAATCAATACCGTTTGTTTTGAATTTGAATCGCAATGCTTTGCGTCTATTAAATCGGTATTCTTTGCGTCTCTTGAATCAGAATGCTTTGCGTTCTCAATAGGAGTTGCCACCATTGTATAAACGGCATGAAGTAGTGCTTCACGTTGCACATCGCCCTTTTGAATAAGCTGATGGATATTATTATTTTTCAAAAACTGAATATCATCTTTTGTAATATGCTTTGCGGTAAGTATTAACACGGGAACATCTTTCGTTTTATCAAAATTACGAATTTTATCTAACAATTCAAAACCATCCATTTTGGGCATTTGTAGGTCGAGAATCATGGCATCTGGCATAAAATGAGTTAAAAGCTGAAGCGCTTCGGCTCCCGAGCGGGCGGCAGTAACTACATAATCACTACTTTCGAGCATATCTTTTAGCTGAACAATGGCAGGCTCGCTGTCTTCAACCAAGAGAATACTTTTGGCTTTTCCAAGTTTATTTTGTTGACTTTGATTTGCTACCGATGAATGATTTACTTTTAAGGAAGTATCAAAAATAGGGTCGATTTGCTGAATTTGAACTTTATCGCCCGCCTTTTCGGGTAGCACAATTGTAAATTCGGAGCCTTTATCGGGCTCGCTCGTAACGGTAATTTCACCTCCAAGCAACCGAGCATATTTTCGGGCAATGGCTAAACCCAAACCAGTGCCACCAAACCTGCGCGAAGTACTACTATCAGCCTGACGAAATTCGTCGAAAATATGATGTAAATGTTCCTCTGGAATTCCAATTCCGGTATCTTTAATACGAATGTACACTTTCGAATCGGCATTTGTTAGAAACACTTCAACCGACCCATTTTCGGTAAACTTCACCGCATTAGCAATTAGGTTTTGAAGTATATGCCGTACTTTTTTACTGTCGCTCTGAAGCATCACTTTTTTTTCCGATTTGTGATGCAAAAGTATATTTTTACGATCAACAGCCTGCTGTTGAATCATTTCCACCACTTCGGCAACAGCATCGTTTACATCAAATTCGTTTATTTCCACTTCTTCGCGCCCTGCTTCGATACGCGAAATATCCAAGATATCATTTATTAAAGACAATAGATGTCGTCCATTCCGTTCGATAACGCCAATATAACTATACTCATCTTCGGGAATTGCGTTTTGCAACCGCCTATTAAGTACGCCCGAAAGTGCAATAACCGAATTGAGAGGCGTACGCAACTCGTGGCTCATATTGGATAGAAAACTTGTTTTCAACCGATTAGCCTCCTTCAACTGATTTTTTTGGATTTCCAACTCACCGTTTTGCTGTGATAACTCATTGGATTGCTGGTTTAGTTCGTTGCGTTGCTGTTCCAATTCAATATTTTGTTGCTGCAAGCGAGTAGCTGTTTTTCGAATTTTTCGGGCAGCCAAAACGCCCGCAATGCGAGCACTTAAAATATCGTAGATTTTGTAAAACAAATCAATTGATTGAATAGGATAACTGCGCAAACCAGCAATCGAAACCATAGCAACCACCTCATTACCAACTAAAATTGGAATTGTAACCATTTCGCGAGGAATTATATCTCCACTCACAGTTTTAAACGTATAAACTGTATCCAGCGGGATATTACGCACAAACTGCATTTTTTTAGTTGCTAAGGCAGCACCAAACTCTCCCTCAAAATTAGTTGTCGAAAATGATTGATTTATGCTTTCAAAATTTAAACCAACCGATTCGTAGCAATAAAATTCAGATTTTGACTCGTTCAAAACATAAACAGCCGCTATTTGCGAATTTGTTTCGGAAATCATAACAGGCAATAAATTTCTGAAAAAGCTGTGCGAATTATCATCCAACAACATGGCATCGGATATGCGACTAATTTTGGAAGAAATAATTTTTTCGCTGGCTACGTTATCTAATAAATCATTGAAAGCAAAAGCTAATGTTCCTATTTCATTGCCCGTTTTATTTTTACTACGCACATCTAAATTTCCAGCTCTATAGGCCGAAACTATACTTTCGAGCTCTTTAAGTGGCAGACGTATTTTTTTAAACAAATAAAAGCTAACAGCCAATGTAAACCCAATAATCATTAAACTACTCAGCAATAACTCTATAAACAATCTGTTTGCAACTTCAAGAGACTCATTGTAAAAAGAATCTGCTTTATTTTTAGCATAATTGGATATAATAGCAATTTTTTTAAGCATATCATTACGTAAAATACCAACATTACCCTCGTCGGAAAGTCGTTGTTTTACCTCCTCAATTTTGTCTTGTTTTGCCAAAGTATGATTTATTTGGCGGGCAGCATTCCAAAGCCGAAACGATTCGTAGACTGCATCAATATCAGATTTTGAGCCTAAATAAGCATCAAACACTAATTTGAAATTACGCTCTACTGCCTGCTCTGCTTTTGCACCATCGAGAAGAGCTTTTTGCTCTTGAATGGTATTTTTGGCGAGCAAAAAATCACGTGTTGAAATACGCATTAGGGCAACACCCGTTTCAATTTCAGCCATTGCTCTACGCACTACAATGGAGTGATGATAGATATCATCAGTTTGTTTGTGCAAAATTTGACCTTGTTGGTAGGCAACAATACTCAAAAAGAGTATAGAGATAATTAGAACTGAAAAGCCTCCAAATAAATGATTACCAATACTAAATTTTTTAAAATTCATATAACGAGTAAAATTAATATTATAACTTAAAAATACATGAGTGTGGATAAATTTCGGCAAACCCAGACCGTATAAATAATTCGCGCTCGGCTTCACCCGTAATTATAATTCCATTTTCGGAACTACATTTTTGCAAGTTCGAAATTATAAATTGTTGAATAAATTCGTTGTAATATATCAGCACATTAGCACACATAATGATATCGAAACCGCCAAAAATACTTGTTCGTGGACAAATACATTCTTTGTCCAACAAATCGAAAAGTTCAAACTCAATGTGTTTTTTTAAACGAGCATCAATTTTAAATTTTTTCTTATCGCCCGTAAACCAATTATCTTTTTCGGCAATGGTCAGATTTTCAATCTCCTTTCGAGTATATTCGCCTACTACAGCGCATTCTATTTCACTATAATCTCTATCGGTTGCAAATATACGGTAATTTAATTTTGTTGAACTCATTTTACGAAACGATTCGAATAAAATAGCCAAACTATATGGCTCTTGCCCTCCGGCACAACCTGCCGACCAAATTCGCACCTCTTTACCATCGGCTTTTTGCGCAACTAAGCGAGGTAATACAAGCTGACGCAAGGTTTCGAAAGTCAGTCTATTTCGAAAAAACAAACTGTATGAATTTTTCAATTGGGAATCGAAAAGTTCAAATTCACTTGTGTTTTTAGTTAAATACGACTGATAATCTGCCACAGAAGCTATGTTTAGCTGAGCCATTCTGTTTTCTATAAGGTTCGTTATAAAATGAGGACTATAAGCAGAAACATCAGTATGTTGTTGCAATTTATCAATTAAATCAGTCATTTTTAGATCATTGGTTAATTGGTTCATTTGTTAATTGGTTAATTGGTTAATTGGTTGATTGGTTGATTGGTTGATTGGTTGATTGGTTGATTGGTTGATTGGTTAATTGGTTGATTGGTTAATTGGTTAATTGGTTAATTGGTTGATTGGTTGATTGGTTCATCTGTTAATTGGTTCATCTGTTAATTGGTTGATTGGTTGATTGGTTAATACTTCCGCCCCCAACCCCTAAAGGGGAGTAAGAGAAGAAACCATTCGGGACTAATTTACATCCCTGCAATTTATCCCGCTATCGGCGGGAGGGGCTTGGGGCAGTATCACATCATCACATCATCATCCCACAATCCGATACCTCTCCTCCTGCCCCATTTTTTTTAAGAGTTCGTTTACTTCTTTTTTTAATTCAATCATATTCAGTTCTCTATTAATAGTGAGTTTGTGAAAACGCTCCATTTCGTTCATTTTTTGAATCAAAGCCTCTTCGGCTTTTAGACGTTCGATAAATTGCCCAAGCTGATAGCTAAACATTTCGATTAGTTCAGGATTTTCCATAGTTTTACCCTTTTCATAGATAAAAATAAGATTCCCAACAACTTTTTCATTCCCTTCTATACGAACTATTGCCACATTTCCTATATTAAAATTTTTAATAATCAAATTAATTAGTGTAGCATTAAAATCAGTAAATAAAATAGAACTAATATCCTTAAAAACAGTCAGTTTTTGATGCATCCATTTTGCTTCGAATGCTTCTTGACGTTTCCATTTTTCATTAACTATATCAATGTTTAGGTATTTTTTTATAATATCACGCGAATTATCAAGCCCACTCAACGATATTGTTTTGGAATAGCCATCGTAAAGTTGGTTGAAAACTACATAACGTGCTCCTGTCAACTCCCTCAAATCGTTGGTAACTCTGTTGTAATTGACATATAAGTCTTTTGGTTTTACAAATTCGTTTGAAGCTTTGAGTAGAACACTTAAATTTTCGGCATTTTGTACTAATTTTTGCTCAGCAACTTTTCGATACGTAATATCTTCACCATAAAAAGAGCCCCCTATTACTTCACCATCAACAATAATTGGTATGGACGAAATTTCTGTATAGATTTTTTTTTCATTCAATTCAATAACGTCCTCTTCGATAAAACTTTGGTTTGCGAAAGTACGCTTGTATCGGTCGAGCCAAAGAGCATGCATTTGCTGTGGGAGCACCTTCAATAATTCCATGCCAACTTCTAATTTTATACCAAAAGTATGAAATATTTCATTTGTAAAGGTTTCGTTGATGTAAATTAGTTTATGATTCAAATCCACACTCCAAATACTAAACCTACCATGCCTGAGCGTAGCAGCGAGCAGCGCTTCCGATTTCTTGAGCTTTTGCTCCCTATCAAGTCGTGTTGTAATATCCCTTACAATACCTCTTACAATAGTTTCATTATTTTCCAAATCGAAAACTAATTGAGCATGGCTATATAAAACGCGTTTTTCTCCATCGCCCAGACGAATAATTTCAAATTCCAAATCATAAGGCTTTTCATCATTAATCAAATTTGTAAGTGCCTGTTGCACAAGAGGTGGATTACAAATTGTAGATTGTACCAATCGGTGAATTTCATCCAAATCGGTAATTTTTTCATCAATTATTCCAAAAAGTTTACGAAACTGATACGAATTCCAATACTTATTTTTACTTATACTATATTCCCAACTTCCTACACCACCCACTTCTTGCGTCAACCTATACCTGGCTTCATTAATTTTAAGTAAGGATTCAGCATTTAATTTTTTATAATAATCAGATAGTTGTTGCAAAAACAGTTTAAAAATAATTACTATATTTTGGTCAAAAATTCTCATTTTATCAACAGAGTCGACCTCAGCAAAGCCTATGCACCTATTATTTTGAAATATGGGGAATGCAATTAAGCTTTTTATTCCTTGTTCACTCAATGCTTTTTTCACATCTTCATTTTCTTCAAAATCCATATCAGGTATTTCTATCACCTCCCCTTTAGCATGTTTTTCGGGCCAATATCCCATAACTTCAAAAGGCACATGTTGCAAGTTTTCAATTTGAGGTTCAACATTGTTGCTGCACCACTCGTAGGTATTTATAGCCTGTTTCAGTTCATAATCGTAACTAAAAATATAGATTCTATCGGCATTAACAAAACGACCTAAAATCTTCAAAGCTGAATTAATCTGATTATCAACATCATAAAGCGATGAATTCATAAACTTCGAACCAATTTCAATCACTACATTTTGTAAATCCGAAATATACTTTAATCGTTCTAAATTTGCCTTTCGTTCCGTAATATCTTTAAAATTAATAACAAAGCCGTTAATGTTGGGATTTGAAAATAAATTTGAGAATTTTGATTCAATCCAAAGCCATTCACCCGATTTTTTAAGATAACGATATTCCAATGTGGGTTTATATTTGGGATCTTGTATGGTTTTATTTATTTCGGAAGCTACAAATTCCAAATCATCAGGGTGTGTAAATTCATAAGGGCTAAGTGTAAACTTTTCGCTCGAGTCGTATCCAAACATTTTGTATGCGTTCGGACTAATGTAGGTATATTTTTGAGTAGAATCGAGCACAACTACACCGTCTGAAGCATTTTCGGTAATAGTTTGGAAAAAAGAGGCAATCTCTTCCGATTTTTTAAACTCCTCTTTGCTATCGGAAATATCGAAAAATAAGGTGGTAAATTGATCTTCGCCCGATTTGAAAGCAATTACTTGAAAATACTTGCTTAGTGGTTTGCTGTAATTTTCGTAGTAAACACGTTCGCCGGTTCGTATACATTCGGCATATTTTTGTATCCAATACAATTCCGAATGAGGCAAAACCTCGGATAGATTTTTGCCAACAACCTCATCGGCAGCAAGTCCGGTGAGTGCTTCGAAAGCCGCATTGACATCCAAAAAGCGATAGTCGAAAGCTTCACCGCTATCGTTATAAAGCATTTGATGCGAAGCATACGCCAAAGGCATGTTCGATACTAATTCTGAGCATTTTTGTTCCTTCATATTTTTTTGGGAATAAGATATTTACCCGTCGTTTACTTTAGGTCAACACAATTTAAAACGAACCGCAAATATACAATTTCTTATCTATTAATCAAATCTTTATAAATTAAAAATCTATGTTGTAAAGCATAATTTGGAAATAGAAAAAGCAAGCAACTGAAGAATCAGTTAGCTTGCTTAATCTTTTCAACCAGATAAAAATTTCAAAAGTCAATTTACAGGATTTATTAAAACCACACCTAATTTTTGTAAACAATACGAGACATTCGGTTAAAACAATCAATTATCATTTATGAAAAAAAAACTTTTATCAAATTTGTATGTAAACATTTTCTAATTTTCTTGTTGCTTTTAAGTTATTCCCGAGTCATTTTCGGTCTGCCCTCGGGTCTAACTACGTAAACACTTCTCTCCAAAAAACACCTTTTAAAACCACTTTAATTCTTTCTCTTTTTAATGTAACAATACCGTTTTTGTTGCTGTATCGGCTTCTACCGCTGTTGTTATTACAAATAGGCCAGTACTTACATTTGTATTGATAGTTGCTGTTTCGCCAGCGTTTACCGTAATTTGTTTCACTTGTTTACCACTTAGGGCTTCTATTACTCGTACAGTAGCTTGGGCTGTGTTTGGGTTTTCAATTTGAATAATGCTATTGAAAGCTTTAACTTTCACATTGTTAGCTTTATTCAAATCAGTTTCAATTTCTTTTGCATTGCCGGTAGTTACACCTGTATTGCCTGGAGCAGTTACCGTGTCGCCATTTGTAGTAACAGGCTTCGGCGTTAAATCGGTAATAAACTTAAAACGTTCAACTAAATCTGCTTTTGTGGCCGAAAACTTATAAGTCGATAAGTTTTTATAAATATTAACAGTATCGCCTTTTACCAAATCTACCAAATATAACGCTTTGTAAAAGTAATTAATGTCGTAATGCGTAAATGTCATTTTATACAATGTGGCAGTTCCGGGCAAAAAATCAAACGAATTGTTATCAATTGTAGGGAAACTTGAAACTTGAAATTTGCCATCCACAGTGTTGTCGTAAATTTGAGGAATGTACGAAGCGGAGCTTAAAAATTTATAGCCATCCCAACCGTTATCAAATCCGTCGGTGGTACCAGGTTCGGTAACCATCCATAATTTATCTTTGTAATTACCATCGGTTATTTCTATTACAGTAGCGCAATGCGGTGGAGTTTGTGCGTTTGCAAACGATGCAGTGAATAAAATTGCTAATGTTGCAAAAATGGTGTTGAAGTTGAGCGTTTTCATAATGCTTTTTGTTTATAAAAGAATAATTATTGATTGCTTTATGTGTTGACAAATAAACTAATTAAAGGAATAATTTATTTCGTTTTCCACATTTCAAAATTACACACAGAACGCATTCAAAACAACACTCAGCGCGTTGTAACAGTCTTTTACAATGCCATGTAATATATTTTGCCACACACAAAACACTTTATTTGCAAGCTGTATTTAATAACTATTTTCAACAAAATTTTATTCCAAATCGAAAAGATGAAACACAGCAGCGAATGACTAATTTTTCGAAGTAAAAGAGCTATTTCATTAGCTATCTATTTGATTTTATGAATTTTAAAAACAAATAGAATAATAAAGCACCTCACTTTATAAATTTACAAGATAAACTTTGTCATTTTGAAAATTTAGAGAAAAAAAACACCCATAGATTTTCAAAAAACATAGTTTATTATTTCAAATAAATTATTTCAGTGTAAGCTAGTTTATTTTAACCCGAAAGAAAGGCTATCGCAAAGCTGAAAATTAGTATACATTAACCATAAAACATCAACAAAAGCCTATATTTAACCTTTAAAAACATTACTCTTCTCACAAAGAAAATGAAAATGTAGTATTTACTTTCAAAAAAACAGAAACATAGCTACTCTAATAGTACATAAAAATGAAATAATTTTTTGTAACAAAAATTTGGAAGGCAATTTTCACGAAAAAAATACAATAAAAACACTACTCAAAAACTGGGTTTAAAATAGGGCAATCGGTAATGATTAGCATATACATTGATACTTCCTTCAAAATTCGTATCTTTGCATTCCGAAAAAAAAGAAACAAAAAAATGAACTTAGAAACTACTATTCAATCGGTTGTGGCACAATCGGTAAAAACACTTTATAGCATCGAATTAGATTTCGATCAAATTCAGATACAAAAAACAAAAAGAGAATTTGAGGGTGATATAACAGTTGTTGTATTTCCGTTTGTAAAAGCGGCTCGCAAATCTCCCGAAGCTACGGGGCAAGAAATTGGCGAATATATTCGTGCTAACAATAACGTTGTTAGTAATTTCAATGTCATAAAAGGCTTTTTAAATTTGTCAATTCACAAATCGTTTTGGATAAAAACGCTTACGGAAATTTTTGAAGCTGAAAATTTCGGGATACAAAATCCCACTTCCGAAGCTCCCACAATGATGATTGAATATTCGTCGCCCAACACCAACAAACCACTCCACTTAGGGCACATACGCAATAACTTGTTAGGTTTTAGCATTGCCGAAATACAAAAAGCAAATGGCTGGAATGTGGTGAAAACCAATATTGTAAACGATCGAGGCATTCATATTTGCAAGTCGATGTTGGCATGGAAACTGTTTGGCAATGGCGAAACTCCAGCAAGCTCAGGTATGAAAGGCGACCACTTGGTAGGAAAATACTATGTTATTTTCGACCAAGCATATAAAGCTGAAATAAAAGAGCTTATGGGCAAAAACATGACCGAAGAAGAAGCAAAAAAGAATGCTCCTTTGATACTCGAAGCTCAAAAAATGTTGCTTGCTTGGGAAAAAAACGATGCCGAAGTGCGCCAATTGTGGGAAACAATGAACGGTTGGGTGTATGCTGGTTTCGAAGAAACGTATAAAACAATGGGCGTTGATTTTGACAAAATTTACTACGAAAGCCAAACTTACCTCACAGGAAAAGAAGAGGTGGAACGAGGCGTGGCCGAAAATTCGTTTTACCAGCGTCCCGACAATTCGGTATGGGCCGACCTTACCGCCGATGGTTTGGACGAGAAATTATTGCTTCGGGCTGATGGTACTTCGGTGTATATGACGCAAGATATTGGTACTGCCAAACTTCGCTACAACGATTTTGATATAAAAAAAATGGTATATGTGGTTGGAAATGAACAGAATTATCATTTTCAGGTATTATCTATTTTGTTAGATAAATTGGGTTACGCTTGGGGAAAAGATTTAGTGCATTTTTCGTACGGCATGGTAGAATTGCCC
>JAIFKX010000095.1 GCA_020049335.1 Paludibacter sp. | reverse complement strand
TCCGAAACCCATAAGTTCATACTATTGATACTAATTTTTAATCTCTCTGTTTCTTCTCTTTTGAAATGCTTGTCTGTTTTAACCAAAGAGCCTGATTTCTGGCTTCTTGTAAGGTCGTTGAGGACTGCTTTGACAATAGACTCATGCTTAATGTTGCTCGATCCTGAAATGATAAAATGTATTTCATCGTTCATTTTTTTTTGTAAAATTACAAAAACTATTTCAACTTTAAAAATAATTATTTTATATGAAAAGAAAAAGGCATTTCAAAAAATAAATTTTGAAACGCCTTCCCCAATGTTTTTATAGAAAACAGAAATTATTTTCTGATTCCCAACTCTTTAATAATTGTACGGTAGCGATTAATCTCTCTTGCTTTCAAATAATCGAGCAAACGACGACGTTTTCCTACCAACATTACAAGAGCGCGTTCTGTACTATAATCTTTTTTGTTTAACTTTAAATGAGCAGTTAAATGGTTAATACGGTACGAAAACAATGCTATTTGACCTTCAGATGTGCCAGTATCAGTGTTAGACTTTCCGTATTTACCGAAGATTTCTTGCTTTTTTTCAGCTGTTAAATACATGTTAATGAATAAAATTTGATTAAAAAAATACAAACCCAGCCCTGTACTCATCACAAAACTGTTCGTTTGATTTTGGGCTGCAAAGATAATATATTTTTTCTTAACATCAAATAATTATCATTGTTTTTTGGCCAAAACTAAAAAATCAGGAAACTATAGCTCATTTTTTATTGGGTAAAATGATTATGAATTATAATAAAAATCGTATATTTGCAAAATATTTGATTTAATCGTTTCTACATTACTCAAAGAATGATTAAAATAGACTTTTTAAAGTTTTGGATTATATATAATTAAATTCATGTTTTAATTCCTCAACATATTCGAATAGAAGCATGAATTGCAATTAGTTAAATAGGAAAATAATATAAATCATATTTTTACTTACAGTGAAAAAAACAATTCCAATTATTACTCTCTGCATATTGTTTGCATCTTGTAATACCATTAAAGACATAGCATACCTACAAGATGCTGGTAGTCCAATTGAGTATAAAACAGACGAAAAAGCACTTCGACCAGATGCAACGCTTAAGCCCGGTGACTTATTAACTATCACTGTTAATAGCAATACTCCCGAGGCATCACAGCCTTTTAATTTGCCACTTATACCAGGCGGAGAAGGTATGAACTCGTATGGAATGTCAAAATCAAGTATTTCTGGTGGAGCTGGAATTCAAAATTACCTAATTGACATTGAAGGCAATATAAATTTTCCAGTACTTGGCAAATTACAGGTTTCTGGAATGAAAAAAAACGACCTTATTCAACTTATTAAAACCAAAATTTATCCTCGATATATGTCGGAGGAACCGATTATAACTATACGGTTTGCAAACTACAAGATTTCGGTCTTAGGCGAAGTAAATCGCCCTGGAGCCTATGATGTTAATAACGAAAAACTCGATTTATTTGAAGCAATTGCAATGGTAGGCGATTTAACGATTTACGGTCGAAGAGATAATGTACTACTTCTTCGCGAAGATCAAAACGGTAAAAAGACAACCTATCGCATAGATTTACGCGACAAAAGATTAATTGACTCACCTTATTTTTATTTACAACAAAACGATGTTTTATACGTTCAACCTAACAATCCGCGTTCACGTGGCTCAGCATTAGGTGCAGCTGAAGCATTAACAATTTCTGTTGTCGGTACGCTTATTTCGTTGACATCATTAATTATTAATATTGTCAAATAATTTTTTTTGTATTTATTATTAAAAAGTTGAAAATAACAGATATACTGAATGGATAATTATTTTGATCAATTAGAAGACGAACTAAGAGAGAAGCCTATTAACTGGCGGGAAGTGTTTGAAAAACTTTTCATGCATTGGAAATGGTTTGTTGTTTCGGTAATCATTGCTCTAATTGCTGGTTTTGTGTTCACACGCATGCAGCAAGACATCTTTGAAGTAAAATCGTCGATGTTAATCATGGATCAAACTCGTAGTGGTCAGATGAATGAAATGTCCGTTTTGAAGCAACTTGATGCTGCGGGTTTACGTTCGAGTGGTTCTACAGCAATGATTAATAATGAGGAAAAAGTATTGACTTCTACATCTTTAATGAAACGTGTAGTCAAGGAACTTGAACTTCACACATCATACACTGAACTCAAATACCTTAAAAGAATTGATTTATATACTCAGTCTCCTATCTACGTTCGAATTGATAGTGCCTCACTTTATAGTTTAAAAGGCAATTTAACAATGAATATTGAGCCCAAAAATGGTATTTTGAAAATTGAAGGAAACTATAGCGGATTAAATTTTAAAAATGAAATCAAAAAACTACCAGCTGTTATCAAAACTCCTGGTGGTATTGTGTATATGCAAATTCGTCAAGGTTTAAAATTTCCAAAAGAAAAAATTGAAATTTCTATTTCAAATCCAACTCGAACTGCAAAATCACTTGCTCGCAGTTCATTAAAAACAGAAGTCGGTAAACTACTTGATGTAGTTGAGTTATCTTTCAAATCGACTAATACTCGAAAAGGGCAGGATGTGTTAAATAAACTTGCTGAAATTTACAATCAAGATGCTTCCGAACAAAATAATTTATCAGCTAATAATACCGCAAAGTTTATCGATGTGCGACTTCAATTATTAGCACTTGAACTAAATGATGTTGAAAAAGAAGTAGAGAATTACAAACAAGACAATAAATTAACTGATATAAATGAGGATGCGCGTATTTTTCAGGAAAAAAACAATTTGTACGACCAACGTCAGATAGATGTTGAAATGCAACAAAACCTAATAAAATATGTTGATGAGTTTTTGCGCGACCCTGCAAACAGTAATGCATTAGTTCCAAATTTAGGTTTAACCGACGCTGGTTTAATGACAGTTATACAAGCCTATAATGAATTATTAATGACCCGTGAACGCATATCTGTTGGAGTTTCTGAACAAAATCCGTCTCTTAAAACTTTGAATGTACAAATTAATGGTGCTCGAAAAGCAATTCAAACAAGCATCACAAGTACTCGAAGAGGTTTACAGATTAATAAAAATGATTTGAGCCAGCAAAATGCAATAATGCAAAACAAAATCTTAAACATTCCTCGTCAAGAACGTGAATTTATTGAGATTAAGCGCCAACAACAGGTAAAGGCTACACTTTATACCTTCTTATTACAAAAGCGCGAAGAAGCTTCACTTAATATGGCTGTAACAGTGCCTAAAGGAAGAATATTGAATGCGCCCGATGATGCATCTCATGTTAGCCCTAAAAAGAATATTATTCTAACAATTTTCTTTTTAATTGGATTAGTTATACCTGCAGTTTTAATCTATATTATCGAAATGTTTAACACAATGATTCGTAGCCGAATGGATGTTGAAAAATATAGCGATATACCAGTTCTTACTGAATTGGCACACAGTAAAACGGAAGGTGCTATGATTGATTTAAGTGCAAATGCAGGTACTAATTCTGAACTATTCAGACTTTTAAGAACAAAACTACAATTTACACTCGACCAACCCACAGATAAAGTTGTATTAATCACATCAACTATGTCTGGTGAGGGTAAAACATTCGTAAGTGTTAACCTTTCAGCAATGTTGTCGATGGCAGACAAAAAGGTTTTATTAATTGGACTAGATTTACGCCGTCCGCAGTTAGCGAAAATTTTTAATATCTCGGAAAGCACAGGAGTAAGTTTATATCTTTCGGGTCAAGATAACGATTATAAATCAATGATCCACGAATCAGAGGACTATCCAGGCCTTTATGTTTTACCGGCAGGTGTGATACCTCCTAATCCTTCTGAATTAATTATGAAGAAGCGATTCGATACAATGATTAATGATTTTAGAAATGAATACGATTATATAATTATAGACTCTGCCCCAGCTGGAGCAGTTTCCGACACATTCTTAATTGACCGTGTTGCCGATTTAACAATTTATATTTGTCGTGCAGGTTATACAGACCGTCGTTATCTAGAATTTGCCAATCGTGCACATATTGAAAAATCATTAAAACGAATGTTCTTTGTAATAAATGATGTAGATGTAGAAGCCCACAGATATTCATATAGTCGTAAATATGGATATGGATACGGATATGGATATGGCTATGGTTATGGCTATGGTAAAGAAAAATAAAAATAATTATTAAAACACTGATAATTAAAAAAAAATGAAGCGAAAAATATTAATAACATTTATAGTCCTAATTTCAATTCAAGTAAATTGTCAGATTAGGAGAGGTATTTCACCTTTTAGGTTTAACCCTAGCATGTACATTGGTGCTAATGTAGGCCCTAATATATTTGTTGGAGAAGGTGTAGGGCAATATCTACTAAAAGGTAGCATTGGTTTGTCTGAATCAATATTTTTAGGTTATAATTTTTCGGAAATAATTGGTGCAAGAGTAATGGGGTCGTTCAATACGATGAGTTGGCCACAACAGCCAGTTACATCTAGTAATAAGAGTTTTTCAACCATGAAAATGAGCATTGAAGGCTTGTTAAATGTAACTAATATATTTAATTATTACAATTTAAATAGACCCATAGATATAGTAGTATTTGGCGGATTAGGACTGATTTCAAGAGAGAAAGGATTGTATCAAAATGAATATATTGGACCAGTTTTAAAAGGTGGTGGACAGATAGATTTTCGAATAAATTATAAATTTGATATAAATGCTAATTTTACAGCCAATATTGTAAGTGACAAATTTAACGAATATGTGACTGGTACAAATTTCGATGCATTTCCAGAATTTAAATTAGGTGTAACATATCACTTACGTTATAAAAGCAACTACAGATAGAATAAATAAAACAATTTAGTTATTAATGTAAGAGCAACAGAATAGTTAATATTAATTAAACAAACAAATTGCAATCTAAAATAAAAACATCGAACAAAAACATCAAAACACTAATAATCAAACATATAACACTTAACTAGATTGATACACAACAATATACATGAATTTAATGACGTAACTTTTAATACAGATGATTATATTAGTCAGATAAAAGTTATAATCTTAAAAAAAAATAATGTAATTTTGCAAATCAAAAATAAATAAATTCTATATTCTAATTTTTATATTTTAGAAATATAAATCCATAAAAACACAATTAACTTTCATTATATGAAGAAACTATATTTTTTAATGGCATTGTTTGCAGCAGGTTTAATACTATTTACTATTACTGCACAAAAATCTGCGCAAACAACAACTTCAAAATTTAAACCAGGCTGGTTTATTGGTGCAAATGGGGTGATGAATTGGTATATGGCCGAAGGAAACGATTTTTTGTTTGAAAATACAAATAAACTTGTGTTTTTAAAAAATATCGGTTCTCAAGGTGTAATAAATCTAGGTTATAACTTTTCTCCCGTTTACTCTTTTAAAGGAGGTTTAGAGTTAAATAATTATCATTATGCTACAGAATCTGTTTCAGGACAATCAACAAGAAACCCATTAAAAAGCCAGAAATTAAATCTGGACATGATGGTGAATCTAACTAACCTTAACAAAGGTTACAATCCTGACAGAAAGCTTACCTTATCGGCTTTTGGAGGAATGGGAGTTGGTTATTATAATAAGAATTCAAACAGTAATACCAAAGTTGGTGGAGCATTAAGAGCTGGACTACAAGGCGATTACAATTTGTCGCAGCAATTAGCATTAAATTTAATTCTTGATGGCAATTTTTTAACGGACAATTCGAACAATCAAATTGTGGCACTTCCAGTTGATATAGCTGCTGGCTTATCTGCAGGTTTAACTTATCGTTTTATTGAAAAGATAAGACCAGCAACTATAGCTAAAGGATTTGAACCTGAAATTACACCTATAACAAAACCTATTGAACCTGAAGTTGTTACACCAACTGTTGTTGAACCTGAAAAGCCTCAAGTTGCAGTTGTTGACACGTCAAAACAAGTAGTTCCAGGAATTAAACCTGAAGTATCGCCAGAAGCTAAACCTGCAGTTAAGCCAGAAGCTAAACAAGATCCTATTGCTGAAGTTCCTTCTACTAAAGAAAACTTATTCTTTAAATTTAATAGTCGTGATGTTGAAACTGTCAGTCAAGAAGAAAACTTAGCTCGCATAGCTGAATACTTAAAGAATAATCCTACTTCCAAGATTATTGTAAGTGGTTATGCAGACAAATCGAGTGGTACAGAGGCTATAAATAAAAGTATATCTAAACAACGTGCAATTAATGTTGCAAACGAGTTAGTTAAAAAGTATGGTGTAAAACCAAGCAGGTTAATGGTTAAATGGCACGGTAGTAACGTACAACCATTTACTGAAACTTGGAAAAACCGTGTAGTAATTGTAAATTCTGCTGAGGGTGATGATTTAAAAGATTTTAAAGGATTCGATGATGGCATTTCAGCTATTGTGAACGATGCAGCTACAAGAGCCGAAATTAATTTTGATGTTGAAAATGCACAAATTGTTAATGACAAACAACGTGAAGAATTGACTCGCATTACAAATTATTTGAAAGAGAATTCTGAATCCAAAGTTTATGTTAATGGCTATGCAAGTAACTCATCAGGATCTGACGAATATAACGATGAAATTTCGAAGAAACGTGCAATAACAGTAGCTAATTTATTGATAAGAGAATACGGTGTTGATAGTAAACGGATTAAAGTAAGTTGGTTTGGTGGACGTGTTCAACCTTACAAAGTAGCTGTAATGAATCAGTTAGTAATTGTAAAAGCTGAATAGAACTTATAAATCTCACATAAAAAAGCCTGATAGTTGTTTGCTATCAGGCTTTTTTTTATCCAGTAAATAAACTCAAAAAACAAATTATTCAGCTATTAATTTTTCAATATCAGCACGAATATCAGCTGGTTTTGTTTTGGGCGAATAACGTTTAACAACTTTTCCTGTTTTGTCAATCAGAAATTTCTCGAAATTCCAACGAATATCGTTTTTACCTTCGAGTGCTTGTTGCTCTTTAAGGAAAACATAAAGTGGGTGTGTATCTTTACCGTTTACTTCAATCTTTTCGAACATTGGAAAAGTTACATTGTATTTATTTGTACAAAAATTTAGAATCTCTTCCGAACTGCCTGGCTCCTGCCCCATAAATTGATTACATGGAAAACCAAGCACTACAAATCCTTTGTTTCCAAGCGATTTATAGAGTTCTTCGAGCCCTTCGTATTGAGGTGTCAAGCCACATTTGCTCGCGGTATTTACCACAAGAACCACATTGTTTTCATATTTTTTAAGTTTAACTTCTTTGCCCTTTATATCTTTCATTTTAAAATCGTAAAACGAACTTGTTTTTTGAGCAAAAATACTAGTTCCAGCGATTGCCATTACCATGGCGATGAATACTACTTTTTTCATGATGTTGATTTTTTTTTATGCATTATTTTTTAATAAATCGATAAGAGAATTCAATTGATTTTTAAGTTTCAGAAAATCAGCTAACTGATTTTCATTTGGCTCAATATTAAGTTTTTGCATTAACCGAATTGGTATTTGAGCTGCCTCGTGTTGCAGTTCATTTCCTTTTGTGGTTAAACTTATTATTACCTTACGTTGGTCTGTTTTGGATTGCTTACGTGTGAGTAATCCTAATACTTCCATGCGCTTTAACAAAGGAGTAACTGTATTTGTATTAAGAATAAGTTTATCGGCTACATCATTTACAGTTACATTATTATTTTCCCACAATATCATTAAAACCAAGTATTGTGGATATGTTATACCCAACGCATCGAGGTCTGCTTGATATGCACGTGTAATCAGCCGCGAAACTGCATAAAATGGAAAGCAAAGCTGATTATCGAGTTTTAATTGCTCGTACATGATTCTTGTTATTTTACTAAAAGCTGTTCGATGGTATCTTTCATACTCTCAGGTTTTGTAATAGGCGCAAAACGCTTTACAGGTTTTCCGTTGCGGTCTATCACAAACTTAGTAAAATTCCATTTTACATTATTTCCCAATGTCCCTTTCAATTCATTTTTCAAGTAATTGAATACAGGATGGGTATTTTCACCATTTACAAACACTTTCGAAAACATGGGGAAAGATACACCATAATTCAACAAGCAGCCTTCGGCAATGTCTTTTTCGCTACCCGGCTCTTGGTTTCCAAACTGATTGCATGGAAAACCCAAAATTACAAATCCTTTATCTTTGTAATCCTTGTATAATTTCTCTAACCCTTCGTACTGTGGCGTAAAACCGCATTTACTGGCCGTATTAACTACTACAACTACTTTTCCTTTGTATTCTTCCATGCTAACTTCCTTACCTTGTAAAGAATTTGCATTTAATTCATAAAATTTTTGTTCCATATTTTTATTGTATTTATATCGTTTGCGATACAAAAGTAATATATTTATATCGCTTGCGATATATTATTGGATAATAATTATATATCCTTAAGTATTTAATTAAAAAATTAGTCCATTTTTTTCAACAAGGCAGGATAGAGTTCGTTTTTAACCCATTTGTAATCAGGTGAAATGCGCATAATTTTTTCGTAAATGGCTTTTGCATTTTGGTACTGCTCTAAGGCTTCATAATTTTTAGCAGTGAGCGTAAGCACATTTAAGTAAAACCAATTATTATCAGTTTGTTTTGATTTTTCGAGTAAAGTTGTAGCCTTCAAGAATAGTTTGAGCGATTGTTTTTTATCGCCACCAAAAATACCAGGTGTATGATATAGCGCATTTGCTTTATCAACATGAGCTTGAATATTAGCTGGCTCGAGTTGCAGGGAATGTGCAATACTTTTGCTACTTTCCGGCCCGAGGGTTATAGCTTTAAACTTACTCATACCGATACGAAAACCAATAAAAGAACCTTTAAAAGCATAGGCTGTGGCATTTTTTGGTGCATGTTTGAATACATCGGCAATTAATTTATCACCTTTATCGATATAACGGGCAGCCTGCTCGTAATTCTTAATTCCTAACAGATAGCCAATATGCCCATAATAATAACTAATCAGTTCGAGTTTTTCGTCGAGAGTAGAAGGTTTATGTTTTTCAATTGAAACAATAACACTTTCCCATTTTTTCATATTGCCTTGTATATAGGCATTATAAATCAGCTCCTTATTGCTTGTTTGAGCTGACACAAAAAATTCAGAAAATAAGAAAATTAAGAAAATAGTTATTTTTAAATAGCGCATTATTTTGAATTTAATTTTATCTTTGAAACAAGAAATAGGATTTAATTGTTCTACATCAACAAAATTACGATAATTTTAAATGCATAAAGAATTTAATTCGTTGAAATTTCGTTTCTTTGTATTCAAATAAAATTTTTGCATTATGGAAAAAAAGCTTCGTCGTTCGCAGAACAAAATGATTGCCGGTGTATGTGCCGGAATTGCTGACTATTTCAATCTCGACGTTACTTTAGTTAGAGTAGCTTATGTACTTATTTCAATTTTTTCAGCTGGATTTCCGGGCTTGCTCGTTTACCTTATCTTAATGTTGGTAATGCCATTAGAAGATAATAATATCTGATTTTTGAACAGACGGAGCACGCTCAGTCTCTACGGATACATACAAATAAATGCCTTTTAAACTCACTTCCAATTACAGCCCTACAGGCGACCAGCCAGAGGCTATTCGTCAGCTCGTAGAGGGTCTGAACAGCAATATGCCGTTCCAGACCTTGCTTGGCGTTACAGGTTCGGGAAAAACATTTACTATTGCCAACGTAATAACGCAGGTAAACCGACCCACATTGGTGTTGAGTCACAACAAAACATTGGCTGCACAGCTCTATAGCGAGTTTAAGGCATTTTTTCCTGAAAATGCGGTTGAGTATTTTGTTTCGTATTACGATTATTATCAACCCGAAGCTTATTTACCTGTAAGCGATGTTTATATCGAAAAAGATTTATCCATCAATCAAGAAATTGAGAAATTGCGACTTTCTACGACATCCTCGCTCCTATCGGGTCGGCGCGATGTGATAGTTGTTTCGTCGGTTTCGTGTCTGTATGGAATTGGAAATCCTGAGGATTTTACAAGTAATTTGATTGAAATTAAGCGTGGACAAAAATTGGTGCGCAATGTGTTTCTGCGCTCGTTGGTGGATAGTTTATACAGTCGCAACGAAATAGAACTGAACCGAGGAAATTTCAGGGTAAAAGGCGATACGGTGGATATTTTCCCCGCTTATGCCGATTATATTATTCGAGTGGTATTTTGGGGCGACGAAATAGATGAAATAATGACAGTTGAACCTGTCAACTTTAAAATTATCGAACATTTCGATGCTTATAAAATTTATCCCGCCAGTATATTTGTTACCACTAAGGAACGTATTACAGCTGCCATGTCGTACATCGAACGTGATTTACAGTTGCAGGTAGATTATTTTAATTCGGCAGGAAAACACTACGAAGCAAAACGTATTTACGAACGTGTAAAATACGACCTCGAAATGATAAAAGAATTGGGCTATTGCTCTGGAATTGAAAATTATTCACGCTATTTTGATGGACGCGCTGCAGGAACCCGACCATTTTGCTTGCTCGACTATTTCCCCGATGATTATTTGATGGTAATTGACGAAAGTCATGTTACTTTATCGCAAATAAAAGCCATGTTTGGTGGAGATGCAGCCCGTAAACTTAATTTAGTGGAATATGGTTTTCGTCTGCCTTCGGCAAAAGACAACCGTCCTTTAAAATTTGAGGAGTTCGAAACGCTTAATCCGCAAACCATTTATGTGAGCGCTACACCTGCCGACTACGAGTTAGCAAAATGTGAAGGCATTGTTGTTGACCAATTAATTCGCCCAACGGGTTTGCTTGACCCAATTATTGATGTTCGACCAAGTCTGAATCAGATTGACGACCTGCTCGAAGAAATTGTTATCCGTGCCGAAAAAGACGAACGCGTACTTGTAACAACGCTCACAAAACGTATGGCCGAAGAACTGACTGATTATTTAGCCAAAATGAATGTGCGTTGTAATTACATTCACTCGGATGTGGATACGCTCGACCGTGTAAAAATTTTGGAAGATTTACGTCGTGGTGTGTATGATGTGCTGGTAGGTGTGAATTTATTACGCGAAGGATTGGATTTGCCTGAGGTATCGCTTGTAGCTATTTTGGACGCCGACAAAGAAGGTTTCCTACGGTCGCATCGTTCGCTGACACAAACTGCAGGACGTGCAGCCCGTAATCTGAATGGACGTGTAATTATGTATGCCGACAAAATAACGGATAGTATGGCTAAAACCATTCAAGAAACAAATCGCAGGCGTGAGAAACAATTGGCTTATAACGAAGAACACAACATTACGCCAACGGCAATTATTAAAGGAGAACGCAATTCACTCAACCCTTATGAACCAAACGCCTATATTGAACCTGAATTGAAACAAGGAATTGCTGCTGATCCGGTAGTGCAATACATGTCGAAACCAGCACTTGAAAAAACCATTGCAAAAACCCGAAAAGCGATGCAGGAAGCTGCAAAAAAACTCGAATTCCTTGAAGCCGCTCAATACCGTGATGAATTAATGAAATTGGAAGATTTGTTGAAAAGTAAGAACTAGTTTATAGAATGCAGTTTAGAACTTTACAGGTTGCCATACAGAATCGATTAGTTGGTAGGTTTCTGTAAATCCAGCCTTTTTTAGCGCTTCGTACGTTTCGGAAAAGCCATCAATCACCTTCGATGGATAATGACAATCGGAATTGACTGTGATTGGAATTTGCATTTCATTAATCAATGAAAAAAATCTTTTATCTGGAAATGTCATGCCTTTTTCGAGTAACGATTTTGTATTAATCTCTACAATCAGATTTTTCTGCTTTATTAATTGTAAATAATCAACAAATAAATCGACATACCACGAAGCATTAATATCAAAATCGGCAAACCGAGCACCATGCAAGGTTATTTTATCCAAATGTCCAACAATATCAAATCCACCTGCTTGAACCATAAGTTTCGAAACTTCAAAATAGCGTTTTGTAACCTTTCTAATATCGCCATCATAAAGCTCATTCATACCTTTGTAAAACTCTTTGAAAAGGCCGTCGATAGAACAATAGGTTCCATCGGCCAATTGGTCTAAATAATGAATAGAACCAATTTTGTAGTCTAAAATTTTATCATTAAAAAAAAGCATTTTAGCATTGGTGCAACCAACAATAAAATCAATTTCGAGTCCGATGAAAAGTTCAATTTTATCCGAATATTTAGATTTTAATCTTTGAAATTCAGCCATATAATCGTCGAAATCATCCGCTTTCATAGTCCAGTGCGTTTCGAAAGGAATGGGTGCATGAGACGAAAACCCATATTTTGTCACTCCTTTTGCAATGGCATATTTAATAAACTCCTCCATGTGACTGCGACCGTCACAAAAAGTACAATGGCTATGATAGTTTGTCCACATCAATTTAAAAATTAGAAATTAAGAAAATGGAAATTAGAAAATGAATCATCACATCAGTTTTATCTCTTCCAACACTTCGTACACTATAGGACAAGTTTCGGCATTTTTTACCGACAACATATAAATTTGAAAAAACTTTTTACGGTCAGTATGTGGATATTCGCGACAAGCTTTGGGGCGCGATTCGTACACAGCGCAATAATTATCGACTCCCAGAAACGGACAAGGCATGGATTTAAATACCATATCGTCGTCTTCATCTATTTTAAGGTAGCTTTGAATAAAGTCTACTGATTTCATTCTCAACACTTTCGACAATCGCTCCACATCTTTGTCGGTTATACGTGGGCCTAACGAACGACAGCAATTGCCACACGCTAAACAATCGGTACGACCCGAAATTCGTTGATGTAAAGATTGAATTTTGAGGTCAGAAACTTCAATTTTCTTTCTGTTTTTTTTGAAAAATCGTATCCAATCTGCTTGATTTTTAATTACTAATTCGGGAAGTAATCGAAAGTCTATTTTATTATCCATACGGTTTATTAGAAGATTTTTGGGCATGCAAATTTACCAAAATATATCATTGTACACAAAGATAAACGAAATAAACCGGATAAAATGCGTATCTTTGTGCCCGTTAAAAAAAATGATGCTTATGAGTTTATTCACAGAAACACTTGCAAAATACGATACACCTCAGAAATTCAAAGACATGGGGCTTTATCCGTATTTTCGCCCTATCGAATCGGATCAGGATACCGTTGTAACTATTAACGGGAAAAGAGTCTTGATGTTTGGTTCAAATAGCTATTTGGGACTAACAAACCACCCAGAATTGAAAGAGGGAGCAATTAAAGCTGTTGAGAAATATGGCACAGGCTGTGCCGGATCACGCTTTTTGAACGGGACACTCGACATTCATATTGAGCTCGAGGAACGTTTGGCAAAGTTAGTAAATAAAGAATCGGCTTTGGTATATGCCACGGGATTTACCGTTAACTCGGGAGTTGTTTCGTGCATTACAGGTCGTGAGGACTATATTTTGTTCGACGAATACGATCATGCATCTATATTCGAAGGCAAGCGATTGTCATTTTCGAAGCTTTTGAAATATCGTCATAACGATATGGATTCGCTGGAAAAAATGCTTCAGAAATGTGAAATCGACA
>JAIFKX010000316.1 GCA_020049335.1 Paludibacter sp. | reverse complement strand
GCAATGAAATTGTAATCATCTTCGGTTAATTCACCTTTTACGTTTTCGATGTAGGCGGTAAGGCGAGTAATTAATGCTTTGAATTCAATACTCTTTTTATCAATTTCAGGATTTCGTTCGATTACAAATTTCTGCATAGCTTTTTTGTATTCATCGGTCGTAGCTGCGGTTATCACTTCGGGCGATACAATCCTTTTCATTTCTTCCACATATTCTACTTTATCTTGAAAATTGTTATCTCGTATTACCTCATTATTCGTTTGGTTTAATAAATTGAGTTCAATAATTCCGATGTTTGAATTTTTAACCACAGGCACAGATTCAATTTCAATTTCGGCATGTAGCAATCCAGGCGCTGATACCTTGACTTTTATTTTTCCGGGTAGGTTAGTGGAACGAACAATATTCGAAACAGGAGCATCGATATAGCCGGAGCCCGATTTTTCGGAATTTTTGTTAGTGTCCGATTCGTAAAGATTATGTCCCACAAGCCTACCTTCGCCTATTACTTCCCACTTCAACGTATGGGTAGCTCCATAAACATGAACTCCATTTTTATCAACAATATCAGCTGTAATAATTGATAGCCCCGACCTGTCAGCAGGAATATTGTTGTGCGATGCACTTAATATAATTTTATTGGGTGCATCAGCCATTGTAAGTGATTTTACAATTTTATTTTTGCCGTTTTTGCCAACAACTTTTATTTTACCTTTTTCTACAGGAATATTCTGAAATTCAACCGTATAAAAATTCTCTTTGGTTGGGAAAAGTTTTCCAAACGATTTGTTGTTCACAAAAAGCTCCAATTCTTCGCAATTACTATCTACTTGTATATTCTTTTTCTGACCCACATATTGCATTCGCCAAAAATGAGGATGAATAAATATCATCGGAGTTTTCGAATAATTGGCCTGCCATAAATAATACATGTATTTAGGCACACGGTACATGTCCGTCCAGCCTTTAGCATTTACATTTTGTAATGGTGCATCTTTATATATTCTATCACATCCATGGTCTTCGTACAGCCATGCAACAATGTCCTCGTCAATTCTCCCACGAATACTTCCATTGCTCACGCGTGCCATTTTATGCTGCCATTCTTCCGTTCCGGCTTGTTGTCCACTTTTTTCGATACGAGCGTTGTTGGTTGGCTCTAAGTCTTTTACATCTTTATTGTACCACCCACGAATAGTAACACGTAACAAATTTTCCATGTCTAAATTAGAAGCATCGTGGTTTACAAATTTCCCATAACCTTCGGTTTTTCGTTCGTGTATAAGGCGTGTAGTATCTTCTTCGTGCACCCATTTAGAGTCGGCAGCATCTTTTGTTTCGTTTCCTACACTCCAAAAAAAGATGGATGGATGATTTCTGTCGCGTCGTACCATTTCGCGTACATTGTTCTCTTGCACTTCATCGTCGAACTGAATGGGTTTAATGTTTGGTACTTCTTCAACGGTAATTATACCATTTTTGTCGTTGTAATCATACACAAACTCATCGTTCGGATAATGCCCTGTACGCATAAAATTATGGTTTAGATTGTAGCGAATATCATTCAAGTCCATCGATGTAAGCCATTTGGGAATGGCATCGCCAAGCCAAGGGTACTCCTGGTGCCGGTTTGTGCCATGAATGTGAATTTTTTTACCATTCACATAAAGTTTATTTTCTTTATAATCCCAATTGAACCAACGAATACCAAGCGGACTCTTATATACATCCACTAATTTTTTATTACTATATACTTCGGTATAAACCATGTATAGATATGGACTTTCGGGACTCCATAATTTAGGCATTTTTATAATATTATCAGCCTGAACAAAAGCCACTATAGTGTCTGGTTTTATTGATTTTGTTGTTTCGACTGAACAGATTTTTAGGCTGTTATGGTCTGTAATAACACTTACAATGCGAACTTCTTTTGTTTCCTTCGTTTCGTTTTTGATAAATGTTTTTACATTCACCGTTGCCTGCTCGGCCGAAACAGCAGGAGTAGTTATAAATGTTCCACCTTCGTGTTTGTACGAACCCTGATAAGGTATATAAACCAAATCGGTAACCAACAAGCGCACATCTCTGTAAATGCCACCATAAACATTGAAATTTCCTGCTGTTGATGGTGGAATATTTCCATGTGTGTCGTTTCTACGATTCGAAACAGCAACGGCAATTATGTTTTGCTGACCGTATTTCAAATACTTTGTAATATCAAAATAAAAACTGGTATATCCTCCCTTGTGGTCGCCAATATAATTGCCATTTACATACACTTTAGAGTATTTTTGAACACCATCAAATTCAATAGAAATGCGTTTCCCTTCGAGTTTTTTATCAACAATTATTTGCTTACGGTACCAACCCCAACCATTCCACCAGTAGGGGTCAAGGCGTTCGGATGCCGACAAAATAAATGGGTGAACTTCTTTTGTGGTTTCGTAGGTTTGCCATGTATGAGGTATTGCTATTGCTTTCCAGCTTTGGTCGTTATACGTCGATGAAGCAAATTTCGAGTCGTCAATCCCTGACGGCACATAATTAAATGTCCAATTGCTATTGATGACCTGAAACACCCTATTCATAGGTTGTACATATTTTTCTATTTTCGAATTATCATTTTTTCTTGCTTTTTGAGAAAATGCGATATTAACAATTAAGCAAAAAAGGATGGGAATTATTAAACGTTTCATTAATAGACTGTTTTTAATTTTAATATTTTAAATTATAAGGGTAAAATGCAATTGTCTCCTGTCCGCTTTTGCCAATTAGCAATATCTACTTTTAGTTTTTTTATTAAAGAATTATATTTACCCGTGTAATATAGGTTATCTACTTCTCCAGGATCTTTTTTTAAATCAAATAATTGACATTTATCAACATCGCTTAAAGTAAGCTTCCAACCATCCGGAGTTATTACTGTCCTGAATTTTGCATTGCTATACTTATTCATTTCAACAGCTGTGATTCCTGCAACTTTAAAAGATTTACTTTTTGCACGCTGGGTTGGATTCCAAATCATATAGATATTCTTACTCTTAACAAAACCGCCCTTAACCAAGGGGGCAAGACTTTCACCTTGTAATTGTGAAAATTGTTTCGAATCTTTTCCCAATAAATCTAACAATGTTGGTAATATGTTTATATTGGTAGTAGGATAATCAATTTTTAATTGACTTGATTGGAACCATGGGACTTTTATTAACAATGGAATCCGAAGTGCTTCCTCGTACATAACAGACTTATTGTCAAGCGTATGTGATCCCATCATTTCGCCATGATCACTTGTAAAAACAATTATTGTATTGTTCGTTAATCCCAATTCATCTAATTTATTGAGAATTTCACCTATACTTAGATCCACCGAATGGCATAAACCTGCATATCGTTGATACATTTCCAAATAATAATTATCTGATTTATTTCTGGAAAGTGCTCTTAAATACACTGGGTCATTATCTGTTAATGGTTTATTTAAATTTGAACTTAAATTCAGGCTATCAATACTGTGAAGCTTATTAAACGGCCCATTAAAGGGTGTATGTGGTTCAAGATAATTAACATACATTACAAAAGGCTGATCTTTATGTCTAACTAAAAAATCTTTAGCCTTTAATGCCAACCAATTTGGTTTAGTAAATTCATACGGCAAATTCGATGCAAATAGGCGGCTAAATGTATTTTTTTCAACAGCATCAGGTTTGTAGCCTTTACTCAACAAAAAGTGATGGTAACCTGATCGTTGATTGCGGTCTTTCTCGCGGCTGAAATATTTTGCATATCCATCTTCAGAAGAGTCAAATTCCTGAAATCCATGTTGTGCAAAGATTTCATCACCCAAATGCCATTTCCCAAAATATGCGGTAGCATAAGTAGTATCTTTTAATAACTCAGGGAGACACTGTGATTCTTGAAATAACGCTATATCATTTTCAACTGCCCCATGCTTGTGAGGATACATACCTGTCATCACGCAGCCTCGCGATGGGGTAGAGACTGGCTGCGTACAATATGAATTCATAAATACCACAGACTCGCTAGCCAGCTTATTTATATTCGGGACTTTAAACTCCTTATTTCCATAAACTTCCATTGAACTGGCACGTTGTTGGTCAGTCCATATAAACAATACGTTTGGCCTTTTCGGTTTCTGTGGTTTGTTCTGTGATAATAGACAAAATGGCATTAACATAGAACTAGTTAAAATAAGACCTCCAGCATTAAGGCTAAACTTTGATAGTGAATTCATATTAATATCATTTTTAATTGAAACAGGTTTTATTTGTCATCCGGGTCACTTGCAACACCTTTTTTTCTTGATTTTCCACTATCTATCATGGGATAATTTTGATTGTCGATGTGTGCTTCTTTAAAATATTCGGAAACAGTTTCAACCAAATCAGGTCTTGAACTTGCTAAATCAGTAGATTCTTTCGGGTCATTTATAATGTTGAAAATTTGAATTGGTTTTTGAGTGCCATATCTCACGCCTTTATATTCGCCAAAACGAACGGCTTGCTTATACGGACTTTTTTCTCCCAATTCCCAATACAAATACTTATGTTTGGTTGCTTGCTTTTTACCTTTTAATAATGGAAGGAATGAATAACCATCGCAATCAGTTGGAATGGCTATGTTGGCAGCCTCACAAATTGTTGGCATTATGTCGTAATTTGCTGCAATGTGATTTGTTTGTTGTTTTGGCTTGATTACTCCATCCCACTTTACAATCATTGGAGCTCGTATACCTCCATCGTACAAATCTCGTTTTATTCCGCGCAAACCGCCATTACTATTGAAGAATTCCGGATTTGCACCGCCCTCTTCGTGTGGACCATTGTCGCTGGTAAAAACTATAATGGTATTTTTATTCAGTTTCAATTCATTTACAAGTGCTATAATTTCACCTACCTGTCTGTCAAGCCGTGTAATCATACCGCAAAAAGCAGCATAAGGCTCAGGTTGTGCTCTGTATCCCTTGCCAGGAGCTTGAGCAAATGGGGTTTCAGTGAATTTACCTCTGTATTTAGATAAGTCATCTTCAGGCACATCCAACTCAGCATGTGGCGGTATATAGGCTAAATATGCAAAAAAAGGCTTCCCTGATTTTGCTTGATTCCGAATGTATTCTTTCGCTTTTTGGTGTATTAAATCCTGAGTGTAAACTCCACGATTTCCGTTTTGATTTTCAGGAATAATAAAATCTTCCTCGTTTTTTTGCAATTTCGGATAATAATAAAAATGGGCATCTTTTTGATTTATATAGCCAAAAAACTCGTCAAAACCCTTTTTTATAGGCGTGCCTTGCGTTCCCATTTCGCCTAATCCCCATTTACCAAACATACCGGTGTTGTATCCGGCCTTTTTAAGCAATTCGGGTATAGTTACATCCTCGCGGCGCAATACAACCCGGTCATTTGAAACCGAGAAGTTTGCTCTGATTTGAGCATGACCTGTGTGTTTACCTGTCATTAAGCTACAACGAGAGGGTGCCGACAATGCGCTCCCAGCATAGAAATGATTGAATTTAATCCCATTTTGTGCCATTCGGTCGATGTTGGGAGTGTTGAAATGCTTTTGACCATAGCAACTCAAATCGCCATAGCCTAAATCATCTGCAAGAATATAAATAATATTCGGCTTCTGTATGTTTTTTGATTTTAATGCAGGCATTGAAACCAACGAAGCTGCCAAACCAATAGTTAGCTGAAATGATGTTCTCATAATAAGAGTAATTTTGAATAAGTAATAGAGTACTTAATTATTAATTCTTTAATCTTTTGAAAATAATGCGATTTTAAACAAATCGTCTCATTTTAGAATAGTTTTCACGAAACTCATTTGGAGTACAATTTTTCTTTTTCTTAAACAACCGATGAAAATTCGAAAGGTTATTAAATCCACACTCAAATGTTATTTCTGCTATTGTTTTATTTGAATTAACTAAAAGTCGAGTTGCAATTCCGAGTCGTAAATCGTTAAAATATTCAATAAAATTCTTTCCTGTTCGCATTTTCATAAAGCGACTCAGCGAAACTTCCGACATACCAATATACTTCGCAACTTCACTTAAGTGAACATCATTTTTATAATTGGCATCTAAATAAGCAATTATTTTTTGAACTCTTCGGCTTTCGGAAGACTCGTTATCATTGGTAAAAGAACTATTCGAAAGTAAATGAGGGTTTTTGTCTAAAGACAAATCATATAAAATCTCGATAAGCTCGATAACAGATTTAAATTCGTTTTGACTTTTTGTTAATTTGTAAATTTTATGTCTAACTTCTAATATCTTTTCGCGCGAAAAAACAATTCCTTTTTTCGCGTTTTCAAACATAATTAACAAAGTACGAAACTGTGTTTTATTTAACAGGCTTTCGATAAAAAGATTACTATGAAATTGAATTGTTATTTCGTGTATGTTTTCTGATTTGCAATTGGCAGTCATCCACCCATGTTCCAGTTTATCATTGCCAATTAAACACAATTCCAAATCGTCAATTTCTTCAATTGAATCACCCACTATACGTTCAGCTCCTTTTGCATTCTCTATGAAATTCAGTTCAAACTCAGGGTGAACATGGACAGGGAACGAAAAGAATGATTTTGTTCGATTAAAGATTACAAAACAATCTTCATTTGATAAAGGGGTTACCTCTCTAAATAGGTCAGTAGATTCCATTATTATTCAATTAAAAATTATTTTTTATTTTAACTCCATATTCCTTTTCACGTTCTTTTATGATGTCGTCCATAACTTCTTTCGACTCAACCACTTCACCTTTGTCTGGGTATTTTGAAAGCCATTCGTTTAAGTATTTTCTCATTTTCACGACTTGCCTTTTCTGTTTTTTATCTTTCACTATATTATTCAGGCAATGTGGGTCTTTTTGCATATCATACATCTCCTCATAAGGCTTTGTCTCAGCGAAAAATGGCTTACATAGTTCGGGTAGCTTTCCCTCTGCAAAAAGTTGTCTTTCGTTAATCAAAATCGGATAACGTGTATCTTTATACAGGTTCGGTGCTGTAAAAGGCTGTTGCGTATCAAAATTTCGTATGTACAGATAATCTTTCGTTCGTATAGCTCTAATTCTGTGAACAGTTTCGTCGCACCTATCACGAGCCGAAACAGTATATTTTCTATTCGCTGTCTTTGCATTTGCAAATGGAACGCCTTGAAGATGGTTTGGTAAGTTTGCACCCGTCCATGCAATGATTTGAGCCGAAACATCAATTGAACTGACAAGTTTATCATTTACTGAACCTGCATCTTGTGAATTAGGATAACGAACTAATAGAGGCACGTGTATTCCTTCGTCCCAACAAAACTGTTTGTCGCGAGGCATAGGGCGACCATGGTCACTCATAAAAACTATAATTGTATTATCAAGTATACCTTCTTTTTTTAATCTTTCAATTATTTCCCCGAAATTCGTGTCCATCGTACTTACGGCATCGTAATAAGCTGCAAAGTCGTTTCTACTAACTTCATTTAGTGGATAATACGGAGGTATAGTCTTTATGGAGTCTGGATTTATCCCTGATGGACGAACCTGGTCTTCATTCCACCATTTCCCTCTGTGTGTTGAAAGCAAAGTAAGATGTGCAAAAAATGGCTGTCCGGGTTTTGCCTTGTTCCAATTTTTGGCATTAAATATCTCCTTTTCAGGAAATTTAAAATTGAAGTCAGTTTTACCACTTCCCCATGGACCTGGATTTGATTTGCCAAACTTTTCATTTTCATGAGAACATAGTACGGGAAGATAACCGGCCTCACGAATATACGCAGTTATTGGTAGTACACCTGTGGGAAGAGGTTTTTTAAATTGATTTAAAGTACGATGATTTTGGGCATCAATTGCAGTTTGGTACATGCCTGTAATCAATGCCGAACGTGTTGCTGACGATACGGCGCCTGTAGTAAAAGCATTGGTATAACGAACTGCTTGTTTGGCAAATGCATCGATGTTTGGAGTTCGTACATCTTTATTGCCGTAACAACCCACGTCGTTATAGCTATAATCCTCGGCAATAACTAATAAAATATTAGGTTTAGAACTGTCTTTGGACTGTCCATGAACAAAAGTGGCCAATAACAATGTAGAAATGCCTAATAATGAATGGTTTTTCATGTTGTGTATGTATATATAACTTAAATGGCTAACTTAGCAATTGCAAAACTATATCATAAATCATTACGAAGTTGATAAAATTCAATCATGTTTAATAATTATTCAATCATAATTCAGATTAAGTGTTCGTATATCATGAATAGATGTTTGATATTAATGTATAATGGTTACTTAAATAGTAGATATACAATTATATAAATATTTTTTTACCAATTAAATAATTATCACATGAAAAATAATCAAAATCATTAAAAATACCGATATTTGTATTCGATTTTGTATGTTGTTCAAATAAAAAAAATATAATCACCAGGAATATGACATTATATCAAACTGTAAATTCAAAATTTGCTGTATTGCAATACATAGTTTTTATTTGTTTTGTAAACTTTCAATTTGCATATAGTGAGGAATTTAATGAAATACAAACAAAAGATTGGCTTACAAGTAAAAATATCAACTCAATTGTACAAGATTCGAATGGCTTTATTTGGGTTTCTACTTCAAATGAAGTCGCTCGATACGATGGATACTCATTTAAGGTGTTAAAAGGGTCAAAGTTTGACGCTCTTTACCAAGAAGATATTTCCATTTTCAACATCACAACGGACAAAGTTGGGAATGTATGGATATGTTCAGACAGAGGTTTGTTTCAGTATAATATTTACGATGATAGATTGCAAAATATCTATGCTTCGTCAATTATTGGTAGAGTTTTTTCATGTATCACCGATGATAATGGCAATATATGGATTGCTAGTTCAAAGGGACTATTTTTCTGTTCGGGAACATCAAAGAGGATTAACCTTCTATTTTCCCGTAAAATCTCGTCTGATGATTTTAAAAAAGCTTCATTTGCATGGGATAAATCTGGAAGTTTACTCATTTCAACCAAAAAGGGAATTTATAAAGTATCAGCGATTCAGTCAATTAAATCAAATTTTGATAAATCTCGCAATAAACAATTATTTATCCATTTGATAAAAAAAACCACCACTAAATGCAATATTTACACAGATAAATTTTATAATACCTGGATTTGGAATAATTCAGAATTAACTTTATTCAATAGCGATGATAAAGTTCTTTCCAGCCCGTTAGTTAGTTATAAACTTCAGAATATAACAACGGTATACGATTTGAAATCGAATGACGTTTGGATTGGAGTTAGAGGTAGAGGTAATTTTCAGATTAAAAGAAATAAAACAGGATTGTTATTTCCCTCAAATAACTTGCTTTTAGAAGAAAAGCAAATAGATGATATGAAAAACACTACAAATTGCTATTTCGAAGACAAGGACGAAAATTTGTGGATAGGAACAAAAGATGGTTTATTTATTCGATATCATACCAAACCAAAACTATACACACAATATAGAAGTAAATTAGATGACCCGAATAGCTTAAGCCATAATACAGTATCAGGTATTTATACAACCGAAAATGGCAATGTGTACGTTGCAACTGCAAATGGGTTGAATAAACTAATCACAGTAAACGGACGATTAGGATTTGAGCGATTTCATAATTTAAAAAATAATAAGTTTGAAACCTTGTGTGAAGATAATAATGGTGTTTTGTGGATAGGCACCAAAACAAAGTTATGCTTTTTCGACCCCACAACTTCAAAATTCATCAATAAAAAAGAAATAGAGTCGGATTTAGATAATTTGAAAATTAAATTTGCTAGAAGTATTGTAAAAGATAAAAGAGGAAATATCTTTATTGGTTTTGCAAGTGGAGGAGTAATTGTATTTGATAATAATTTAAAGAAAATATCAAGATTAAATATTCAAATCAATGGCAAATTAATTAATGACTGCTATGCACTTTCACTAGATAAGGATAATTCGTTGTGGGTTGGTTTGAAAACGCAGGGAATCCTAAAGGTTGAATATTCTATGAGCAAACCTTCCAAAATCAATAAATTGAAATTGGTTAAGTTTCAAACAGAAAATTCGACAAAAAACACGAGCATTAGGAGTATTCACTGCGATCCTGTAAATAATATTTGGGTTGGTACTACAGATGGATTGTTCAAGTTAAATAGAGATTTAAATCAATTTGAAAAAATAAAGTTGGATTTACAACAAAAATGGCAATACGTTAGTGCTATACTAAGTGATGATGTTGGAAATGTATGGGTGTCATTTTTGAATGGTATATGTAAAATATCAATTTCTGATAACAAATTTAAGTTTATAGAGTTTTTAGATGGCGGTTATTCTCGCGAAAATTTTGTATTTGGTTCAACTAAAGACAAAGATGGAAACTTGTGGCTGGGTGGTGTTGATGGACTGACTAAGTTAGACCCCATTGACGTTAAGTTAACTGAAAATAAAACTGTTTCCGTAATTACAGGCTTTAAGATATTTAATAACGATTATGTTTCGGAGAAAGAACTTAACAAAACTGAAGTTTTCAAACTAAGAAATAGTGATAATTTATTTTCGATTAGTTTTTCGTCCTTAAATTACAGTTCGGCCAATAAAATAAAATACAGTTACATACTTGATGGCTTTGACAAGGATTGGACAATAGTTGATGCGAGTAGAAGGTTTGCTACCTATTCAAATTTAGATAGGGGGATTTATGCTTTTAGATTAAAGTGTACTGACGAGAATGGAATATGGTCTAATAACGAACGAATTATAAAAATTCAAGTTTTAGCTTCTCCCTGGCTATCTTGGTGGATGATTATAGTATATTTAATTTTGATAACAGCTTTAGTTTTAGCCGTATTAAAATTATTATTTCGATGGAATAAACTTCGTTTTGAAGATAAACTAAGTAGAGAGAGACTGGATTTTTACACCAACTTAATTTATAGTTTTAAAACACCGCTAACATTGCTTCAGTCCCCTCTAAAGAAATTGAATGAAAATTTTGATGTGTTGACAACAAATGAAAAAAAGGAATACATAAACTTGATGCAACGAAACAGTATTAGGCTCACACAGATAATTTATCAATTAATGGAGTTCAGAAAAATTGATGAGGGAGATGTGAAGCTGAATTTAATAAAAACCGACATTGTTTCGTTTTTGAAACGGATTTTCGACTCCTTTAATGAACTTGCCATTAATAGATCAATTGACTTTAGGTTTAGTTCAAATGTTGAAACACTGGAATTAGCTTTTGATGCTGAAAAAATTGAAAACGCTGTTTTTCAATTAATTACCAATGCATTTCAATTTACGCCATCAAATAAAAGTATTGATTTGGTTTGCGAATTCGTGGCTGATGAGAATAAGTTTTGGGTGAAAATAAAAGATACAGGTATCGGAATTAAGCCCGAAAATATTCAGCATGTTTTTCAGCGTTTTTGGTCATATAAAATAAAGGATGATAATAACTTCAAAAGTGGTGGCATGGGTTTATCGCTGGCAAAAGATTTTATAGAACTTCATCAGGGAAAAATAAGTGTTCGGAGTGAATTAGAGGTTGGGTCTGAATTTTCGTTTTATTTACTCTCAGAACATGATTTTTTTAAAAATGAACCAGTGAAAGTTTTCAAAGGAAAAACCGAGTTTGAAGATTATGCCGTTAATTATATCGATGTACTTCAAGATGTTGACCCTGTTACCTACATAAATAAAAAGTTGCCTATTGTGTTTTTTATCGACGACGATATTTCGATGCGTAAATATATTAAAAAAAGCCTTGCTGATATTACGAACGTAATTTCGTTTGCTAATACAGATGAAATGCTGTTACAGTTGGAGCAGCGATTACCCGATATTATTATTTCGGAAACGATTATAAATAAAACTACCGCAGGTATCGAATTGTGTACTCAATTGAAATTGGATGTTCGGTACAAACATATTCCATTTGTTTTTTTATCCTCTTTATCAGCCGAAAATGATATTGTTGCCGGATATGCAGCAGATGCCGATGCCTATTATCCAAAACCGTTCGACGAAGCATTTTTTCATTCCCGAATTAAGCAGACATTGAATTTCAATACTAATTTAAAGGAAAAAATTAAAAGGGAAATTCTGATAAACCCTAAGGAAATTAGAGTCCAATCGTTGGATGACCGTTTTTTACAAAAGGCCATTCAAGTAATGGAAAAGAATATTGCTATCGAAACATTTAATGTGGATACTTTTGCAAAAGCAATGAATTTAAGCACTTCCATGTTTTATAGAAAGCTAAAAAAATTGACAGATAAATCACCCGTTGAATTTATAATTGACTTTAGAATGAATAGAGCGCTACAGCTGCTTGAAACAAATGCTTTTTCCATTTCCGAAATTGCTGAAAAGGTAGGATATTTCGACTACAGATATTTTAGCACTACTTTTAAAAAGCACTTTGGAGTATCGCCTACAACCTACAATAAAGATAAGATATAGCCAAAATATTTTAGGCTTTATTTTTTATCGATGCATCGTTGTATTATTCTATTTTCGAAAAAATCAATCAACAAACACACACTTTTTTGTCTTATGTACAAAAAGTACAATAAAAGGCTAAATTTATATATAGTATTGCAGTTTAATTTAGAATACATTTGCACATTCATTATTGTCATAAATAGCAATTTTGATAAATGCTTAATTCTATTAATAAACTTTTAAAAAATTACTTGTATGAAAAAGTCTTTACTTTTTGTATTTGCTGTACTTTTTACAGCTTTTTCGTATGCTCAAACGGGCGATGTTTTTGTTGATGCTTCGCGTGCTGATGATAGTGGCGATGGACTTAGCTGGGCTACAGCCAAGAAAACAATTAATGGTGCTTTAGCTGTTTGCGATGCCATCTACGGTACAAATCCGGCACCTACTATGTTCGTGGCACAGGGAACTTATAACGAAATGGTTTGGCCAAATCAACCCTCGGCATCCTATGTTTACGAGGGTGATAAAACAGCCATAAAATTCTATGGCGGCTTCCCAACAGGAGGTAGTAATTTTGCTGGACGAAATCCAAAAGTTTACGAAACTACACTTGATGGAACAGGATTAGTTATATCTCAGGTTTTTGGAACTGCTATGTCATTTATCGATCTTATTTATTGTACTGTTATGGATGGTTTTATAATTCAAAACTATACCAATACCCAAGCTGGTCGTGGTGCAATTTATATGAAAGCAAACGGCGGAATAATAGCTAATTGTATTATCCGGAATAACAAAATGAATGCTAGTGCCGCATCCACCAATGGGGCTGCGATAATTATTGAATCCGGTACAGGGGGCACAACACCTGTTCAATTGAAGGATTGTGAAATATATGGGAATGCATATACTAGTACTAATGCTAATGCAAACAGAGTGTCGAGTGCTGCAGTTATGGTAAGCTATGGCGGAGCTGTTATTAACTGTAAAATATACAACAATAATGCAGTACAACCTTCAGAAACCACAGGTACAGCCAGAGGGGCAGGGATTTATGTGACAAACTCAGCTCATGCAAACAATCCAATGAAAACTGATGTAAAAATTGTAAACAACCTGATATATAACAATTCAGCTAAAGAATCGAGTGGCATTTTCATTTGGTATGCACAAACAAAAGCAAGTACTCC
>JAIFKX010000034.1 GCA_020049335.1 Paludibacter sp. | reverse complement strand
AGGTTCCAATTATTGCACCTTGAGTGTAAAAATGACTGATGCTGGTAAACGTATACAGTATAACGATAACGGAAAAATTAGCGAGGGCGAAACAGTTTCAGCATCAACCATTTGGCTGCGGTCAGTAGTAGATAGTCAGTCCATTAATACTTATTATTACAGTGTTGATGGAATTAACTTCAAACCTTTTGGCGAAACATACAAATTACGCTGGGGAGGTTTCCGTGGCGATAATATCGGTATTTTCAACTACAATAACCTCGGCGAGGCAGGTTTTGTGGATATCGACTGGTTTCGATATCGGTTTTAAGAGAAAAAAACTCATGAATTTAATTTAAATAAAGTTTTAAAATTATTTGCATTTTTCGATCAAAGTGTTAATTTTGTAACTAAAAATAATAAAATGAAATTTTCAAGTTTACAAAAATTTATCTTTTTGTTTATTTCAATTCAATATACCACATTCGTATATTGTCAGAATGAATATTATAAAATTGATACAGTTATTACAAAAGGAAATGACTTTGTTTTTAATCTGGATTTTCAATTTTGTCAGATTAAAACCGGTAAGTTTTACGATAATTATACTCCCTATCAGGTATCCGAGTTTGGATATAAAGACAGAGTTTTCGTTGCTAAAAAAGTTCAATTGCCCGATTCTGTTCAAAAAGTTTTTTTAGAAAGACTCGTTGTCGGAAAAACCAATTTGTATTATTATGGCGGGAAAAAGTATAAAACCTTTTTTGTATCAAATGATAGTATAAATTTGGTAGAAATACCATTTCGGAATACAAAAGGAGATTCAACTTTCAGAATGCAGCTTAATGGGTTTGTGGCAGAATGTTCTCAAATGAAAGATGTTCCTAAACTTGTTCAGTATAAAAGAAAAGAAATGAAAGAGTTTTTCAGTCAGGTAAATTATTGTAAATCAAAATATTTCCCGTTTATAAAATATGGAATTGCAACAGGAGTTCAGTTTGTTCGTCTTGATTTAACCCCCAATATTGTGTCAGGTGAATTATCCAAAATGAATTATCAGTATACAGCAGGGTTAACAGTTGGGGCATTTGCAGATATTCCAATATTATCAACATCATTTTCAATTTACACAAGTGCCAATTTGTCAAAGCACGGCTTTTCTGATTTTAAGCAAATTGGGGAAGATGATGTGGATTTTATTTTAAATCTTACCACATTAAAGTTGCCTGTTATGTTGAAATACACATTACCTATAAATGATTTCAGACCCTATATTGGTGGTGGTTTATCTTTTTCCTACCATATTATTAACAAAGCTGAGTTATATAAAATTACAAAAACAGATAATCTGACTGATTTTAGCTTATATCAGGAATTAGCAGTTATTGATGATTTTCAATATGGATTTCTGGCCGAAACTGGAGTGGAAAAAAAAATAAGTTACCGAAATTATTTGTCGCTGGGTATGAGATATTCAAAAATGTTGAATAGATTTTTATCGTTTGGTAGTTCTGAACTGAGCGTAGTAATGAGTTTAAACTTTTGATTATGAAAAGTATATCTATAATTTTTCTCTTTTTAATTGCTTTAGGATTTTCTTCATGTAGTGATGCCGAAATTCACCCAAGGGATTATGCCATTGCTTTTACCGGCGATGCAACTGATATTGACCAAAATGGAGTAACATTGCATGCAAAAATGATAAATTTGGGACAAAAAAAAATAACAGAGTATGGTTTTATGGTTATAAACAACAAAATTGACAATGAAGATGATTTCAGGAGAATATATTCAACGAAAGGAGAACTTAAAACTTCGACTTATGAAACTAGAGTATTGAACGACCTTGATAGCGGTTTTGTATATTTATACAGAACATTTATTTGTTCAAATCAGGATACAATACTCGGAAATAAGATTAGATTTACGAGTAAAGGTTCGGGTGAAGTAATAGCAAATGATTTATCTCCGGTACAAGGATATATGAATTCTATAGTACGAATTCATGGTCAGAATCTAAATGGAAACAGTAAATACATAAAAGTTTATATGAAGGATGAGCAAGCAACAATATTGACAATCACAAGTAATTATATTGATTTTATTGTTCCACGAATCTATACAGCCGGAGTATTTGAAGTAAACCTAAAAAAAGGGTTAAAATCAATTGTCCTAAAGCAGAAATTTAAATACATGTTGTTATGATTGATGCATAAATCATTTTACAATTTATAGCCAGATTGAATTACAGTGTTGATGGAATTAACTTCAAACCAATTGGCGAAACGTACAAATTACGCTGGGGAGGTTTCCGTGGCGATAATATAGGAATTTTCAACTACAATAACCTTGGCGAGGCAGGTTTTGTAGATATCGACTGGTTTCGGTATCGTTTTTAAATTCAAAATTTAATTTACTCCGCAGCAATATACCCAAAAAAGCTAAAATTCACATTGCCGTAAGCTCTGTGATCTAAATATTGTGGATGTTGGCTAAAATCGTTTTTGGATGAATGTTCCAACACAAACAGGCCATCCGATTTTAGTAACTCATTTTTGAAAATCAAATCGGGTATTTGTTCTAATATGGGTAATTCGTAGGGTGGGTCGGCAAAAATAAAGTCGAATTGTAGATTTGACGAACCAATAAATTTGAAAACATCCATTTTTAGCAGTTGTAAATTGCTAATTTTTAGCTGTGTACATACTTTTCGGATAAAAGCATATTGAGTTTCATAATTTTCGATAGCTACTACGCTTCTGCATCCACGCGAAACAAATTCGATGCCGATACTTCCAGTTCCAGCAAACAGATCCAGCACGTCTATATCTTCAAAATCCATCCGATTGTTTAGCAAATTAAATAAACCCTCTTTGGCAAAATCGGTTGTCGGTCGTGCTTTAATATTTGCTGGAACGCTTATTCTACGCCCTTTGTACAGTCCGCTAATGATTCTCATTGATTTAAATTATTTAATTGTAGAAAAGTGGTGTTCGGAATGTGCTTTATCAGTAATTTTTGTAATTCTGGATGGTCTTGATTCGAAAATATGTTTAGTTGATGCTTATCCGCTTGCAGCTTGAGTGTATACATTACATTCAGCAAATGATACAATACATCTTCGTTGCTGCTAAAGGCATAAGTATTGGCAACTAATAGTCTATTGTCAGAAATGATAGCAATGTCCATTTTTGAGCCTCGCATTGACATAAATACCCCATTTGCACCATTCACAAGATTTAAAAATTCAACAATTGTATGTGAAAGTTGATAATTGCTAAAAACCTTTTTTATAGCATTCACTATTTTTGTTGGGCAACCAAAAATCAGATTTGTTTTTAAATTGCCAATCATTTTATTTAAAACAATATTTTCTTTTGTGTCAAAATCGGGATGTTGAAACTTTAATAACGTAAGATTATCATCTGTTTCACCGAAAAGGTCTGGTACAAGTGTGTAGAAGTCATTTTCAAGTGTGATTTCAACTGCATTATAATTTATTTCTGTTTCAAATTGTTGCCTAAATTCTACCGTTATCTCTTCTTCGTTCAGTTTTTGAAAAAGTATTTTTCCATTTTTAGTAGATAAAACCGACTTTTCTTCATTGCGTATAGATAAAGAAAATCCATCCGATTGAAGTCGGATGGATAACTGATATGGATTGTCGGATATATGTTTATTCCCAGTTTCCTGCATTATTATTCGGTGCGTCTATAGAGCCAACCATTAATCCTGGGAAACGAGCCAGCTTGGTTTGAACATCTATTTTATTTAGTACTTCCTGACGATTTAAGTCCTTCAAATAGACTTCATAAGCCACTGATGCTTGGAATAATGGAATTTTGATATTGTTTTTATTCGTGTAATCGTTATTCACTTTCAATTCAAATTCTTTTCCCTCAGTAAAAGGTACTAAAGCAATCTTATCAATTGTTTCGACAGTATATTTTTCGGGAAAAATAGCTTCAATCATATCTACATAACCTGTATCACGACGGAAACCTTCAAGTCCGTTAGCAATAATTTCTTGTCTGTTACCACTGCGAACAATTTTAGCTGCTTGAATTTCAGTTAAACCAGCTTCCAATTGCTTTTCGGAGAGTGAACCCTCTTTCATAACTGTTTTTTTCTTGGCTACTTTCAAAAATTTGATTAATTCTTCAAATTTGTCGGTATATACACCTTTTTGGTCGCGGTATTCTACTTCAGCCTTACGAATGTCAACTAATTTTTCGATAACTACTTTCTCACGAGCTTCTTTTTCTGCATCGAACTGAATAGGAGTTACAATACTCATAATACACAAATAGGTGAGAAGCAGAATGGAAACTACAAGTAAGATTTTAATGATTGCTTTCATGCGTTCAATTTTATTTTTCTGATTTTATTTTTGTTTAAATGGAATATACTAATTTGAGTTTGCAAATTTAAAAAGAAATTTCAAATCAGCCTACTTTTTTCGAAAAGATTTTCAGAATATTCTGATAATAAGTGTTGTTATTTTAAAGTTTTAAAATAAAAGCCTTACCCTTTTTAATTGGCAAGGCTTTTAGCTTTTATAAAACGATCGAAAAAAATTATTTTTTTAATTCGGTTGCTGCCTTTAATTCAGCTTTTTTCTGTTTACGTTTGTAGAATTCGTAGGTAATTGGCGAAGCTACAAATACCGAAGAATATGTACCGATTAATATACCGAATAACATAGCGAATATAAATCCACGTATTGTTTCGCCTCCAAAAATAAATATGGCAAATAATACAACCAATGTTGTCATCGAAGTACTAAATGTACGACCCAATGTTGAATTGATAGCCTCATTCATCGATTGCATACGGTCGCGTTTTGGGTATAGATTTACATTTTCGCGAATACGGTCGAAGATAATAACGGTATCGTTCACCGAATAACCTACAACTGTCAGAATCGCCGCAATAAACGATTGGTCAATTTCCATCGAGAATGGCATAAATTTGTAGCCCAACGAGAACAAGCCAATTGTTATCAATGCATCATGCGCAAGAGCTGTTGTAGCACCCATGGCATATCCAAATTCACGGAATCGGATAAAGATATACAAACCGATAGCAATAATTGCAAATAGAATTGCCCATATAGCTGCTGTTTTAATATCGTCGGCAATGGTTGGTCCTACTTTTTGTGAACTCTGAATATAATTTGAAACAAAATCATCTTTTGTAACATTATTCTTAATAAGTGGTTTCAAACCAGTATACAATCTTCCTTCAATTTCGTCGTCGATAGTTTCCGAATTGTCATCGATTTTGAATTTTGTTGAAATACGTACTTGATTGTCCGAACCGATTGTAATTACTTGTACACTAGTACCATCAAACGATTTGGCTAATAATCCACGTACTACATCTGTTTTTACAGCTTCGTCAAAACGTACCACATAATTGCGACCACCACTAAAGTCAACACCTAAGTTTAAACCATTTATTGCAAATGATATTAAGCTGATAGCGATTAAAACCCCTGAGATAGTATATGCAATTCTGCGTCCACCAAGGAAGTCTAGTTTGGCATTTAACCACCATTTTTCGGTCAATTTGGTTGAGAATGGCAATTCTTTTGCTTTTTCTTTCGAAGCATACATTTCGAGCATCAAGCGGGTTAGGAATACCGAAGTGATAAACGAAGTAACGATACCAATAATTAATGTATTAGCAAACCCTTTGATAGGGCCTGTTCCGAAAATAGCCAATACAATACCCGTAATCAAGGTAGTAACCTGACCATCGACGATAGCCGAAATAGCATTCTTAAACCCTTCTTCAATGGACTTTTTCATGGTTTTACCACTTCGAAGTTCTTCTCTGATACGTTCGTAGATAATTACGTTACCATCCACAGCCATACCGAGTGTAAGCACTATACCCGCAATGCCCGGAAGTGTAAGAACGGCCGAGAAAGAAGCCAAAATACCGATAAGGAAAAATATATTTACAAATAAAGCGGTATCAGCAATAAGCCCCGGAACTTTTCCGTAATAAACTACCATGTAAATTAAGACAAGTAGAAAGGCAATTAAGAACGAAAAGAATCCGCTGTTAATAGCTTCCTGACCAAGCGATGGACCTACAATATCTTCTTGTACAATGCGTGCAGGAGCAGGCATTTTACCTGAATTCAAAGTGTTTGCTAAATCTTTTGCTTCTTCAACACTAAAGTTTCCGGTAATTTGTGAACTACCACCCGATATTTCGGTGTTTACAGTTGGGAATGAATAGATATAACCATCGAGCGATATGGCAATTGATTTACCAATATTATCTTTTGTCATACGAGCCCATGTTTTCGAACCTTCCTGATCCATAGTCATGCTTACATTGGCATAAGCCGAAGTTTGACTAAAGTCGGCACGAGCATCGGTAATTACATCGCCTTCGAGTGGTGCACGACCATCGCGGCTGGTAACTTTAATAGCAATTAATTGGAAAATTTCACCGCCATCGTCTATTGCTTTTACTGTCCAACGCATTTGTAGGTCGCGTGGCAATACTTCTTTTACTTGTTTAGTAGCTAAATAAGCGTTAATTTGAGCTGTGTCTTTGCTATGAGCCATACCAACAACTGGTCCACGTCCAATTTGTCCATTCTGAACATTTGGTTGTAGGCGTGCAAATAATGGGTTTTCTTTTTTGAACTCTTCGTTCATTTTGGCAGAATCAGTTTTTGCTACTGGCTTTTTAGCTAAAGCGGCTTTTAAACTGTCGGCGGCTGAAACGGCTTTTGGCGCAGCAGCTGCTGGTGCTGCTGGTGTTGCTGGTTGTGCGGCTACAATTGTGGTGTCGACTACTGCGGGAGCATTTCCAATGGTTGCTAGAATTTTGTTGGCATCAGCAAGGTTGCTGTAAATTTCGGAAAATTCGTACGTTTCCCAAAACTCCAAATTGGCAGAACCTTGAAGTAGTTTACGAACACGTTCGGGTTCTTTGATACCCGGCAATTCAATAAGAATACGACCCGTGTTATTATTGTCGCGTTGAATGTTTGGTTGAACAACCCCAAAACGGTCGATACGTGTACGCAATACGTTGAATGAATTGCTGATAGCGCCATCAATTTCCGACTCGAGTACTTTAATAACGTCATCGTTCGAAGTGTTTAGCGAAATTTTTTCTTTCAGCTCAAAAGTACTAAATACAGTCGAAAGTTTTGCATTTGGGTCTAATTCTTTGTAAGCCTGTACAAATAAATCGAGGTATTGCACCTGACTGTTTGTTTTTTGACGCTCGGTTGCTAATTGCAATGCCTTTGTAAAATTAGGCGATGTGTTGTAGCCCGAAAGCGAGCGAATAATGTCGGAAACTGAAACCTCGAGGGTTACGTTCATACCGCCTTTTAAGTCGAGACCAAGATTGATTTCTTTTTCGCGACATTCTTTCAATGTGTAAGCGCCCAACCACACTTTCTCGTTAGCAACGGAATCTAAGTATTGGTACTCTTTCAATTTGTCCCCTGCTGCATATTCTTTCGCTTTTTTGTTATAGGTACTTGTAACAACAGTAAAGGACAGGTAAAACAAACACACCAAAGTGAGTGCTACGGCAAAAATCCTGATTAATCCTTTGTTTTGCATGGAAATTTTAATTTAATATTTAATCTTAATTAGTTCGATTTTTTCAAATGAGGTGCAAATATACTATTTTTTTTTATACTAATGCTTTATAAGTTAAAAATTAGTAGTGTTGGTTGAATATAACTACATTTATTGGCAATTCTCCTTTGAGTCTTTTTTTATTTAAACTTTTTACTTTTGTGTCTCTTTTATGTTCTCAATGTGGTTCAATATTTTATTTTGATAAAGTAAAAGTGGGCGCAAAAAAACGCTTTTTATAAAATTCAGAAAGTGCATTTGAAATTGATGTTGAATGTCCTATGTTTTTTAACTTTAATTTGATTTGTATCACAATCTATTTACTTAACTTTACAGCCCCAAAATTATACGTATTAAATAACTAAATAGTAAATAAAAAACATGAGTATAACTCCTTTATTCAGCACATTACCTTATAAAGTAGCTGATATTTCGCTGGCCGATTTTGGTCGAAAAGAAATAGAATTAGCCGAAAAAGAAATGCCCGGCTTAATGGCATTGCGTGCCAAATACGGACAGTCGAAACCGCTTGCGGGTGCTCGTATTATGGGTTCGTTGCACATGACAATTCAAACTGCCGTGCTGATTGAAACCCTTGTTGAACTGGGTGCCGAAGTGCGCTGGTGTAGTTGTAATATTTATTCTACCCAAGACCATGCTGCTGCGGCTATTGCTGCTGCTGGTGTGCCAGTGTATGCGTGGAAAGGTGAAACGCTGGAAGAATATTGGTGGTGTACGCTTCAAGCGCTAACTTTTGATGGACACAATGGTCCAACTGTGATTGTAGACGATGGTGGCGATGCTACTATGATGATTCACGTGGGTGGAGCTGCCGAAAAAGACGCTTCTGTACTTGATAAAGTTGTTGGAACAGATGACGAGCGTTTGTTAAATGCAATTTTGAAAGATGTTTTAAAAGAAGATAGCAGTATTTGGGGACGCATGATTCCAAGTATTCGTGGTGTTTCGGAAGAAACAACAACTGGTGTGCACCGTTTGTACCAAATGTTAGAAGAAGGTTCGCTATTATTCCCTGCATTTAATGTAAACGATTCGGTTACCAAATCGAAATTCGATAACTTGTATGGCTGTCGCGAATCGTTGGCCGACGGAATTAAACGTGCTACCGATATTATGCTGGCAGGTAAAGTGGTGGTTGTGTGTGGTTATGGTGATGTGGGAAAAGGTTGCGCCCGCTCGATGTTGGCTTACGGTGCTCGCGTTATTGTAACCGAAATTGACCCAATTTGTGCACTTCAAGCATCGATGGAAGGTTTCCAAGTTACAACCATTGAAGATGCGTTGGCCGAAGGAAATATATTCGTTACCACAACCGGAAACAAAGATATTATCCGCATTGAACATATCGAGAAAATGAAAGATGCCGCTATTATTTGTAATATCGGACACTTCGATAACGAAATTCAGGTGGAGAAACTAAAACAATTCCCGGGCGTAGAATGTGTTAATATTAAACCGCAGGTTGATAAATATATTTTCCCTGATGGACATTGCGTTTTATTGTTGGCCGATGGTCGTTTGGTGAATTTGGGTTGTGCTACAGGTCATCCTTCGTTTGTAATGAGTAACTCATTTACCAACCAAACGCTGGCACAAATTGAATTGTTTACCAAAGATTACGCAGTGGATGTGTATCGCTTGCCAAAGCATTTGGACGAAGAAGTAGCACGTCTGCATCTCGAACAATTGGGCGTAAAACTTACCGTGCTAACTCCCGACCAAGCTTCTTATATTGGTGTAAATCAGAACGGACCGTACAAACCGGAGCATTATAGATATTAGGATAGTTTATAGTTTGCAGTTTATAGTTTATAGATTGCAGTTTATAGATTGCTGAAAAATTGATTAAAAATAACTTTCTATAAATAACAAAAAAATAGGCTTTCCGTAATTGGAAAGCCTTTTTTGTAGATTGTTTTTTACAATTCCAATAATCCCATTGGCAAATCAACAATTATTCGTTTGTTTTCATGGTCAATTTCCTGAATATAATCGTCGCCAACGGGTATCAGTAGTTCATCGTCGGTGGTGGGGATTACAAAAAGGGCATTTTCGGTAGTTTGATCCACTTCCGATACTACTCCTATTTCGCCAAGCTGAATGTCGATAAGCGTAAAGCCAACAAAATAATCGAGCTCGATTTCTGTGTCTTCCACTTTTTCGAGAAAGGCTTTTGGAAGATAGATTGTTAATCCCGAAAAAATGCGTGCTTTTTCGTCGCTATTAATGCCTTCAAATTTTACAAGTGCTGTTTCGTTGGATTTAAAGCGATAGTCTTCGATAAAAAAGGGTACTAATATTCCTTGCATTTCTATCACAAAAAAGGGCACACTTTCGGTATCGAACACATCGGAAGTAAAGCTAAATGCCATTTCGCCATTTATGCCGTGTGGCTTGATAATTTGACCAATAGGGAAAATGTCTTCTTTTTTTATCATAATATTAATGCAAAATTATTTTTTACAAAGATAATCGAAAAAAAGCAAGTCGTTGCAATTACAACGGCATTGATTTTGATACGCTTTTCGAAAAATTGCAACATCGCAATAAAAAAAGTATATTTGCACTTCCAAAAAAGCATAGTCGACGAATGAGTATATCACGCATTATATCAGGAGTTTTATATTTTACATTTTTTCTGTTACTGTGGAGTTGTAGCAGTACAAAGTTTGTGCGCGATGGTGAATATTTACTCGATAAGGCCACTATTAAGTCGGATATAAAGGACATTCCAGTAGACGAACTCCGAGAATACCTTCGTCAGACGCCTAATACTAAAGTGCTTATGTCTTTCAAAATGCAACTTGGCATTTATAACTTATCGCCTAAAGATACTAGCAGTAAATGGAACCGGTTTTGGAGCAGAACCTACCGAAATATTGGCGAACCTCCAGTTGTTTTTGACCCAATATTAACGCAAATTTCGGCTCAGCAGCTCCAATTGCTTTATAAAAATAGGGGTTATGTAAATGCAGTAGCCGATACAAGTATGATTTACAAAGGTAAAAAAGTAAAAGTAAAATATACTATTCGGGTTAATAAACCATATAAAATTCGCAATTACTCTACGATTTCAAATCATCAAGTTTTCGACTCCATTGCTTCCGACTCTTCCAAATCGACAATTCGTAAAGGGATGAATTTTGATACAGATATGCTTAACGCAGAGCGGGAGCGTATTGCCTCACGTATGCGAAATTTGGGCTATTACAATTTTATCAAGGATTTTATTGTTTATTCGGCCGACAGTGCGCTCAAAAGCAATGAGGTGAATGTGAAATTGGACATCAAATCGAATTTAAAAAACAATAGCGCGCCTATTAACTGGTTAGTTTTTCGTCAGTATTATGTAGGTAAAGTCTATTTTGTTTTGAATAAAACTGGTGGTGCATCCGATACCATCTCCAAACAGGAATTGGACACCGTTTCGTTCAGAAATTATTATTTAATCGATACAAAAGAACGTTTTGTAGAGCTTGATGCCTTGATTCACAACTCGTATATCGAACCAAATTCTTTGTACAACGATCTTGCAGTAGAACGTACATATTCTGCACTAAATACTTTAGCTCCAATAAAGTATGTTAATATCTCGTTTAAAGAAACAGAGATTCCCGATGTTATGGATTCGTATATCTACATTGTACCCGCAAAAACAATTAACGTTTCGGCCGAAGTGGAAGGTACGCTTACGAAAGGCTATTTGGGCGGCGCGATGCAATTGGGCTACATAAATAAAAACCAATTTAAAGGTGCCGAAACGCTTACTGTACAAGGTAGGTTGGCTCTCGAAAAGCAAAATGTGGAATGGGCTCAAGAAATTAGCGGACAAGTTCGACTTATGTTCCCTAAATTTATGTTTCCTATTGGAAGTTACGATTTTAAAAGAGATGTACATGCAAATACCGAATTTACAACAAACATTAGTTTTCAAAACCGTCCGAATGAATTTACAACAACTAACTTGACGGGTGGAATGAATTATTCGTGGACAACTGCGAGTAATAAATACCGTCATCAATTCGAATTATTTAATTTGAGTTACGTCTATTTTCCACAAATTGCCGACGATTTTCGCGTAACTTATATCAATCCAGGTATTTACAATAAATATAATTACGAAGACCATTTTATTATGCGTATGGGTTACAGTGGCTCCTATAGCACTTATAATGCAAACCGTCCACTTCGAAATTATTCGGTTACAAATTACAATCTCGAAAGCGCTGGAAACTTCTTGTATTTGGTAAATTCAATTTTGGGAACACCAAAAGAAGCCGATGGCTTTTATAAATTATTCAATGTACGATATTCGGAATATTTTCGTGCCGAATTTAATAAGTCCTATCATCAGATTTTTGATAAAAATAATCGTTTTGTGTATCATGCTGGGGTAGGAGCGGGGGTGCCTTTTGGCAATGCTAATATTATCCCCTACGAACGCCGTTTTTACAGTGGTGGTGCCAATAGCGTAAGAGGCTGGAGCGAAAGCCAACTTGGTCCTGGTGTTTATCAGCGAATTGATGGTAGTTCACGCGACTACAATCAGGTGGGCGATTTAAAGTTAGATTTGAATATGGAATACCGCTCCAAGCTGTTTTGGCTTCTCGAAGGTGCTTTATTTGTGGATGCTGGTAATGTGTGGACTATAAAGGATTACAGCACTGAACAACCCGGCGGACAGTTTAAATTGGATAGCTTTTACAAACAAATTGGCTTATCTTATGGAGCTGGCATTCGAATGGACTTTTCTTTCTTTATTTTTCGCTTCGATATGGGTGTTCGTCTTTTCGACCCAGCCAAAATATCTACCAAACAATGGCGTTCTTCACCACTTTGGGGAGAGGATTTTGCATTCCACGTTGGGATTGGATATCCATTTTGATAAGAAAAATGAAGTTTTTATTGAAAATAATATGAATTTATTATTTGCGTATCGAAACTTATAAGTTACCTTTGTAGCGTTATATTGAATTTTAAATGGAGAAGATAAGAGAAATTGTTGCATACAAAGGATATTTCAAGGAGTTTTTACTAAACCAGCCATTAAAAGTTCAGAATAAGATTTATAAAATTTTAGAGGCAATAGAAACTTTAGAGAGAATTCCTTCAAATTATTTAAAATTTATTACTGGTACAGAAGGTCTTTTTGAGGCAAGAATTCAATTAGGAAGTGATATTTGGAGAGTTTTTTGTTTTTTCGATAAAGGAAGATTGGTAATTTTAGTGAATGGTTTTCAGAAAAAAACACAAAAGACACCACAAACAGAAATAGACAAAGCATTGAGTTTAATGAAAGAATATTATGGGGACAATAAAAAATGAAATATCAACTTGGTCAGATATTAAAAATCAAGTTTATGGAATAAAAGGTACAGACCGCAGAGATGTATTAGAACGAGAAAGTCAAGCATTTAAAATAGGATTATTATTGAAAAATGCAAGAGAATCTAAAAGCTTAACTCAATCGGAACTTGGAGAAATAGTCGATAAAAAAAGATCTTACATTTCGCGTATAGAAAATAATGGAAGTAATATAACTTTGAGTACTTTATTCGAAATTGTAGAAAAAGGCCTCGGAGGAAAAGTGAAAATATCAATAGAAGTTTGAAAAACTGACAAAATAATTAAGGTACCTCAAAAAAAATGGAGCTATCTTTTAATAATTTTTTTTTAAGAAAAAGCATGCTCCGACTTTATAATATCGGAGCAAGTTTTTTTTTCTACAAATCAAACCAATAGCTTTTATCACCATAATTTTCAACTACTACCGTTTTGTTTTCGAAGCGCAAATTGTTGATTAAACTCGCAACTTCTTGCCTAAGCACATCAAGTGCATTTTCGGTTAAGTCTTTGTTAAAACCTTTTTCGGCCATTTCGGCAACCAATTGCATGGAATAAATTCGACTCACAACTTGTCCCAATTCCACTAATTTGCGTTGAGCTAATTGAAAATCTAATTCAAAATTGGTTAAATCGCGCAAACGTTCAACAATCGCTGGCGTATAGGTATTGAGGTAATTACATCGGCTATTTGATGATACAAAATGTCATTCGAACCTTCGAAAATCTGGAACGGACGGCTATCAACTGTCGAGCGGCCTGCAATGTGGTTTAGTCTATAGCCTTTGCCTCCAACCAACTGCAACAACGATTGCGACGATTCTTGCATCATGTCGGTAGTAACAGTTTTGATAATATTGGCTTCAAGACCTAAAGGAAATAAATCGTTTTCGATGTCGGCAACTTCGCCCGATTTTACGCAAAAAGACGAACATATAGTGAAATTAGCTTGCAAACGCGCCAGTCTATTTTGCACCTGATCGTATTCTATTTATCTTTTATTGCCTACTAATCTGTTTT
>JAIFKX010000254.1 GCA_020049335.1 Paludibacter sp. | reverse complement strand
AACTGACATTATAAAAAATTTGAATATTTCTTTATAAAAAAATTACATTTGTGTTTTAACATTATAAAATAATACGTATATTTGCCATCACAATTAACTAAATTATTTATCACTTAATTAACCCAATTATGGCAAGTATTTCTGAAACCGGACACGCCAAAAACGTGGCAAACTTTGAAAGTTTAATTACTTCAATCGCAGCTTATGGTACAAGCTACAACCCGTCGAAAGACAGTATCAAACTTCCCGCTTTACAAACCCTTCTCACAGCTTCAAAAGAGTCATTAAACGCCTTAAACATTGCACAATCTGCATATTCCAATGCAGTGGCAGCACGTGAATCCGCGTTTGAACCTTTTAGCAAACTTATTACTCGTGTGTATCCACAGCACTAAGTACATCTTATTTCAGTAAATTCTTATCAATAAATTGTGGTAATAGATTTTTGAGTAGTGATACTTCTGTTTTGTTTACGTTGTTTATGGCATAGGTGAGCCATTTTTGTGGGTCAATATCATTTTTGGTGCAGGTGGCAAAAAAGCTGTAGAACATTGCAATATTTTTGGCAGCATCGTGCGATCCGGCAAAGAGATAATTTTTCCGACCCAGTGCCAGTGGACGAATAGAATTCTCGACCAAGTTACTATCAATTTCCAGCATTCCATGAGTCAAATAATTTTGCAGACTAATCCAACGGTTTGCGCAATAATCAAAAGCTTTTCCGATAGGACTTTTGGGAGTTACTTTGCTCCTCTGTTGATGTATGTACTGTCCTATCTCATTGATAATGGGTAGTGATTTCTCCAACCTTAGCGCGTGTCGCTGCTCGTGTGACATGGCCGATTCTCTGGCTAGTGCCTCAATAGCATATAATAATTGAATGAGTTTCATTACATGCGATGCTCTTTGCTGGTCATTTTGAAGCGCCTGCTCAAAATACCGCCTGGCATGTGCCCAGCACGAGAGATGTGTTATGTTTTGTAAAGATGCCAAATAGGTATAGCCAGCGTATCCGTCGGTTTGCACATAGCCTTTGAGGGTCAACAAATCATCGATTGGACCATTAGAAGAACGACTTTTATAATACTCGAAAAGTACTGATTTTGACAATGCGCCATAGCGCACCCACATGTAGCCCGTATGACAGGCACCTGGCTTATCTTTATCCTGCACCTTTATGGGCGATTCGTCTATCATTTGATATATTTCACTAAACACATGCATTCGGTGAACGGCATAAAGTGGATGCAATACCTCGGCTCCCAGTTTTACCCAAGAATCTAATGTGGAACTTGGCAAAGGAACACCCATTTGTATAATTCGCTTAAGTATGCGGTACAAAGGCAGATGGTAAATGTATTTGTCTGTAAAAATCATTGACAATAATGCCGAACTGGCCATGCATTTGGGGATAGGGCGATCTAATTTGGCAATTACTTGTTTTTGTTTGCAATCCTGATCTTCTTTGCTGATATATTTAGGACGAATAATGCGGTTGATGTGTAGTTTTGCAGGGGTATAATCCAACTCTTCTGTTATTTCTTTGCCAATACATACCATATCGGTAGTATTTTCAATAGGCTCTATAACAGTTTCCATAACAGGTAAATGAGCTGGCAATGCCATGCGACCTTGATGCTCTTTTTTAGGCTTTTTGCGCTCGTATGCCACGCGAATAAGCTCTCGTTCAGCTTTAATCGCTTGAGCTATTTCTGCAGCCTTAGGCTCAAATTCAATCGTCAACTGCTCTGCATTCATTACGGATACAAAGCGCTCCCGTTTCGAGCCAAAGATTAGCCTTCTAAGTTGTTCGTTTTGAAACTTAATGGCCTCAATGTCGGTTGTGAGTTTTTCGATAGATGCATCTTTGTCTAAAATAATGGCATCTTTTTCAACAAGATCACACTCCAATGCAGCAATTTTATCTGCCATGGATTTGATTAAAAGAGTATCTATTTCTTGTTGTTTTTGCATGTACAAATATACAACAAAACCATTGATTTACAAAGGAATTGAGCCTGTTTTTCGTTGAAAAAATCACTCAAATTTAAACCTGCTTTTTCTCTTCATCTGTGTAAATGAAAGCCCCTCGAGAAGCATCAAAAGCTCTTCTCTTTTTAGTTGTTTCAATGGTTCGTTATGAGCAGTAAAGCTATACCTCCCACGCTCTAAGCGCTTATAAAAAAGGGCAAATCCATCACCATCCCAATAAAGAAGTTTGATATGAGTGCGAGTTTTATTTAAAAAAATAAATAAATCGCCTGAAATAGGGTTCTTTTTAAGATGATTTCTTACAATTCCAGCTAATCCATCGAAGCCGTTTCGCATATCAACGGAACTGCAACACAGAAAGTATCGCAAGTTTACACTTAGTCCCAACATTTATCCGTAAATTTTTAGGCATAGACCACTTGGGAATGTCAACTCAACTTGTGGAATTAGGGATGTAACTTTCCGTGGTTCGTTACTTTTTAAAATTTCATTGGAACTGCTGATTTCAATAAACTCTGGTTGTTTGTCTGAAGTCGTATCGGTGGTTCTCAACTTTCTGGTCCAATACTCCAACCTACCCTTGGGAATACCTACTAAACCCGAATACTCTCTAATTGATACACCACTGCTTCGCCATCCTGACACATAGGACTGCATTTCTTCAATATGCTTCTCTGTTTTCATAACAATTCTAACTTTTTTATTACAAAAGTAGAGTCAATTATGAAACTGTAAAATATGCGGTTAGATGGGGGGATACCCCGCAGGTGTTATTCTGAATGCCAATACAGGTGTTATTAGCGGAACACCAAGTGTTTTATTGGCACAAACTAATTTCACTATTACAGCAACAAACACAGGTGGAAGCACTCAGGGTACATTTACATTGACAGTAAACGACCCTGCGTCTGGTGCAATTATTTACAATCCGGCAAGTTTTGTCGCAACCAAAGGGGTAACGGCAATTAGTGCTTCGCCTGTTAATGCAACGGGATTAAGCGGTTTCAGTATTAATCCGGCATTACCTTCGGGGTTAACTATCAGCCCCACAACCGGAGTTATTAGCGGAACGCCAAGTGTTTTATTGGTACAAACTAATTTTACAATTTCAGCAAATAAAGTAGGTGGAGGAAAAGCAACCGGCACTTTCAGATTGACTGTAAACGATGCTGCACCAACCATGTTGCAATATGCACCGGATTCGATAGTATGTTTGCGGAATTACACGAAGGTAAATTTAATAGCCATTGTTTCGGGTGAAAATATCACCTATACAGTACTACCAAATTTACCTGCTGGATTATTCTTAAATACAACAAAAGGAACTATTTCCGGAAAATGTCAGGCTGCTTTTGCTAAAACAAAATATATAGTAAAGGCTTCGAATACAGGTGGATTTATAACGAAAGAAATCTCCATCGAAAGTCTGTCATTTAGCAGTTTTACTTACAAACAAAACCCATTATCAGTATATAAAAAACAAACTGTTTTAGACGAACCTTCGGCATTTTACGGTAAACGCAATTACAGTATTACTCCCGATTTGCCTTTGTCATTAAATATAAATCCTTCAACAGGCATAATTTCAGGGATTGCAACTGAATTGGCTGATAATAAAATATTTACTATTAAAGGTTATGGCGATTTCGATACCATAAGTTGCGAACTGCGTATAACAATTAAATTACCAGAGATTAAAGCTGAACTAACGCAAACGCTTTGTTTTCCTGCTATTATTTCGGATATTGTAATCGAAATCCCAGCCGGTTATGAGGCAAAATGGTGGTCGAAAGCAGCTGGAGGGGATGTATTGAACAACACGACTAAACTTGTGGATGGTTCTACTTATTTTGTGGAAACTTATGATTCGGAAACAAATCAGAGTTCAACATCTCGCTTGGCAATAAAAGTACAGAATTCACCTGAAATTGACAATACAATTCAGACTGAAAATGAGGAAATTAAATACGATAGTGATTTAAAAACTTTCCGTGCCTGGACGCAACAAATTGATGGTGGAAAATACACTTGGCGATTTATGGATGATACAGAATTGGACGGCTATGAAGTTGATATTCCCATTGAAAACAAAGTGGATTCGAATAGGGTGAAAATTATGCTAGTTGTTCTGAATAAATATGGATGTATGCGTGAGATTAATCGAAACATTCCAATAGTTCCCGACGAAATACCAAATACATTTACACCAAACAACGATGGTATTAACGATTTGTTTATGAAGGGCTTTGATATAGAGATTTATAACCGCAATGGAATAAAAATCTTTGAAGGAGTAAAAGGCTGGGATGGCCAATACAAAGGAAAGGTGGTTTCTAACGGCACTTACTTCTACAATGTAATAATCCACAAAGGGAAACAAACTATTAAAAGAACTGGCTTCGTTACTGTATCAAGACAGTATTAGTTAATATGAGGAAAATAATATTTAGTCTTATGTTGCTCCAAACAATAATTGTTTTTGGTCAGGTAAATCCGCAATTAATAAATTTTTGGGACAATACATATTTGATAAATTCGGCTTCGGTAACACCAAAGTACATGTCTGAGTTTATAGTGTCGAACCGCAGTCAGTGGGTTGGTGTGCAGGGTGCTCCCAAAACGATGATGTTTACTGGATCCTATTGTAATACTGATTTTACGTCGCAAATCGGAGCGAAAATTGTAAGCGATAAAATAGGGTATTCGGATATTACTGCTGCCTCTTTGATTTATTCGTATTATATCGATTTCGCATTTTCGCGCTTATCGTTTGGATTAACAGGCAATTATACAAATTTTAATTTTGACCCTACCAAAATAACTTCATTTGAGATAAGCGATCCTTACCTAAATTTTGCTTATGAGGTAAAAAACAAAATCAATTCAGATGTTGGGATTGAATATACTGCCAGAACTAGCAAAATAGGGCTGTCGGCAGTAAATCTGTTCGATTTATTTTCGAATAAAAACAATTTTAATCAAAATATAAATTATTTGTACTATGTTTACCGTTCACAAAACGATGCCCTTTTTAACTTAGGTTATGGGTTGGCGCTTATAAACAATAGATTCAACACGCAACTTGAGTTTAATATTAACTCATATATACGTTACGATTTGGACGAGCTTCCTATTCAACTAGGGGTTACCATACGTACTTGGAACCAGTATGCTTTTAATGGCGGTTTATATCTGGGCGAAAATATTAAAATCCTGTATACTTTTGAGTTAAATCGTAGTGATTTTGGTCAGCAAACAAATGGCACACACGAGCTTATGTTGCGGTATCGTATCAACAGAGCTCGAAACTGGGGCAGCAAAAACTATTTTGAGAATTTACTATTTCACTATTGATTCAACATATTTACTTTATGGTTTCCTTTTTAACTCCTTTAGCAAAACTAATTTTTTGAGTTTTTCCAAAAATATAATTTCCACTAAGTGTTATCGCTGAGCTATTGGCATCATTAATTTTCACAAAAGTATTGGTGGTGGTGTTTGGAATGCAATTTTCGACAATGGCATTTTTCACGCCGTTCAACTCTATAAATACACCAGCATTATTGGGTGCTTGTGAGCCAGTGAGTTTATCAAGATTTAGATTTTCAATACTGCTGAATGTAAAGGCATTGCGCCACAGTGGTTCAACATTTTTATTGTCCCAATTTATTGACACATCGTTCATCGTCAAGGCATTTACATTCACAGCATAGAATGCATCATCAGCACGCTTTTCGGGATAATTTTCAGGATGCATGAATAATTGTACATTTTTGAGTTTAATATTTTCTAGTGGATGTGACGCATCGAAACCTTCTAACTTAGAAGTACCTTCACCATGTGCAATGATATTTTCAAAACTGACATTACGAATGATACCAATCTTAGATTTTGGAGTGCGCTGACGTACCACTAACCAAATGGGGTCGGCATTGCCCCACCAAAAATAATCGCGGCGTTTGAGCTCCATAGCGATGTTAGAGAATATGATGTTTTCAGCTATTGCACCATCTCTGATAACAATGCTTAATCCTCTATTAGAATCGCGCACCACGCAATTATTAATGGTAATATAACGGAAGTCGGCATGGCTCTCAGTACCCAGTTTGATAGCTGTGGAAGATGATTGAAAGATACAGTTGGATACAGTTATGTTTTCGCAAGGACGTGATACCCCAAGAGTATTAGTAGTTTTAAGAACTAAAGCATCATCGCCTGTTTCGATAATGGAATTGGTGACTGTCACGTTTTGGCAACCGTCAATATCAAGCCCATCGGCATTGACTCCATTTTTCATATCGGAAGCAATGTAGATATTGTCTACAAAAATATGATCGGACCAACGAAGGTGAGTTGTCCAGAACTGTGAATTTACCAATCGAATATCGCGCAAAGTGATGTAACTACATTCTTCTAAATAAAGCATACACACATAAGGTTTTATATGTTTATAACCTATCATGGGTATTCCTATTTTTCGAGCATTTTGGTAAGCTTGACCCATGAAGTCATCGTTCCAAGTAACGTTCACTACATCGTGAGCTGCACAACCATTGATAGTACCTTTGCCCATGATGCTGATATTTTTAGCTCCACGAGCATAAATTAGAACTGGGATGATATCGCCACTGTTGTTCTGGCTCAATTTGTAATCGTTGGAATCTCTGCTGGCAAATAAAGTCGCACCAGCTTCGAGATATAGACACACATTGTCTTTAAGCACAATATTCCCCGATTTATAATTTCCTGCTGGGAAATAAACTCGTCCGCCGCCCGATTGATAGCATTTGTCTATGGCGGCTTGAATTTTCGGCGTAGAAATTACCGAACTGTCAGAAACAACTCCAAAATCCAATACGTTGAAATCCGTAGAATTAGATGCATTAGTGCTGATAATTGACAGAACTAAAAAGAATGTGAATGTTAGTTTTTTCATTGATTAAATATATTTAAAATTCTGATTATTAAATTGATGTATTATTTTACGTGATTGAATTTATTTATTCTATTGCCACAACACTTTAAAGTTGACCTGAAAAAGCAATTAAGTAAATAAGTAATTTTTTTCATACATAAAAAAAAAACGATAGCTCTTTAACAATTACCAACAAAAGTATATCTGAAATATTTTGTGAGTTTTAATTGAATTACTTTTTAAAATTAAATTCTTTTACCAAACCACCTACAGATACTTTGAATTTGCCATTTTCGAGAATTTGCACTCCATTTTTATCTGGATAAGCTAAATCTTGTGGACGAATGGTAAAAGTGAATGTTTTTTGTTCCCCTACTGGTATCAATGCTTTTTCGGCATGTTTCAGTAGCTTATTGGGGCGTGTAATAGTTCCAATTTCATCTGAAATATACCAGAGCACTGCTTCTTGCCCATCAACACTTCCAATGTTTTTAACTTTAACTGTTGCAGTTATGGTTTGAGATGAGTTGTTTATTAGTGTGTCGCTTAACTGTAAGTCAGTATATTCGAATTGGGTATAACTCAATCCATGCCCAAAAGGAAATAAGTTTTTCTGGGTTTTATCCTCGCGCCAATAGATGTTGAATTCAGATGGTTTGTAGTAGTACGGAATCACATGGCCGGCAGAGAATGGATAAGTAAAGGCTAGTTTGCCAGACGGATTGACTTTGCCAGAAAGGATATTGGTAATGGCTTCGGCGCCGCGTGTACCAGGATATCCAGCAAATAAAATAGCTGAGACTTTACTTGCTTGCTGCGTGAATAGCCTTGGACGACCTTCCATCAGTACGATCACCACCGGTTTACCTGTTTCTATGGCCGCATCCATCAAGTTCAGTTGGTCTTGGTCCAGTGTGAGGTCGTTGATATTTCCCATAAACTCGCTGTAGGGCTTTTCGCCTACTGCAAGTACTATTAGATCTGATTTTTTGGCTTGACATATAAATTTACGGCGTTCTTTGTCCGTGTTTATTCCTTCGGCAGATAAAAGATTTACATGCTTAGCGCCGAACTCATTGGCCATAGCAGTGTACAAGGTTTTCATGGTGGCAGGTTGTAACTCTTCTGACGCGCCCATCCAGTCGTATGACCATGGGCCATTCATCATTTTCTTAGAATTAGCACCTATACCTGCCAATGCAATTTTTTTTGTGCCGAGCAATGGTAAAAGGTTTTCATTTTTGAGCAGTACGATGGATTCTTCAGCTACTAGTTGTGAAATATCTTGATTTTTTTCTTTGTTTACTTTGGAAAGTAATTCGCGTGATGGATATGGATTATCGAACAATCCTAAGTCAAATTTGAGTTGTAAAATCCTTTTTACAGAAGCATCAATGCGTTGCTCCGACAATCTTCTTTCCGCCATCAGTTCTTTTACATAGCGTATAAAATCGTATGCATTGCAAGCCATGTACATGTCTATCCCAGCGTCAATAGCACGGAAAGTTCCTTCTTTTTGTGTTTCGTTGGTGTGATGCATCATCACCAGCCGTTCGATGTCTTTGATATCCGTAACAGCCACGCCTTTAAATCCAAGTCGCTGACGGAGCAAGGTGTCGAGAAGGAATTTTGAGCCGTGTACAGCTTCGCCATTGAGTTCACCGCTATTAATCATCACTGTCTTCACTCCGCCATCGAAGGCTGTTTTGAAGGGTGGAACAAAATACTCCCAAAGTGCTTGCATAGGTATTTCGGAGGGTGAGCGGTCATAACCATATTTTGGGTCGGAATAGCCAATGAAGTGCTTGGCACATGCGCTCAATTTGGCTGGTGCTATTTCGGGGCAATTTTCATAAGCCTGAATATAAGCTTTGCCCATGGTGGCACAGAGGTAAGGGTCTTCGCCAAATGTTTCATACAGTCGAGGCCAGTATGGGTTTTTACCCACATCTAGAACGGGCGCAAAGTTCCACGACAGACCTACGGGGGCTGTTTCTATTGCCGTAACTCGAGCTACATTTTGTGCCATGGCTGAGTTAAAACTACAAGCCAACATGAGGTTGTGCGGAAAAATAGTTCCTTCGTTGATATAATTAGCACCGTGTACATGGTCAATGCCTATGATAAGTGGAATTTTCAGGCGAGTTTCTTCTACAGCCAATTTCTGAATGGCGGTGATAAAAGCAAACCATTTTTCGTAATTGTCGCTTCCGCTAAGGAAAGATCCCACATGATAACGCTGTATGGCATCCCTGAAATTTTCTACATTTAAATCTAAGGATTTAGACCCATCTAGAGTAATGGTGCTGAAACACATCTGTGTCATTTGTCCCAGTTTTTCGTCCAATGTCATTACGGAAACCAAGGAGTCGATGCGGGTCGAAGGTGCACCTGCATATAGACACTTTGGGCTGATAACCAATAATACAAACAGGCAGAGATTAAGGCATTTATTTTTTGTCATGACTTTGTTTTTACTTTATATCACTAAGAATTTCTTCTTTTTTGTTTTTAAAAGAGATTATATTCTTTTCGTCACTTAAGACTCTTTTTTTTCCATTCCAAATAAACTCACCAGTGACTCCTTTCGGTAAAGAAATTTCTGCAACAATGCCATTTTTGCCTTTACGCTCGAGCCTCACTTTAATCTCACCTTGTGGATGTGGCATGGAAGCATTTACATTATGGAGCTTTCCAAGAGCAGGAGCAATGCGCACTCTCGCAAAGCCCATTTCCATGGGTCTGATTCCACAGACAGTTGCCAAGAAATCGTAATTAGGACTTGCACTCCATGCATGACAATCGCTGCGTGAGGGTTCGGCATTCTCAGGGAAGGTGCTTAGTCCTAATGCTAAGGCATCTTGCCACACAGACAGAGTAGAAAGGTATTCATCAGCCATTCCTGTATGATTCAAAGCTCGTGTAAGGTAAAAGCGGAAATACAAACTGGCTTTTATCAAGGAATCGTTATTCAAAATATTCTTCATTACAGAAGTTTGTAATCTCGGTGGAATGGTATTGGTCAGTATCCCGAAGATATTTGCATGTTGACTGAAAACGGTTTTTTGCGGCGTGTCCGCAAGTATATTTCCCTCTAAGTCCCAGCATTGGAAAAATACAGCAGAGCTAATTTTATCTGCTAATTTCTGGTAGTATTTAGCTTCAATGGGCTTGCCCATAGTTTGAAATATAGCCGACGCTTGCTGTAAAGTATAGACATATTGCAAAGTATTAATGGAAGAACCGCCTTCCACCGTACCAACAGGAACTCCGCCTGTCATAGTTTTCATGTTCCATGACCATTGCTTTGTCCAGTCCACAAAATGCCAATATGGTGTGCCTCCCAGAATTCCAGTTTTGGGGTCAATTTTATTTTCATACCAGTCGAGCACGCCTATTATTCCGGCGTAAAATTGTTTCACAAAACCCAGGTCTGGTCTATGCATCATATAGTCATATATCATGCTTACCCAGTAAAGAGAAAAACCTGGAATTACCTGCGGAGTAGTAGAAGGATAGCGACTTAACAGCAAGCCATCGCTAATGCGGGAGCTATTGAGCATAAAGATAGCCTGTTTCATCAAGCGGTCATCTCCAGTCATGTATAAGGAAATAAGTGCTTGAATACGTGTATCTCCAACGTATTGTAGCCGCTCATAATATGGGCAATCCATGTAGGTGTCCATGGCACATAGTCTTGCGGTGCGCCAAGACACGTCCCAAATTTCTTTAAGAGAGCTATTGTCAGATGTAAATGTTGCTGCAAGATTAAAAGGATACCCTACTGCAAGTTGACTTAAATCGTTAAGGACCAGTTCTTCATCTGTAGTTGTGATATTCAATTGTACATACCTATAAGTGCGGTAGTTGAGAGGTTTGAAAAATCTGTTTTCACCACCGTCTGGTAGAAACCGATCCTTCAAGCCCTTAGCAGTTTTATTATCAATTTCATTTCGGTTTCCCTTTCGCCAAAGGCTGTCCACCAAGGCCTCGCAATAAACGAATTCTATTTTTGAACCTTTGCCTTTGCTTACCAGCAACTGAGGATAAGCGTTAATTATAGAAGTTTCGTCGAGCAAAATTTCCACCTTACTATTGGGAGCAATAATCAATGTCTGTTCTCCACTCAAAAAACCGTTGCTGATAGGGACAGTAGAACGTCTAATGCTTGTAAATCGCTGCTTGCGTTCTTCAAGCATGGGAATCATCCGAGGTACCAAAGTCCAGTCGGCACCACTGCCTATTCCTTTTGGTAAACCCATTTCTAGCTCTTTGGCTTTCCCCCAATTGAGATTTTCATTGATTTGCCAATCCCAATTGTACTTTGAAGCGTCAAACGAATCTCCCTGTCCTACTACCATGTATTCACGCATATCATCGCGAGTCATTCGAAGTGGTGTGATGGATTTATCCTGTAATACTTTCCAAGTGGAGTTGGTGTTCAATACTTTTTCATTCTCAGAGTTGCCTTGCAAAATGAAAGCTGTTTTTATTGTAATCTGGTTAACAGCTTTTACTTCGCCCATGTTCCAGACCATTGCCGAGACAATATTTTTACCTTCAAAAAGATAGGGAGCTAAATCAACAATGTCGTAGAACCAATTTCCTGCATCACCAAGTGCTGGACCAGTGGTTACATAATTTCCGTTCACAAACAATCGATATTTATTGTCAGCAGAAACACGAATTTGAAACTCCTTTGGTTTTTCAGTCATGATAAATACTTTCTGAAAGTGAAAGACGCCATAATCAGTCAAACTAACATTGGGGCAACTTATCCATTTTGCATCCCACACATAATTAAAGTTAGCATAGGAACTTGCAATAATGAATAAAAAGTATAAGGAAAATAAAGTGAATTTTTTCATTGTGATTTATTAAAGAAATTTCTTTTGATGATTTCCTGATGTGAAAATCTATAATTCTTTACAATATCGGAATTGTCATTTTTTGATTGGCAATTCCGGCACCATAAGTGATACTATTTCCGATACAGGCAACTCGGGTTTGAGATTGAACACCTAAGTTGAAAGACAGAATACAAAAGAGAATTAAATAAAACGGTTTCATTCTGGGATTTTTATTATGCTTAGTTGATAAAAAAAATACTAATGCTGATTTTTGAAGTAATATCGCTTTTTGAAGTTCTATATTTCTTCTTGTAAGTGTGATTTCCCCTCACGCTTTTCTATGTAAATCTTAGCTGTTTTAGAAAGATAAATATTCCTTTTTAAATTACCAATAGAAATTACAAAAGTGCCATCTTCCAATTGCAATTCACCTTTCTCGTTAGGGTACGAAAGTGATTCCTCAGGTCTAATTACAAAGGTAAATTCTTTTTGTTCACCAGCTTTGATTAGCATTTTTTCAAAGTGTTTCAATTCCTTTTTTGCTGGCGAGATAAGTCTTACCACATCAGAGACATACCACAAGGCTGTTTCGTAGCCATCAATAGTTCCGTTGTTTTTTACAGTCACTTTTGCAGTAATAAGCTGATTGGGTTTAATGATAGAATCACTTAAACTGATATTGCTATATTCAAATTGTGTATAAGAAAGCCCATGCCCAAATGGCCATGCAAAGGTGTAGGTGTCATGCACTTTCACGTTGTATGGCGTAATGTGTCCTCCTGCACGAGGGTAAGTAAAACTGAGTTTTCCGCTAGGATTTGTTTTTCCACTTATGATTTCTGCCAATGCTTTGGCACCTTCATAACCCGGAAGCCCAGCCCACACTATGGCATTGGACTTGCCTGAAACACTTGAAATGATGCGTGGGCGACCAGCAAAAAGAGTAATGATGTTTTTCTTCCCAGTGGCTTGAACAGCTTTAATTATTTCTAACTGATTATTCTCTAATGTCAAATCTTCTAAATTTCCACGTCCTTCCGCATGTGGTTCTTCGCCTACAGCTATGACTATAACATCTGCATTTTGTGCTTTGCTTTCAAACTCGATTTTATTTCTCAATGGATTAACCATCGAATCTACTATTATACCTTTATATTCTTTGGTCAATGCACTGAAAACGGTTTCCATATCTTTAGGGAAAAGATTCTCTGCCGCCCCACCCCACTCTATTGTCCATGCTCCACATATATTTCGTTTGGAGTAGGTGGTTGGTCCTACTACCAATATGTTTTTTGGTGCAAGAAGTGGTAACACACCATCGTTTTGAAGCAGCACTAAACTTTGACGGGCCGCTTCCAGTGCGAGTTCTTTATTCTCAGTAGTGCCTATGCGGTTAAACCTATCAGCTCGTGGATTTGGGTTTTCGAATAAGCCTAATTCAAATTTCAGTTTGAGAATTCTGTGTACACTTTTATTGATTACTGACATTGGCACCTCTTTATTCTGCACCAATTCTTTAACCACTCTACAGAAGGAAGTAGAAGTAGCTATCATACTCATATCTATGCCAGCTAGCAATGCCATTTTAGTGGCTTCATATTCATCCTTGGCCACACGGTGCTGACCTATCAACTGAAGAATATCTGCCCAGTCGGTCACCACCACTCCATCAAATCCTAATTCTTTGCGTAGCAAACCATTAATCAGACGCGCTGAGGCATGTACTGGTACACCATTCACGTCAGCACTATTAATCATAAATGTCTTCACACCTGCATTAATAGCATCCCTGAAAGGTGGCACAAAATATTCGTAAAGCTCTTGGTCGCTAATAATGGACGGCATTCTGTCCCAGCCAGATTTGGAATCACCGTAGCCGAGGAAATGTTTCGCTGTAGCAGCAATTTTATAGGGCGCATTCTCGTTACATTCTTGCATTGCTTTGATATATGCTACACCCATTTTGGAAATAAGATGGGTAGATTCTCCCATGGATTCGTAAAGCCGAGGCCAGTAGGGGTTACGTCCTAAATCCAATACCGGTGAGAAATTCCAAGGCTGACCTAAATCCGCTATTTCTATAGCCGTAACACGTCCCATATCCTGTGCTAAGGTAGTATTGAAAGTACACGATAGACCGATGGCTTGAGGGAAAATAGTAGAACCTAAC
>JAIFKX010000016.1 GCA_020049335.1 Paludibacter sp. | reverse complement strand
CAGACGAGGATAATATTATTCCTGTGTTGGATGATGAATGGTTCGAAGACGATATTGTGGCACGTTTCCGTGTGTTCCTAAAAGCCAGTTTTGGAGAAAAGAATTTTGCTAAAAACCTTGCCTTTGTAGAAGATTGTTTGGGTAAGGATGTCCGTAAATACTTCACCAAGGATTTTTACAAAGACCATGTGCAGCGGTATAAGAAACGCCCTATTTATTGGATGTTTTCTTCACCCAAAGGTTATTTCAATGTGTTGGTGTATCTACACCGTTACACGCCCGATACCATCAACCGCATACTGAATTCGTACCTGAAAGAGTTTATAGAAAAACTGACCCAACACCGCAAACAACAGGAACATATTGTGGTAGTCGGTTCAGCCACCGAACAGAACAAAGCACAAAAAGAAATTGATAAAATTGACTTGATGTTGGCTGATTGTCGCCAATACGAAATTGATATTCTGTATCCAATGGCTACCGAACGTATCGCCTTGGATTTGGATGATGGTGTGTTGGTCAACTACAATAAGTTGGGTAATGCCGTTGCAGCCGTGGCAGGATTGAACGATAAGGTAACGAAGAAAAAAGTACGGGAATTTGATTGGATAAAAGCCCCCTACCCCCCGAAGGGGGAATAAGAGAAAGAACGCCTTGCCGCTAAAAGAGGGAACTTGATTAGTATTGATTAATTAAAAATAATTTGTATATTTGTCCCAAATTATTACTGTATTTGGGACAAGAAAACAAATAATATATGAATTTTACCATTGAATATCAGATTGTTGATAAAGTAAAGAAAGCCAAGAGGGGTTCGCTCTTTTTTGGTGATAGTTTTTTATCAAAAGAGAATTCGGAAGGAGTTCGCAAGGCATTGCAACGTTTGGTAAAAAAAGGTGAGTTGATACGGGTTGCCACTGGTATTTATGCACGTCCCGAAATTGACCCTGTAATTGGTGCTGTAACTCCTGGTATCGAAGCCATAGCTACTGCCATTGCCAAAAGAGACAAAGCACGAATAGTTCCCACAGGCGTTTATGCACTTAACCGTCTGGGATTGAGCACACAAGTTCCGTTAAATGTGGTTTACTTAACCGATGGAACTTCCCGTAAAGTGAAAATTGGCAAAAGAACGATTACTTTCAAACATGCAAGTCCCAAAAATGTGTCGACCATTGGCGAAATAAGTACATTGGCTATTCAGGCGCTACGAACCATTGGTAAAGAGAATGTTACCGTTGATGAAATAGAAAAAATTCAACAACTATTGAAAAACGAAAAACCAACGCATTTGCAATATGATTATCGTTTGGCACCCGAATGGATACGAAAAATAATGCAACCCAGCTTAAACCAATAATATGAGCAGTACTCAGGAATGGTTGAAATTAACCGACAGAACAAAGCGAAATATATTTGAAGAAACCGCTGCAGCAATTGGTTTGCCCAATGCGGCAGCTGTTGAAAAAGATTGGTGGGTAGTTCGTACACTCGAACTTGTATTCAAATCGTCCATTGCCGAACATACTGTGTTTAAAGGCGGTACTTCGCTCAGTAAAGCATGGGGATTAATAGATAGGTTTAGTGAAGACATTGATTTGGCATTGGACAGGTCGTTTTTGGGATTTACTCAAACCGATATGGAAATGAACAATTCGCAGGTCAGTAAATTACGCAGGAAATCGCAAAAATTTGTAACAGAAACATATTTGCCTGAAATGCAGCAATTGTTTGTCGAAGCAGGTTTTGACGATGTAACTTTAAAGTTGGGTGAAATTAAAAACGATGATACTGACCCTATTACCATTGAGGTTTACTATACATCTGTTACCGATCCAATTGAATACATACAGCCACGTGTATTAATAGAGTTAGGTAGTCGCTCATTGATAGAACCTTGTACAGATAGGAACTTTAAATCACTGGTTGCTGAGCAGTTTGAAGGAAGAGCGTTTGCCGATGAGAAAATTACAATTTCCACAGTAAATCCCGAAAGAACATTTTTGGAAAAGATATTTTTATTGCACGAACGGTTTCAAATCGTCAAAGGTGGTGCTAAAGTGGAACGTAGAAGCAGACATCTATACGATTTAGAAAAATTGATGGATACGGAATATGCACAAAAAGCTCTCAATGATAAAGCACTTTATGATACCATTGTGGAACACCGCAGAAAATTAACCCCAGAACGAGGAGTGGATTACGCCAATCACATACCATCCAAAGTTAGTATTATTCCACCCGAAATTATCAGAGCTGAATGGGAAAAAGATTATAAAGATATGCAGGAAAGTATGTTCTACCTACCATCGCTTCCTTATGATGAACTATTGAATAGAATGACTGAATTGAATTTGAGGATAAATAAACTGTAGACAAAAAGTATGAGCAAGATAAAAGATAGTTTAATCAGTTTATTTGAACAAAATCGTATCATTTTGTGGTATGATGAAGATCAGAGTTTTACACCCGAATTTGATACACTTGAAATAGAGGGTATTGAAAAAATCGTTGTGGAAAATAACGAATTTGCTACTAAATATACGATGTATATTCAGAAACCAAGTTCTAAATTTCTGCTTTACTTACCTTACTCACGACCCGAAAATGAGGACAATTGGTTGTTAGATATTGAACTGTCTAATTACGTTTTTCATACCGATCAGGAAGCAATGACCTTACAGGAAATTGACCTTCCTATTCATTTCAGAACTTGGATTAAACAACATCTTGATTTTTTCAAAAACAAGGAACGGGTGCAGAAATTTAATCAACTGAAGGAGAAAACGGATGATGAAAAGTTACTGACATTCAAACTAATTCAAACCATACTTGGTGCTTCAACCGCTGTTATTGACGAATTACTAAAAGCATACACTACTCATTTTGTCAATGACAAATCGGATGATATTGATAAAGAACTGGATAAGTTTGGTTTGTTTGAACCATTTTGGAAGGAAGTGGCTACCGAATACAACTATCAAACTTCCAATTTTGGTATTTATGATTTTCTGTTGGAAGTGTTCCAAAAGAGTTTTCTACCATTGTCGGGCAAAGTAAAGGTAAATCATAATGCCGAAGTGCTTTTATCGAATTGGAAAGATTTACGATCCTTCGAAACCACTTTCAAAGAGTTATCAAAAAAAATAGAATCTGACCTGAATATCGTTGACCTGATAAAAAAACTTTCAATGGAAGATTTGATTCAGGAAGACTTGTTTGAATGTATCGATCAACGAATTATCAGGGAACTGATTGGTTTAATCGAAAATGATAGTCAGAGTGCCGATAAGATTGAACAGATACTCAAAATTCGGGAATTGAAGTTTTGGAACGAACGTTATACACCATTTTATCAAGCATTGAGTTATGCTGTATGGTTGATGGATGAAGTGAAACAGAACAATAAAATAGCTATTGCTGATTATAACGAGGGATTCAAACTTTACACTACCAAATGGTATCAGATTGATATGTACTATCGAATGTTTATTCAGTACTATCGCGAAACAAATCAAAACGGTGTTTTGTCGTCTTTATACCAATTGGTTCACAAAATATATTCAAATACATGGTTGCCCAATTTAAGTGAGAAATGGCAAACTGTAATTGATAAAAACAAGGATTGGTACACTGGTTCACAGAGCCAAACAAAATTCTTCAATCGGGATGTAAAATCGAAATATCTTGACAAAGGAAATAAACTTTTTGTGATAATTTCGGATGGTTTCAGGTACGAATGTGGACGTGTTCTGCACGATTTGTTTAACGAAGAAGTACGGTTTACTTCCGAATTGAATTATCAGGTCACAAACCTACCATCCTATACACAACTTGGTATGGCTTCGCTATTACCACATACCGATTTGAGTTTTGGCGATGGTGAATCTGTTCTGATTGATGGTAAAAGTACACAGGGACTTTCCAGCAGACAAAAAATATTGACCGACAATTCAAATGTCCGTTCAACTGCTATCAATGCCGAAGAACTAATGAGTTTGTCACCTAAAGGTACAGAAGCACAGACATTGATTCAGAATAACGATTTGATTTATGTCTATCATAACCGAATAGACAAAATGGGTGACGAAAAAACCACTGAAGACAAAGTAATTGAAGCTTCAAGGGATGAAATTTCGTTTTTAATAGAACTGGTTAAAAAGGTTGCTAATATGAACGGAAATCATATTATCATTACAGCCGATCATGGTTTTGTGTATCAACATCAGGAATTATTGGAAAGTGATTTTACCGATGCCCAAATAGAAGGAACTATTAATAAAGACAGTAGAAGATATGTACTTGGTAAGAACCTGAATCACAATCAAAATGTGGTGAAATTTACTTCCGAAAGTTTGAAAATAAAATCGGATGTTGAAGTTCTTATACCCAAAGGAATTACTCGTTTACGGAAACAAGGTTCGGGCAGCAGGTATGTACATGGAGGATCTACACTTCAGGAAACGGTTGTTCCTGTATTGTTTATTGCCCGTAAACGATCCGATACGGTTTCGAAGGTTGAAATTGATATTCTGAACAAGACCAATAATAAAATTACTACCAATATACATACGGTAAAATATTATCAGTTACAGGCGGTTGGGACTAAATACATTGCACGAACAATCAAATCGTACTTTGCGGTAATTGACGATGTGGAAGAAAATAAACAAATTATCAGCGATGTGTTTAATTACACATTTGACTTGACAACCGACAGAACTGAAGAACGGGAAATACAAAACAAATTTACGCTATCAACTTCCAATAAACGAAGTTCGAATGTGTATTTGGTTGTTGAAGAAAAAGTAGATAAAGCCAATAAATGGATTACAATTTCTAAATTCCCATATTCACTTTCGCTAGCAATGGAAAATGATTTTGATGTTTTTTAATTAAGATATTTATGAAAGAATTAGATCTGAAAATAAACAACCTTTTTGGTGGTAAAGTGGTCAGAAAAGACCTAACCAATAAAATTAAAGGTAATGCAAGTGTTCCTACTTATGTGTTGGAGTACCTGTTGGGACAATATTGTGCAACCGATGATGAAGATACCATTAATGAGGGTGTTGAAACTGTCAAAAACATAATTACCCAGCACTTTGTACATAGAGATGAAGCCCAAATTATCAAATCTACTATCAAAGAAAAAGGGTCACATAGAATTATTGACAAAGTATCTGTAAAGTTAAACGATAGATTAGATCGTTACGAAGCAAATTTTGCCAATCTTGGATTGAATAAAGTGCCGATTAACAGTAATTTTATCACAACACATCCTAAATTATTATCAGAAGGTGTTTGGTCAATTATTACTATGAGTTACCAGCCAATAGAAGGCAAAGATGCAGTGCCATGGGGTATCGACCAACTGAAACCAATACAAATTTCGTCAGTTGATATAAACGAATTTAAAGAAATCAGGAAGAAATTCAACAAAACTGAATGGTTAGATTTACTCATGCAAACACTTGGGTTAAATCCTGATGAATTTACAAATCGTTCCAAACTTTTACAGATTGCCCGATTAATCCCATTTACCGAAAATAATTATAATCTGATTGAACTCGGACCGAAAGGAACAGGAAAATCTCATATTTTTTCAGAATTATCACCTCATGGAATATTGATTTCGGGTGGCGAAGTATCCAAAGCAAAACTGTTTGTAAACAATGGAAACGGTGAAATAGGATTGGTTGGTTATTGGGATGTGGTAGCCTTGGATGAATTTGCTGGAAAATCAAAAAGATCTGATTTAGGTTTAGTAGACATTATGAAAAACTACATGGCGAATAAATCGTTCTCACGTGGTACTCATGTTATGCAAGCCGAAGCATCCATTGTAATGGTCGGGAATACCGATCATTCTGTTGCCCACATGCTGAAACATACGGATTTATTTGATGCCCTGCCAAAGGATTATTACGATACCGCATACCTTGACAGAATTCATGCCTATCTACCAGGGTGGGAAACAAAGAAGTTACGAAACGAAATGTTTTCGACCGACTTTGGATTTATTGTTGATTTTCTTGCCGAAGTTCTAAAATCTTTACGAAAGGAAGATTATAGCAAATCCTATCAAAAATACTTTGATTTGTCTACTACCATCACAACCCGTGATAAAACAAGTATTGAAAAGACATTCTCGGGTCTTGTAAAGGTTATATATCCTCATGGCGAGTTTACCGAAGCTGAAGCCAAGGAATTGTTCGATTTTGCAATAGAATGTCGTAAAAGGGTCAAGGATCAATTGCGTAAAATGGATGAAACATTTAACGATGAACAAGTAGATTTTGAGTACACAAACAAAGTGGGTAAAAAATTTGAAGTCGAAACACTTGAAGTACTTGAATATGGTGATCCGAAACTAAACATTGAACCAGCATCAAAAAGAAATATTGAGACTGACTTGGTAATCCCTGAAATAGGAGCGAAAAGTCACATGGAGGGATTTAACAAATCAATTCGTGACAATCAAACCAATATCAGTTACAAAGAATTGTTTGGCGAATACATGAAAGGAGCTACCGAATTTATTGTTCGTGACCCTTATATACGTTTGCCTTACCAATTACGTAACTTTATGGAATTATGTCGCCTTATTTGTGAATCAAAACAAGAAGATGAAGAGGTGAAAATTCATTTAGTAACATTCAACAATGAAGATTTTATCGAAAACGCTAAACTGGCTTTTACCGAAATGATTGATTCACTATCCAACTCAGGAGTGGAATTAAGCTATGAATTTTCAGAATCACAACATGACCGAAGTATTGAAATGAACAATGGCTGGAAGATTATACTTGGTCGTGGACTGGATATTTGGCAGAAAACGAATGGTCGTTATGATATTGCTGAATACGCACAGGAGAAAAGATTGTGTAAGGAATTTGAAGTAACGGTGGTGAGGAAATAGAAAAATACTTGTTGTAGGCTGGATAAATATTGCTGAAAACTTCATTTTAAAAAGACAATACTTTGTACTAATATATAGATTAATGATTGCACTAAAAAAAATCAAGAAAAGATACTAGAGGAGATTCTTTTTTACAGAAAAAAGGTGACTTATATCAGTTCGTTTATGCTGTCAAGATTTGTTTAGAAGTAAAGGACGGTGAAAGAATTCAGATAGAACACCGTAGTGACATTTGTTTTTATTAAAATCTTTTTTACTCTTAACCCTAAGAACTGACATCTTTCTTTTATGTTTTCCATCCTGAGTAATTCTTAATTGGATGGGGTATTTACCATCCTTTGTTAGTCTATCGACTAACTCAAATTTAAATGTTATGTTTTTCATGTTTTCCAATCTTTTTTCTAAATATATAAAAAAAATCGAGAAAATGAAATTTAATCGGCTGAAATCCAGACTGCTGTAAAATGTGCTGTAAAAAATATCATAACTAGTGATAATTAATTACGCCACAATTTTTACGGAATTTGTGTAAGTGATTGAATAAATGAGTATTTTGGCGTTTACTGGCGTTAACAACAAACCGTTCATTGGTCTCGCTTCGGGTACAATTACTTAAATATAAAAACCTCATAATCTTACGATTGTGAGGTTTTTTTATTGTTTAGTAATAAAATAGTAACAAAATCGTAACAAAACTGAAATTTATTCTTTCACATTCGGCAATTCCAAACCGTATCCTTTTTTCTTGTCTTCGGCTTTCAATAGAAATGCAAAAAGTATTGCAACAGCTCCAAAACATGCAAAAATTAACATTGGAATTGTGTAATTGTATTGTGTTATCAATTGCATTTTGCCGTCAATCAATTTCTCTTCGGAGCTGATAATACAGTACTTGTCTAATACATAGCCAATTAATAGTGGTACACCCATCAATCCCCAGTTTTGTACCCAAAAAATCATTGCATAGGCTGTTCCTAATTTGCTGTGGGGTATTATTTTTGCAACTGCTGGCCACATTGCCGATGGTACCAATGAAAAGGCAATACCCAATAGTACTACTAAGCCTATAGCAACGCTAAAACTATTTAACGAAGGTATTGCAAATAACAAATGCACAACAACTAAAATGATTGAGCCCAAAATCATAATACTGGCTGCTTTTCCTTTTTTATCGGATATTCCTCCAAACAAAGGTGTGAGTAATAATGCACTAAATGGTAGTAGGGCAGGGATATAACCTGCAAAAGTGTCATCAACCTCAAATTTTTGTACAATTAAGTTGGTCGCAAATTTAATAAATGGGAATACTGCCGAATAAAATAATACACATAAAGCCGCTATATACCAAAAGGCACGGTTGCGTGCAATTTCGAAAACATCGCTAAATTTGAATTCTTCTTCGCTCAAAACCCCAGCTTCTTTTTCTTCGCGGTCTAATTTTTTATCCATAAATGTAAAAAGGAAAAAAACTAATAAACTAACACAAAGTAAAATCATTGCTGCAATAATTGGGGTACTTACATTGTGTGTGAGTTTGTAAAGTGGTAGTGGCGTAAACATAGCCAGTGCAGTACCAATACGGCCTGTAGAAGTATTTAGTCCAATTGCTAAAGCCATTTCTTTGCCATTGAACCAGCGCACAACGGCTTTATTGGCTGAAATCCCAAACATTTCGCTTCCTACGCCAAAAATACCAAAACCCAAACCGGCAATTACTGCTGATTTAGATGTAGGGCTTATGAGTTGCCACGAGCCGATTGAGAATTCGTAAGTGCCAGCTCCAATATGTCCATCGATAGCCCAGTATTTGATAAAAGCCCCAATTAACATAATACCAATTGCAAGCACCCCAGTAAATCGCGTTCCTAACTTATCCAATAACATGCCGCTGAATACAATCATCAGTAAAAACACGTTAAACCAACCGTACCCACTTGTAAAAAAACCATATTCGGTTGCTGTCCAATTTAAGTTACCTTGTAATTTTTCTTGAAGTGGCGCCATGGCATCAGTCAGGTAGTACATACACAACATGGTAAACGACACTAAAATTAAAACAAACCATCTGGCCGTTTTTGAATCGCGAAGTGAAGAAGATTTTTTCATTGTTTTAAACTTTTTGATTGTAAAATTCGTTTTTATAAAAAATAATTGCTGACTTTTTGTTTTGAAAATCAAAATAAGTAAGTGGAATAAAATAATGTCGCATAATTTTATTTGTTGCAGACCGCAGTTCCCTCTCTTGCCCCCCTCTCCTGAAGGAGAGGGGCTGGGGGTGAGGTGGAGAGGGTTAGGGTGAGGTAAATATTAAAAATGGTATATTATATTTGTCCTATTACTTATCTTTTTGAATCTCTATTTTTTTTTAAAATTTTCAAAAACAGCCGCAAATCTACTTAAAATATTTCTACTTTTCATATTTGACTGACATTTTTGCTGTTTTTGTCAGTAAATTAATAGAGGCATCATTATTGAAAAAACAAAAAACAATAATCTGGACTACATTTTTATAATTTCGAGTTTATTACTGTAAACTTTTACTTAAATTTGTCAGTCAAAAAAATAAAAAAAAGTTATGACCATAAATTATTCAGAAACTTTACATAACATATTGTTATTCAGTGCTCAAGAAGCCGAACGGTTAGGTAATAACTATGTTGGCCCCGAGCATTTATTGCTGGGTCTACTTCGAAATGGTAACGGTAAGGCTATCGAGTTGCTTAATCAATCGCACGTAAATTTAATTAAAATTAAACAAGTGATTGAAAGTCAGATTCGTACAGATGTTGATCCTGTTGGAATTGAACTTCCTATTCTTAAAAGTGCAGAGCGTATTAAGAAAATAATGGAACTCGAAGCTCGTTCGCTAATGAACGAAACAGCCGATACAGAGCATCTGCTGCTCGCTATACTGAAAGAAAAAAATAATCTTGCATTCGATACGCTAAACGACGAACATATTTCGTACGATAAAATTAAAGCGCTTTTGTCGCAAACAAATAATCTACCAGTTCAAGGTGCAGCTTTTCAGGACGACGAAGATGAAGATGATGATCCTCGTCGAAAACAAAAGGCGCCTTCAGGACCAGCTGCACCAAATAAGCAATCTGAAACTCCTGCATTAGATACCTTTGGTGTGGATATTACAAAGGCAGCCAAAGAAAATCGTTTAGATCCAATTGTAGGCCGCGAAAAGGAAATTGAACGTTTAGCTCAGATTTTAAGTCGCCGAAAGAAAAATAATCCAGTGTTGATTGGTGATCCGGGTGTTGGTAAATCGGCTATTGTAGAAGGATTGGCATTACGCATTATTCAACATCGGGTTTCGCGTGTGTTGTTCGACAAACGAGTTGTTTCTCTTGATATGGCTTCCATTGTTGCCGGTACTAAATATCGCGGACAATTCGAAGAACGTATCAAAGCTATTTTAAATGAATTACAGAAAAATTCGGATATCATACTTTTTATCGACGAAATTCATACTATTGTTGGGGCTGGCGGAGCACCTGGTTCGCTTGATGCTGCAAATATGCTCAAACCAGCCTTGGCTCGTGGCGAAATTCAGTGTGTAGGTGCTACTACACTCGACGAATATCGCCAAAGTATTGAAAAAGATGGTGCATTGGAGCGTCGCTTTCAAAAAGTAATGGTTGACCCGACTAATGCTGAAGAAACTTTGCAAATTCTTGAAAATATTCAAGATCGCTATGAATATCATCACAACGTGCGCTACACACCCGAAGCAATTAAAGCTTGTGTACGACTAACTGATCGCTATATTACCGACCGCTGCTTCCCCGATAAGGCTATTGATGCTTTGGATGAGGCTGGTTCGCGCGTACACATTGGCACAGTTTCCGTTCCTGTTGAAATTGAAGAACTTGAAAAGAAAATTGAGGATTTGAAAAAGGAAAAAATGCGTGTTTTGTCTGAACAAAGATACGAGTTGGCTGGTCCTATTCGCGATCAGGAAAAGCAAACACAATATATGCTCGATGATGCAGTTAAGCGCTGGGAACAAGATTCGCATAAACATCCCGAAAAAGTGGATGAAGAACAAGTTGCTGAGGTTGTAGCTATGATGTCGGGAATTCCTGTTCAACGAATTGCGCAAGCCGAAGGTCTTAAGTTGCGACAGATGAAAGAAGTGCTTACAAATAAAGTGATTGGGCAGGATGAAGCTGTTAATAAAATTGTAAAAGCCATTCAACGTAATCGTATCGGGTTAAAAGATCCAAATAAACCTATTGGCTCATTTATATTTATTGGTCCAACCGGTGTTGGTAAAACTCACTTGGCTAAAATTTTAGCTGAATTTATGTTTGATAGTGCCGATGCTTTAATTCGGGTTGATATGAGCGAATATATGGAGAAATTTAGCGTTTCGCGTCTAATTGGAGCACCTCCAGGATATGTTGGATACGAAGAAGGGGGACAACTGACTGAAAAAGTGCGACGCAAGCCTTATTCAATTATTTTGTTAGACGAAATTGAAAAAGCGCATCCCGATGTGTTTAATTTGCTTTTGCAAATGATGGACGAAGGGCGATTGACTGACAGTTTAGGACGTCGTATCGATTTTAAGAATACAATTATTATTATGACTTCGAATGTAGGTACTCGTCAGTTGAAGGATTTTGGTAAAGGTGTTGGATTCAATACGGCTACTGATGTGAAAATGGATTCCGAATTTTCGCGCAGCGTTATACAAAAGGCTTTGAACCGTACTTTTGCTCCAGAGTTTCTGAATCGTGTTGACGATATTATTATGTTCGACCAACTGAATAAAGAATCCATACGTTCGATTATAGATTTGGAACTCAAAGGATTATTTGGAAGAGTGATAACTTTAGGTTATAAATTGGAACTTACAAACGAAGCAAAAGATTTTATTGCCGATAAGGGTTACGACATTCAGTTTGGTGCTCGACCATTAAAGCGTTCTATACAAAAATATCTCGAAGATGCTTTGGCTGATATCGTTTTAGGTGGCGAATTAGCCGAAGGAGATACTATTTTGATGGAATTGGTTACCGAAACATCAGAAATAAAGGCTAAAATTGTAAAACCAGAAGTGGTTGAGAGTTAATGCAGCTTTTTAATAAATATAAAAATTCCCAATTATCCTGTGATGGTTAATTGGGGATTTTTTTATCGTTTTTTCATCCAATTCTAAAATCCAAAACTAAATCCAGCGCTGATAGTAAGCTTATTACCTTGAAAAAAACGGGGTGAATAATAATTGAGTGTTTCAGCAGCTGTCATGCGTTTTTCGCCAAAAGTGGCAGGTAAAGCTGGCTCAAAGGCTTCCATATTGCTGTTTTCGGCTTTGAAAAACACGTAACCATTATTTATAACTTCAAATGTCCCGTGTAGACCAATTGTTTGATTTTTCCAAATTACTTCTCCTAAACTTGGCTGACTTATTATTCCGTCGACTTTGCCTGTAATCCCATTTGAAGTGCCTCTACGCACATAATCGTATTCATTTCCATGTTGAGCGTCGGTGTAAAATAGTTTGAAATCCAAACCGCGAAAAGGTTTATATTGTAATGCCACATAAACTTCCTGCGAATTATCTCCCAAATAATGTCCTAAATTATAACTATTCGAAGCGTAAGTTAAGAGAGGTATCGAATGTTTGTAATTCAAAATATTTGTTCGAGTATATTCTACAACTGCCGAAAGGTTTTTTATGGGAAAATTAGAAACATAAGCCCCAGCTTTTACCGAAATTGGATTAGCTTCTTTATTTGATGGTTTTAGGCGCTCAAAATTGAATTCGTCGATAAAAATTGATGTGTAAAAATGTGTATGCTTAAGGTTACGCGAACTGATATTCATAAACATCTGAGAATTTTGATTTTCAGTTCCCAATCCTTTAGTCAAGGTGTGGTCGATGGATTTATAAAAAGCAATTGGAATCAAATAACCACCCTGAATAGTTTTTTCTGCATAGATTATCGAATTTCCAACTGAAATTTTTAAATTTCGTACGGGTGTAAATGTGAACATATTAGCAGCCATAAACTTATTCGCCGGCCTATACGACTTATTTGTGCCATTTTCGAGGTAATAATACGAACTATCAACTTCGTTCGAAACTAACCAAGCATGTAAATAATTCATTTCGAACCATTTTACTGGTTTTAAATGAAGTGTTAACATCGGGATGGAAGGTGCTCGTCCCGAAAGTATGTTCGAGCCATGATAATTATCGCCCCAAACCACATTGTCTTTTATAAGTCCAATGGAGCCCCATTTATTTGATATTTTTATTCCTCCTCGCGAGTCGCTGTAATCACCACCATAAGAAGCTTCTTTGTACTGATAGCCGGGTTGATCGTTTAAATAATTATAACCCGAAAGCTTTTCGCCATTGTTCGAAAAATCGCGTAGACTACCGTAGATTGATATGTTTTTTCCAATAGATGCTTGAAATTCGGCTCCAATCCAACGCTGAATAATTGTTTCGGTCGAATTGTTTAAAATATTCATACCGAGTGCTGGAGTAATTCGTGCCCTAAATAGCGAATCCTGATAAAAAATGCCTGGCGCTAAAAGAGCGGCTTTACTTTTATCATTTTTCCACAAATGCCAATTGGCAGTTGGAAGTCGATTGTTTTCAATAGCCAAGTCGTTGAGATAAAAGGTTATTTCAGCTTGTTGACGCTTCGAAAGTTTTTCGGACTGTGTTTGAGCTTCAAGTAATTTCTCCAATATTAAAGTGCGGCTATAAGGTTTTACAGCCGAATTTAATTCGTAAAACCCACTATTAGCTAATTCATCTACAAAATCGTAGATTTTATAATATGATATATGTTGCGGAATGTCTTGTGCCTGACTGGTTAAGGCCAAAATAAAAAATAAAAGAGTGAGTTTAATCTTCATTTTTTTATAAACTTTAATTGAGTATTTCAACAACCAATGCAACTGTACTATAAACTATAAACTATTTACTATAAACTATAAACTATTGACTATAAACTATTGACTATAAACTATTGACTATAAACTATTGCCTATAAACTTTCTAAGCGCTTCTTGCTTT
>JAIFKX010000248.1 GCA_020049335.1 Paludibacter sp. | reverse complement strand
TTTGCGCACCTTCTTCCACTTGTTTTCGGGCAATAACCAAGGCTTCTTCGTGTTTTTTCTCATTTATCAAACGCAAAAACATACGTGAACCTGCCACATTGCATCGCTCTCCAATATTCGTGAAAAGCGAATCATTATTTATGACCAATGCTTCCAAACCCGAAAGTTCTAAATCGGTAGAAGGAGTTTGTATTTTTCGAATTTCTTTTCCTTCAACCAGTTTTTGATAAGCCGCTATGTGTTCGGGAGTTGTACCGCAGCAGCCACCAATGATATTCACCAGTTTTTCGTCGAAATACTCCACCACCTGCTCCGCCATGCGTTCAGGTGTTTCGTCGTATTCGCCAAATTGGTTTGGAAGTCCGGCATTGGGGTAAGCACTTACATAGCACGAAGTCAAACTGCTGATTTCTTGCAGATACGGTTTTAAATCTTTAGCTCCAAACGAACAATTTAAACCAATTGACATCACATTTGCATGCGAAACAGACGCTAAAAAGGCACGAATTGTTTGACCTGAAAGTGTGCGACCGCTTGTATCAGCCACTGTTGCCGACAGCATAATTTCCACCCGTTTGCCACTTTCTGTCATGGCTTCTTCGGCTGCAAATACAGCCGCTTTGGCATTTAGCGTATCAAAAATTGTTTCAATAAGCAATGCATCAACTCCTCCTTCTATCAGCGCCAAAATCTGTTCCTTGTAGGCTACCACCAAATCGTCGAAACTCACAGCACGGTAAGCCGGATTATTTACATCGGGCGACATAGAAGCCGTTTTGTTGGTTGGACCAACAGCACCGGCTACAAAACGTGGTTTTGAAGGATTTTCAGCTGTATATTTATCTGCAGCTTTGCGGGCAAGATGTGCCGCCGCAAGATTTATTTCGCGCACATAACTGCTCATTCCGTAGTCGTCCATCGAAATGCGTTGTGCATTAAAGGTATTTGTTTCGATAATATCGGCACCTGCAGCAAGGTATTTACAATGAATATCATAAATAATATCCGGTTGTGTAAGTACCAGTAAATCGTTGTTGCCTTTTTGAAGAATTTCGTTGTTTGCAAAGCGCGAACCGCGATAATCAGCCTCTTGTAATTTGTGGCGTTGTATCATGGTTCCCATTGCACCATCCAAAATTAGGATGCGTTTATCGAGTTGGGATTGTAAAGTCATTTTCCGTTATTTGATTTTCGAACTGCAAAGATACTTCAAATGTGCCAATATGCCAATAAGATAATATGCCAATGTGGCAATAATACAAAGTAATAATGTGATAATATAGTGATGATTTTTTGTAACGATTTAACTATGAGTGTTATAATTTTGTAGTTGGACTTGAACACCGGAAAATACATCAACTCTACTTTAGCCAGATAGAGCGTAAAAAACGCCATTGAAACGAGGTGTCAGGTTTTTATTATAGCTTGCAATGGTAAGAATTCTCCAATAACCATTTAATGACAGTGGGATAGCGAAAGCAATCTTCGTCTGATTGACAGCATTTATATTGAATGTTTTAATAACGAAAGGTATTTTCTATTGTTTTCTTTATTAACTTCCTTATTTTTACTATTGTGATTAAGTTTTAAAAGCTTGCGAAAATTAAAACCAACACAATTTAGAGTAGACCATTTTAATAATCTAAATCTCAAAATACTTTGTTTAAAAATAGGAGTGATACGCTTTAGTTTTGTCGGAAATAATACTACATTTTGTAGTATTATTTTTTTTTATGTTCGATCGAACCAAGTTTAATAAATGAAGAAATTTTGGATTTGTTCGAAATCGAATATAAATTATCAAAAACGAATAATAGTTGACCTTAGTTTGATAGAATCGTATCATTAGATTAGTCCAATTTGTTTGAAAAATACCTATTTGGCCTAGTTTAGCTTTTTTGTTTATGATATATTAACATTTTTGGTTTGCTAAAATTCTTCGATTTCGAATATATATACTTTAAAATCAATAGGTTATTGTAAATAAAAAAATAGTTAGTTAAAAACAAAAATAAGTTGTATTTGTGGAATAATTTCAGAAAAAAGTGCTTATATTTGAGTATAAATAATTGAAAATAAGAGAGGTATAGAAATATATTTATTGCTACAAAAATAACCACAAAATGTAACAAAATGTATTACCTAACGCAATTTGATTTTAGAGTAAAATAGAAAATTTATGTAGTAATTTATATTACAGAGTCTGTATTAATTTTTGTTTTTGATTTGGCAATAAAAATTGAATTTTATGAACTATTTAATACTAAGTAATTTATTTTTTGGATCAGCCATTGTATCGGTATTTTTATCGTTTTTGGCACTACGTATACGAAAAAATTCAGCAAATAAAACACTTTCGTTTTTATTATTTGCCACAGCCACATGGTCGTTTTTTTATGGAATGGAATTGATAAGCAGCAGCTATACGCAATTGCACACCTATATAGTATTGGAGTACATGGGTATTGCTACTATTCCTGTTATCTTGTTACTTTTTACATCAATCTATTGTGGTCGAGATGCTTGGCTGAATCGTACTACGGTAATTTCACTTTTTATAGTTCCTTTAATAACAATATTATCAGTTGCTACCAATTCATATCATCATTTATTTTATTTGCAAAGTAGTATTGTTGATGCAGGCACTTATTTTTATCACAATTTTACTTCAGGAAATTTATATTGGTTGCATATTGTTTATTCCTACACTTTAATTTTTGTATCCGTTTTAATGCTTTCGAAAATGTATATTCGTGTTTCTACGGAACATCGAAATCGTGTTTTCATTATGTTAATAAGCTCTGTAATACCCTCATTTATAAGCTTTTTATATGTACTTGGAGTTCGCCCAGAAGGGAATATTGATTTAACTCCAATAGGTTTCTTAGTAATGGGCATAATTATGATTTTTGCTTCTATCAACAAAGGACTTCTTGATATTAAACCAATGGTTCTTAACTCTTTATTCGAAAGTATTCCAGATGCAATTTTTGTTTTAGATTTGAATGGCGAAATTACAAATACCAACCCCAAAGCCGTAGATATGTTGTTGAAGGGCGACTTGGATAGTAGCCGAATAAAGATGATTATTGAATCGGACAAATACATTACCAATTCAGAAAACAATGTGAGTTTTTTGGAAATAAAGTTTAATGAAAAATCGTATAGAGTAGAAAAAAATAACATTTCAGATAGACGGTTGCGCGTAATTGGAACTATGTTTTTGATTATTGACGTTACACAAGAAAAACGTTACCGCGATGCTTTGTCGCAGAGCGAAGACCAATACAGATTGTTGTTCGAAAATGCGCAAGAAGCCATAGTTGTTATTCAGGAAAAGCGTTTTGTGTTTTTCAATCCCATGTTGTCTAAAATGACTGGGTACGAAAGCTCCGAATTGCAAGCCATGCATTTGTCGCAACTGATACACCCCGATGATTTGCATATAATTACAGCAATTTATGCCAAAATTGCCGAAGGCGATACAATGCTACAAAAAACTTATTTTCGATTAATTGGAAAATTGGGAAATACCTGCTGGGTAGAATTTAGTTCGATTCTTATCGACTGGAATGGCAAACCTGCAGGGCTAATATTTGTAAATGATGTGAATGCACAAAAGCAATCTGAAGAATTAAAAGAGCTGTTGATTAAAATTTCGAATACCTATATTAATGCTCCTATTGATAATTTTACAGCTACTATTCAAGGTTCGCTGATCGAGATGGGTAAGTTTGTAAATGCCGACCGTTCGTATATTTTCGATTACGATTGGATGGCAAATGTATGTAATAATACCTTTGAGTGGTGTAATGAAGGAATAACATCAGAGATGGAAAACCTGCAGGCCATACCGCTCGATTATATTCCACAATGGGTTGAAACGCATAAAAAAAATGCGCCTATGTTTGTTGATAATGTACAGGAATTGGATACTGAAAGTGGTTTGCGTCAAATATTGGAACCTCAAGGAATTAAAAGCTTGATAACCATCCCGATGATGGATAACACAAAATGTATTGGTTTTGTTGGGTTCGATTCGGTAAAAATGAACCATAAATACTCCGATACAGAAAAAGATCTTTTACAGGTTTTTTCGCAAATGATTGTGAATTTATTTAATCGTAAACATGCTAACGATTTGCTTCAAAATCAGATTAATGTACAGCAGTTGATAAATAAAATTTCGTCGGATTTAGTTAGTGTCGACAACCGAAATATTGATGAAAAAATCAATCGCATGTTGCAAGAAACTGGTGAGTTTTTTGGCGTGGATAGAAGTTATATTTTGCGTTATTCGCAAAATCTTATCATTGAAACAAATACCCACGAATGGTGTGCTCAAGGTATTCCTTCGCAAATGGAAACAATAACCGATGTGGATATTAATATTTATCCTTGGTGGAAACAGCAAGTAGAGAAAAAGCAAATTGTGTATATTGAAAGTATTCAAAAACTTTTGGATATATCGCCAAGTGAGCGAGCTGAATTTGAACGACAAGGGATAAAAACCTTACTTTGTTTTCCAATTATAAATAATAATATTTTAATGGGTTATTTTGGGTTTGATTCAGTGTCTAAAATGTGTTTGTGGGACAAAAATCAGATTGCAGTAATCGAAACATTGGCAAATATTTTGGCCGATGCATTAATAAAAGTAGAAACAGAAATAGAATTAATTCGTTCCAAAGAGCTTGCCGAAGCTGCCAGCGTGGCTAAATCAAATTTCTTGTCGAATATGAGTCACGAAATTCGTACACCGCTCAATGGAGTAATTGGATTTACTGAATTGCTTCGAACAACTACACTCAATAAATCGCAGCGCGAATACCTCGAAAATGCTATTACTTCGGCAAACTCGCTTTTGGGTGTGATAAGCGACATACTCGATTTCTCGAAAATTGAATCGGGAAAAATGGAGCTCGAATCGGTAAAAACAGATATCATTCAACTGTTCGAAAACGCATCGGACATTATCAAAGTTATGGCTTCGAACAAAGGATTGGAGTTATTGCTCAATATAAACCCAGATATTCCTCGTTTTGCTTACATCGACCCAATTCGTACCAAACAAATACTTGTAAACTTACTTAGTAATGCTGTGAAATTTACCCATACGGGCGAAATTGAATTGAATTTAAATTTTGAGTTGGTTACCAAAAACGAAGGTATATTCAAAGTTAGTGTACGCGATACAGGTATAGGCATTAAAGATTCGGACCGACACAAACTATTTAAAGCATTTTCGCAAGCCGACACTTCGACTACTCGCCGGTATGGTGGCACTGGCTTGGGCTTGATTATTTCAAATTTGCTGGCACGTCAAATGGGCAGTAGTATTGAGTTTAAAAGCGATTATGGCGTAGGTACAACCTTTAGTTTTGAAATTTTTTGCACATTCGAATGTGGAGAAATGCTTGATTATAAGAATATTAAAAATTTGAATACCGTTTTGTTTGTTGATGACAATGCCAATAATCGTGCTATTATGGAACTTAATTTTGCTTTTTGGAAAATTAAGTTTACTGGAGCTCAAAGCGGTGCCGAGGCGCTAAAATTAATACAAAATGGTAAGGAATACGATCTTATTATTGTAGATTATCACATGCCAGACATGGATGGATTAGAGACAATTCAGCTTATTAGGAAAGAGCTTGATGAGAGTCGAAAAAATCAATCAATCATTATGCTTCACAGTTCCTCCGACGATTTAGTGTTGCACGAAAAAGCCAAAGAGCTAAATGTTAAGTATTTGTTAACCAAGCCAGTAAAACAAGATGAATTGTATTATTATCTCAATAGTATAAATAGTACAGACAACTCCGATGACAACAATTTGGATTCCAATTTGGCAATTGCAAACAGTGCAACAAAAGTTGAGACGGATAAAGAAGTTTGCATACTTGTAGCCGAAGATACGCCAATGAACATGTTGGTAATTGGTAATATGCTTCATACTTTGTTTGAAAAAGTGAAATTATTGGAAGCTCATAATGGGATTGAAGCTATTAATGTAATGAAAAATAACAAGCCCGATATTATTTTAATGGATGTGCAAATGCCCGAATTGGATGGTTTGGAAGCCACACGGCAGATACGTAAATTGAAAAATGGACTCACAATTCCAATTATTGCTCTTACAGCCGGCGTATCAAAAGAAGAGCGGGAACTTTGCTTTAAATCTGGAATGGACGATTTTATTTCGAAGCCTATAGAACGAAATAAATTAAAACGTGTAACTAATAAATATTTAACTATGGAGACTTTGACAGAAAGTGTAGATAAAGAAGTTTTTACTGTTCAATCTATCCGATTTGATAGAGAAAAACTACTTTCGAAAATTGGGAACGCTGATATTTTAGTCAGTTTGTTTGAAATGGCGCGAACCGAATATCCCAAATATATTGAAGAGATAAATAATGCCATTGAAACAGGCGACGAACATTTGATAAAACAAAAGGCGCACAAAATTAAAGGCAGTGCCTTCAATATGGAATTTGTAGCTATGGGTGATATTGCTTTGCAAATGGAACAAAATGCATCGAAAGCAGCAGAATTGAATGTTTTATTTGAACTGCTAAACGAAGAGTGGAAAAAGTTATTGGACGAATTAAAGTAACTAATTTATGAAGCAGATAACCAAAAATCAGATTGCAAAATTGCTTTATAGTCGAAGCACATTAATTTTCATGTCTATTATTTACTTAATATTAGCTGGCTTACATTTGCAATTGACTTATAAAAATAGCTTGGACGATTCAAGCGAGTATGTATATCATTTAGCAAACACAATTGTTAAAGGAGTTAATACAAATAGACTTTCAGTATTTCAAACATCTATTGAAGATACAGCAAATATTGATTACATCCACTTGAAGCAAAAATTAATGGAATTGCAACAAGTAAATCAGGAAGCTCGCTTTTTGTATTTTGTAAAATTGATTGATAATAGAATATTCTTTATGGTTGATTCGGAACCATCATCTTCCGAAGATTATTCGGCTCCTGGTGACGAATATATTAACGAACTTGATAGTGAGATTTTAGTTCCTTTCAAAACGCATAAGCCACTTGTTACTAAACCATTACAAGATAAATGGGGGACTTGGGTATCGGTACTTATTCCTCTGAAAAACACTAAAACTCAGGAGTACGATATGCTTTTTTGTATGGATTACGATGCCGACTATTGGTACAAAACCGCATGGCTAAATGTGATGCAATCAGTTATAATGCTTTTAGCTGTGTTACTTTTCTTGATGTCGCTTTATTTTATTTTTAAGAAAAATATTAAACTACAAAAATCTGTTGCTCAACTAATTGATACAAAAAAGGAACTCGAAAGTGCTAAAGAGCAAGCCGAAGCTGCATCTATAGCAAAATCGCATTTTTTATCCAATATGAGTCACGAAATTCGCACACCTCTCAATGGAGTTATTGGTTTTACTGAATTATTGCGTAATACGACCTTAAACAAAAATCAAAAGGATTACCTCGACAACGCAATTACTTCGGCCAATTCGTTGCTTGGTGTAATAAACGACATTCTTGATTTTTCGAAAATTGAATCGGGAAAAATGGAACTAGAGCAAGTTAAAACCGACATTATTGTGTTGCTCGAAAATGCTGCGGATATTATTAAAATTATGGCAGCAAAAAAAGGTTTAGAGCTACTGCTTAATGTGCAGCCCGATTTGCCTCGTTTTTTGTACATCGACCCTATTCGTACAAAACAAATTTTGGTAAACTTACTAAGTAATGCTGTAAAATTTACTCACGCAGGCGAAGTAGAACTCAAAGTGTCGTTCGAAAAACAAACAAAGCGTATTGGTAAAGTCTGTTTTAGTGTTCGCGATACAGGCATTGGTATTAAAGAAAGCGACAAAAGTAAACTGTTTAAAGCATTTTCGCAAGCCGACACTTCCACTACTCGTAAGTATGGTGGCACCGGGTTGGGGCTGATAATTTCGAATTCGTTAGCCGAAAAAATGGGAGGAAATATTAATTTTGAAAGCACTCCTGGCATAGGAACGACTTTTAGTTTTTGTTTCGAAACGGGTTACGAATTTGGTAATAAACAAACTGGAAATGGAATAGAAGACGTAAAATCAATTTTGGTTATCGACGATAATCAAAATAATCGCACTATATTGGAACACACTCTTTTGCATTGGGGAATAAAATTTACGGGTGTCGAAAGTGGTAAAGAAGGAGTGGAATTGATCAATCAAAATAATGTGTACGATTTGATAATTGTTGACTTCCACATGCCCGAAATGAACGGAATGGATACCATTAAATTGATTCGACAAAAATTGGATGCCACAAATTTCGAACAACCAATCATGATGCTTCATAGTTCGTCGGATGATATTTCGCTTTATGAATTAGCCAAATTGTTGCGGGTGAAATTTATGCTAACAAAACCTATTAAGCAAGACGAATTGTATAATTATTTATGCAATTTGAAACAATCTGAAATTGGTAATCTGCAGCAAAATAGCAATGATTTGATAGATGAAAAGAGTACATCTAACAAGGTAAATGAAAATGATAAAAACCACTACAAAGTTTTGGTTGCCGAAGATACCGAAATGAATATGTTGGTTATTTCGAATATGCTTCGCAATTTAGTGAAAAATCTCACTATCATCGAATCGAGAAATGGTAATGAAGCTGTTGCAAAATTCAATAGTGAGCTACCTGACTTGGTGCTCATGGACGTGCAAATGCCCGAATTGGATGGAATTGGAGCTACAAGGTTGATACGAAATAGTAAATCATCCAACGGAATTGCCATAGTAGCGCTTACTGCAGGTGTTTCGAAAGACGAGCGCGAAGCTTGTTTCGAAGTGGGTATGAATGATTTTTTAGCTAAACCGATTGAAACTCAAGAGTTGAAACGAATTATTGAAACCTATTTGTTGAATAGTAAAAGCAATAAAATGGAAAGGATGATTGTCAAAGAATCAAAATCTCTAATTCATTTTGATAGAGAAAAGTTGTTGAATAAAATTGGTAACGAAGCTACAATGAATATGATTTTGAAAATGAGTTTAACTGAATATCCAAATTATATTGCCGAATTGACTGGTGCTATTGAACGCTCCGATGTGGAAATGATACAACGTTTTGCTCACAAATTGAAAGGAAGCGCTCTTAATATGGAATTTGTACACATGGGCGAATTGGCTCAGTTTATTGAAGCAAATTCGGATAATACCAAGGAAGTACAGCAATTGTTGGAAACCTTGAAACAAGAGTGGCAAAAAATTTCAGCATTAGTTATTTAAAACTTTAAAAAATACCATAACATGTTAGATTTTATTACAAATAGGAATAAATTACTGATAATTTGTATGCTAATTATCAGTTGCTCAATGGATTTTGCCACTGCAAAGTCTCATTTTGTAGGTGTGGTAAGTACGAATGTGGATGCCAATTTATTGGGAGTGATGCCTGGCGATACTATCGTTTTGGAACCTGGGAAAAGACGAATATTACGCATTAGCAATGTGAAAGGAGATTCGCTAAATTATGTAATCATTCGAAATGGGAATGGTACTGTTTATGTCGAAAATGACGATTTGCATTATGGCTTTGTTATGTCGAATTCGCGATTTTTTAGGCTTACAGGTAGCGTGAATAATGAGAGCTCGTACGGTATAAAAATTTTGAAAACGGGAGCTGGTGCAAGTGGTTTAGGAGTTGGCGAGCTGAGTTCCAATTACGAAATTGATCATATTGAAATTGCCAACACTGGGTTTGCCGGAATTTTTGCCTTTTCGCAACCCACTTGCGATTTAACGGCAAATAAAGGCTTTTTTGAACAACGAAACTGTATTATTCGAAACAATTATATTCACGATACTTATGGCGAAGGTATGTATTTAGGTCACTCGTTTTATACCGGATATACTATAAATTGTAATGGCGTGGATACAAAAGTGTATCCACACGAAATAAAAAATTTAAAAGTTTACGACAATTTGTTAGTAAATACCGGCTACGATGGTATTCAAGTATGTTCGGCCGTAGAGGGTACTGAGGTGTACAATAATCGCATTTTAAATTATGGAACTGGAAATGAAGCTATGCAACATTCGGGTATTCAAATTGGAGCGGGTACAAAAATTCGATGTTATAATAATCAAATATGCAACGGCTCTGGAACTGGAATAATAATGATGGGACTTGCCGATAGTTATATTTACAACAATTTGATTATCAGTGCGGGAAGAAATTTTTTTGTTAACGATGCCACTTTGCGCATTTATGGTATTTTTGTCGACGATCGACTTACCTATCCCAATACCAGTCATTACATAGTAAATAATACTATCGTTTCACCAAAGTCGGATGGTATTCGTTTTATTTCAACTATAAGTACTAACAATTTGATTGCTAATAATTTAATAATTAATCCAGGTTCAAATTATGTGTACGAGCCTGCAAATACTAAATACATTAATATTGCTACTAAATCGGATGTACGTACCGAAAATAATTATTTTAGCAATTTTATCGACCCACAAATAATGGCAGATTCGATGATTCAATTTTTCGAATTTTTCAAGAATTTTCCTCTTTCCGGAAAAGGAATTGATGTAAGCAACTATGGTGTCTTAAATGATTTTATGGGTGCCAACAGAGGTCTTTTGCCTAGTATTGGAGCTTTTGAATATTCCTCTTCGAACGTCGTTTTTAATGTAAGCAAACCAGAATTAAATTTTTTGCAAAACTATGAAACTGGACTAATTATGATTGAAAATAATAAAGAAGATTTATTTAGGGCAATATCAATATCGGATATTTCGGGCAAGGTAGTTTATAGGGTGCAACTTAATGAGCCAAGGTTTTTTATGTTTAATATAAAAGGACTATTGCCCAAAGGGATATACATTATTACCGTCGAAAAAATGCAAGTTGTTTTTTCAAAGAAATTTTTAGTTTCCAATTTATGATCTTAAAAAAAAATTGCAATGAATTCAAAACAACAAATTTTCAATTCAGAATTTGAATTTGGTCAACTGAATATATTATCGTTAATCGAAAACCATCAAGGATTGGTTTGGATTAAAGATTTGGATGGTAAATTTGTGGCTGTAAATTCACTTTTTGCTAAATTTTTCGAATGTTCTATCGAAAGTTTAATAGGTAAAACTGATTATGACATCTTTTGTAAAGAAGAAGCAGATGTTTACAGAAGTCATGATAAACGACTTATTTATACCAAACAACCCTTTGTAATAGAAGAATCTATTAATTCTCCTTATGGTAAAATTGTTACCGAAACTTATAAAGCTCCATTTTATAATTGTGAAAATGAAATTATTGGAACTATAGGATTTAATAGGGATATTACAAAAAGAAAAAAATTAGAGCTTCAAAACCGAAAACTACAAAAAGCCATTGAGCAAAGTACAACTACAATAGTTATAACAGATACTTCGGGTAAAATTGAATATGTAAACCCGCAATTTACTGGCTTAACAGGCTATACTTTCGAAGAAGCAATGGGGCTAAACCCAAGAGTATTAAAAACAGATAAAACACCAGCCGAAACATTTAAAAATTTATGGGAAACAATAAGTTTGGGCAAAGAATGGCGTGGCGAATTTTGTAACCGAAAGAAAAATGGGGATTTATTTTGGGAGTCGGCTGTCATTTCACCAGTTTTCGATGAAAATGGTAGCATTACAAATTATATTGCTGTAAAAGAAGATATTACAGAAGCAAAACATGCTCAAGATGAAATGTTGAGAATGTCGAAACTACAGGATTTGTTAGTGAATCTTTCGCTTCGAAATATAAATGTGAATAGAGAAGAATTTGAACAAAATATAATTACTTCGCTGCAAGAAATTAGTGAGTTTTTGGAAGCCGAACGTGCTGTTATTTTTAAATATAATTGGACTGAGAACAATTGTAGTGCACAATACGAATGGTATGAATCTAATCTTAAAACGGTTAAAAGTGAGTTGTCCAATATACCTTTATCGGATATAAATTTATGGGTCGAAAATCATAAGAACAGTAAAAACTTTTATATACCAGATGTTGCGGCTTATTTTGGCGAAAGTTCAGAAATGCTTAAGTTCAGAGGAATTAAAAGTTTAATTTCAGTACCATTTTTTATTGGAGACGATTGTGCCGGATTTATTAGTTTCGATTCTATTGTAAAGCAACATAGTTACACTTCGAAAGAAAATGATTTGCTAAAGGTTTTTGGACAAATTTATGCTAGCCTTATTCAACGGTTCGAATTGGAGCAAAGGCTTAAAAGTGAAAAAGATAATGCTCAAAAAGCCAATACAGCCAAATCGGAATTTTTGGCAAATATGAGTCACGAATTGCGTACCCCTCTCAACGGTGTTATTGGCTTTTCGGAATTGTTAATGCAAACTACCATAAACAATGTGCAGTTGCAGTATGCTTCGGCCATTAATTCGAGTGCCAAAACTTTGCTCAATGTTATAAACGATATTCTCGATTTTTCAAAAATTGAAGCGGGCAAAATGGAGCTTGAAATTGTTAAATGCGACATGATAGAGCTTATCGAGCATAGTATCGATATTATTAAGCATAGCGCTGAGAAAAAAAGTCTTGAGATTTTGCTCAATATTCCCGATTATTTGCCACGCTTTGCTTATGTTGATCCAGTTCGAGTGTCGCAAATTTTGATAAATCTATTAGGAAATGCCGTGAAATTTACAAACAATGGCGAAATAGAATTGAATGTGAATTTTTGCGATTCAGATGCCGAAAAAGGGAAATACACTTTTTCGGTGCGCGATACTGGTATCGGAATTACCGACGCCCAAAAACTTAAACTTTTTAAAGCTTTTTCGCAAGCCGACACATCAACTACACGTAGGTTTGGAGGTACTGGTTTAGGTCTCAGTATATCCGAAAAATTAGCCAATAAAATGGGTAGCACTATTCAGTTTGAGAGCAAAGTAGGAGAGGGCTCTGTCTTTTTTTTCAGTGTAGTGGCTGCCTACGAGTCGGATAGCAAGGTATTTAGCGAAAAAATTTGTAACATACATCGCGTTTTAGTTATCGACGACAATTTGAATAGCCGAATTAGTATCCAAAAAATGCTTACCAACTGGGGCATAGAAGTGGTGATTTGCGAAAGTGCTTCGGAGGCTGTTTTTATTCTTCAAATGACCAATGCTTATGATTTGGTAATTGTCGACAATTTTATTTATGGCAGCAATGGCGTGGAAGCTATTCGGCTAATATGTCGTAAATTGAACATTACAGTCGATTCGCAAAACTTTTTATTATTGCATGCTGCAACTGATGATTACAACTTTCATAACGACTGCGAATTGATGGGTATTAAATACTTGATTGAAAAACCATTACGCTACGATGAGGTGTATAGATACTTATCAGCTATCAATATCGAAAAACCACAATTTGAAACAGATATAGAACAACCACAACCCAAAAAGATGGATAGAAAAGCAAAAATATTAATTGCCGACGACGATATATTTAACATGATGTTGGCAAAAGCTATGGTTTCGAATATAGTACCAGAGGTTGAAATTACAGAGGCTAAAAACGGAAAAATTGCATTGGAATATGCTATTACAAACGATTTTGATATTGTATTTATGGACGTGCAAATGCCGGAGATGGATGGAAATGAAGCTACTAAAGCAATTCGCAGATTCGAAAAAACGACCAATAGGCACACATCAATTGTTGGACTAACGGCTGGTGCACTTAAAGAAGAGCGCGATAAATGTTTGAATTCGGGTATGGACGAATTTTTAACAAAACCCATAGACACAGCAAAATTAAAAGAAACGATTGAAAAAATACTGGGAATTAGTTAATTTAGGATTGGTTAATTAGGGATTGGTTAATTAGGGATTGGTTAATTAGGGATTGGTTAATTAGGGATTGGTTAATTAGGGATTGGTTAATTAGGGATTGGTTAATTAGTTTTTTCAGATTTACCAATCAACAAATCAACCAATCAACAAATTAACAAATCAACCAATCAACCAATTAACCAATCAACCAATTAACCAATTAACCAATCAACCAATCAACCAATTAACCAATCAACCAATCAACCAATCAACAAATTAACAATTTAACTAAATAACCAATTAACGAATCAACAAAATAATCAACAAAATGAATACGATAAACGACAAAATCATTTTAATTATCGACGATAATCCGATGAATCTTTTGCTGACATCAAAAATTCTCGAAGGTTTTGGTTATCAAACTCGTACTGCCGAAAGTGGTATGGCAGGTTTAGCCCAAATAGAGAAAGAAATTCCGTCGCTTATTTTACTCGATATAAGTATGCCCGACATGGATGGATACGAAGTATGCGAAGAAATTAAGAAAAATGAAAAATGGATTGAAATACCAATTATATTTCTAACTGCCAATACATTAACCGAAGATTTGGTGAAGGGATTTGAAAAAGGAGGCGTTGATTATATCACCAAACCTTTTAAACGTGAAGAATTATCGGTACGTGTCAAAACGCATCTCGATTTGTTCGAGTCGCGCAGCGAAGTGCTCAAAATGAATCGTCAGCGCGACAAGCTGTATTCAATTATTGCACACGATATTCGTTCGCCACTTTCGGGTATTTTGCAAACTATCGATGCCATCGATCAAGGTTATTTCGACCCAACGAGTGAGGATTTTAAAGAAATTATTCATCATCTCAAGGAACGTACAAAAGAAACAAGTACGCTATTAACCAGCCTTTTGCAATGGTCGCGTGTGAAAAGTGATAAATTTGAAATGCAGCCTACCGAAACGAATGTATATGTGGTGGTGTCGAGTTGTATTCAACTTTTAGATGCCAATGCCTCAAACAAAAATATCAATATCCACTTCGATTCCGACGAAAATGCTGTGGCATGGTGCGACGAAGTTTCTATTCACACCGTTATCCGTAATTTAATTTCGAACGCTATAAAATTTACAAATAGCAATGGCAGTATCTGGATAAGAACTAAACGTACTGATTGTAAATTGTGCATCGAAATTGTAGATTCGGGTGTAGGAATGAGCAGCGAAACGATAAAGAAAATTTTTGAGCAAAACGAACATTACACCAGTACAGGTACTAACAACGAACAAGGAACTGGACTTGGGCTAATGATTGTTAAAGAATTTATTGAAAAAAATAATGGCAAAATAATAGTTGACAGTGTCATTGGACAAGGATCAACTTTTGTAATTGAATTACCTATCGTGAAAAATTGTTAATTATGGATGAGCTAATGCTAAATGTATTGATTATAGACGATGATCCGATTTACCGTCGTCTATCTTCGTCGATATTAAAAGAAAAATTCAATGTTTTTACAGTCGATGCTCCTTCGGCTGGGTTTCAGGTGCTAAAAAATAATCGAATCGATTATGTTATTTGCGATTACCGTTTACCCGAAATGGATGGATTGGATGTGTTGGTACGCATCAAATCCGATTATCCACAAGTGGAGGTGATAATGATAAGCGACTCGGGCGATATGAATACAGTGATTGAAGCTTTACGGAGAGGTGCGGTGGATTATTTCAAAAAACCATTCACGCCTGCCGATTTGTGGATGTCGATAGAAAAAACTCGGAAATTTTCTGAATTGAAAAAGAACTACGATTCTGAAAAAAATAAAAATTCGGAGCTTAAAAAATTAGTCGACAACGAATTTGGTGTCGAAATGATTGGCGGCTCGAAAATTATTACCGATACAAAAAATCAAATGCGCATGGTGGCTCAAACCCCTGATACTTCGGTGCTTATATTGGGCGAAAGTGGCACGGGAAAGGAGTTAGTAGCGCGTGGAATTCATAATTTGAGTAAACGTAAAGATGAGTTTTTTGGAGCTGTAAATATGTCGGCTATTCCCGAAAACTTATTTGAAAGCGAGTTTTTTGGACATAAAAAAGGTAGTTTTACAGGAGCCATTTCCGACAAAGCAGGCTGGTTCGAAACTGCCACCAAAGGCACGCTTTTTTTAGACGAAATTGGCGAAATGACACACAGCT
>JAIFKX010000266.1 GCA_020049335.1 Paludibacter sp. | reverse complement strand
AACAACAGCCGGCATCCCTCCAACAATGAGGTATTGTTTATAATAATCTAACGCTTTATTGTGTAAAATTTCCGGCATTTTTAAATCAGCAGCAAAGTGTTTATGAATTTCATCCACCAATAAATCCTCGTCCAATGCCATTAAAAACTCTTCGAAATCCATCGGAAATAACTGTATTTCATCTACCTTGCCAACCGGAAACGAATAATTTTCGCGATTAACAGCTACTCCAAGTAAACTACCAGCACATACAATATAGTATTGTGGAGCTTCTTCACAAAAGGTTTTTAAAGCTGTCAATGCTCTGGGGCACGACTGAATTTCGTCCAACACAAGCAGTGTTTCTTCAGGAATAATGCGCTGACCCGAAGCCGTTTCAAGATATTGAATAATACGTAAAGGCTGTATATCAGTATCAAAATATGAATTTACAGCCAAATTTATTTCCAGATTAAAGTAAACGGTATTTTTAAAATACTTTTCGCCAAACTCCTTAATAAGATAAGTTTTACCCACCTGACGAGCGCCATTTACAATAAGCGGCAATCTGCCACTTTTCTTTTTCCATTCTTCCAATTGCTTTAAAGCTTTCCTTTTCATTGTGCTAAAAATTTACCCCTAACCCCTAAAGGGGAATAAAGAGCCTTATTACAGAGATACTGGTATTATATTATTCTAAATTAGGGCACAAATATAATCAAAGTGTGGGAATAAATCAAAATATTTTGATTTATTCCCACACTTTAGTCAAAATAGAGGATTTAAGTACATAAAGAAAGCAGACTTGTACAATCTGCTTTCTTCAAATTCTATTTCTTCAATGCCGTAATTCCCTCTTTCAGCGAAGCAATTTTACTTTCGGCATCAGCTTTTTTCTTGCGTTCACCTTCCACAATTTCCAACTTGGCGTTTGCCACAAAGCGTTCGTTGCCGAGTTTTTTCATTACCGATTCAATAAAGCCTTCGAAATAAACAATTTCAGTTTCCATTTTGGCAATTTCTTCTTCCACGTTTATCATATTACCCATTGGAATAGCAAATTCGGTAGTACCAACTAGGAAAGAAATTGAACCAGCTGCTTTGTCGGTTACATTTTCGATTGATTCCAGATTGCCAAGTTTAGCTACCACTGCATTGAACTTAGTGATACTGCCACTTTGAGTGGCGGTCTCACTTGTAATCACTTGCATACTCAATACTTCTTTATTTGGAATATTTTTCTGCAATCGAACAGTTCGAATTCCGGCTATAATTTCTTTTGCATACTCAAAATCAGCAATCAGCTTTTCATCTACTTCGTTAGCTTTTGGTTGCAATGCCACCATAATACTTTCGCCCTCTTTGCGTTCTTTGAGTGCTTGCCAAAGTTCTTCGGTGATAAATGGCATAAACGGATGCAATACTTTCAACAACGAGTCGAAAAAACCAAGTGTCGCTTCGTAAGTAGTACGGTCAATCGGTTGTTGATAAGCGGGTTTAACCATTTCTAAATACCACGACGAAAATTCGTCCCAAAATAGTTTATAAACCGCCATTAAGGCTTCGGATAAACGGTATTTCGAGAACAAGTCGTCAATTTCAATCAGTGTTTTATTTAACTGTGCATCAAACCATTTCACGGCCATTCGAGCCGATTCCGGTTGTTCAATATCAGCAACTTCCCATCCTTTTACCAAACGGAAAGCGTTCCAAATTTTATTATTAAAATTACGACCTTGTTCGCAAAGACTAATATCGAATGGCAAATCATTACCTGCAGGCGAAGTAAGCAACATTCCCAAGCGCACTGCATCGGCACCATAATCTACTATTAAATCGAGTGGGTCGGGCGAATTGCCAAGTGTTTTCGACATTTTACGTCCCAATTTATCGCGTACAATACCTGTGAGATAAACATTCTTGAAAGGCATATCGGTGCGATATTCGTACCCAGCCACTATCATACGAGCAACCCAAAAGAACAAAATATCTGGCCCGGTTACTAAATCGTTGGTTGGATAGTAATAATTAATCTCTTCATTTTCAGGATTATTAATGCCATCGAAAACAGAAATTGGCCACAACCACGACGAAAACCACGTATCCAAACAATCTTCATCCTGACGTAAATCGTCAATTGACAATGGATAATTGACAATGGTGAGTGCTTTTTGGTATGCTTCTTCTTTCGAAAGCGCAATTACCAAACCACCTTGAGGAAGGAAATACGCCGGAATGCGATGTCCCCACCACAATTGACGCGATATACACCAATCCTTTACATTTTCCATCCAGTGACGGTAGGTGTTTTTAAATTTGGCTGGATAAAGCTGAATGGCATCACTCATTACTGCTTCCAAAGCTGGTTTAGCCAACTCTTCCATTTTCAAAAACCACTGCATCGACAGTTTCGGTTCGATAACCACATCGGTACGTTCCGAAAAACCAACTTTATTGGTATAAGGCTCTGTTTTTTCGAGTAATCCGGCTGCCTCTAAGTCTTTCTCTATTTGTTTACGAACATCAAATCGGTCAAGTCCGGCATATTGCGCACCATGTTCGTTTAGCGTTCCGTTAGCGTTAAAAATATCAATAGATTGCAAGTTGTATTTTTCGCCTAACATATAATCGTTCACATCATGCGCCGGAGTAACTTTCAAACAACCCGTACCAAATTCCATGTCTACATATTCATCTTCTATAATTGAGATTTCGCGATTAATAAGCGGTACAAAACATGTACGACCCTTCAGATGAGCTGTTTTGGGGTCGTTTGGATTAATACAAATTGCAGTATCACCCATTATCGTTTCTGGGCGCGTTGTAGCAACCACCAAATAATCACAATCAGCGTCTTCAACTCCCCCTTTAGGGGGTTGGGGGGCCAGTTTATATTTTAAATAAAACAGCTTGCCATTTATTTCCTTGTGTATCACTTCTTCGTCCGAAAGTGCTGTTAACGCTTGTGGATCCCAGTTTACCATACGAACGCCACGGTATATCAAACCTTTGTTGTATAAGTCAACAAATACTTTTAACACACTTTCCGAGCGCACTTTATCCATCGTAAAAGCTGTACGCTCCCAGTCGCACGAAGCACCGAGTTTTTTCAACTGTTCCAAAATAATTCCACCGTGTTTGTGTGTCCACTCCCAAGCATGTTCCAGAAATTCATCGCGCGTTAAATCGGTTTTTTTGATACCTTCGGCAGCCAGTTTATTCACCACTTTAGCTTCGGTAGCAATGGAAGCATGATCGGTTCCAGGTACCCAACAGGCATTTTTGCCCTGCATACGTGCACGTCGAACCAATACATCCTGAATAGTATTATTGAGCATGTGGCCCATGTGAAGCACACCTGTAACGTTTGGTGGCGGAATAACAATTGTATAAGGTTCGCGACCGTCGGGTTTTGAACTAAAAAAACCATTATCTAACCAATACTGATACCATTTCCCCTCTATGTCCGTGGGGTTGTACTTACTTGCAAGTTCCATCTGTTATTATTTAATATTTATTCAGTTACTATTTAAAATCGTTAAGCTAAGCCTGAAGGGGTTAAATATCCTATTTTATTGTTATTCAACCCCTTCAGGGTTGTTCTAACAATACTCATAAAATCCATGGGTTACACCCATGGCTATTCACATTCAAGCCTTCCAGGCTTGCTATTTGTATAGTACACTAACTTAACGACATTGATTTACTATTTACAATTTATCTCATAAAACACCTAAAAATCTATATTTCAAAACTTTATGAATTATACCTTTGATAAATTTTAAGAATGCAAAGATAAAAAAAATTAAGGGTATTCTAAAACCATTTTTTTAGCTACTTTTGTAATATAGTTATAATAAAGAATAATTTCAATGGGACTAAAAAATTGGATAGTTGTATATCTGTGTTTAGCATTAGTGAGCACAAGTATTCAAGCGCAGATTGTAGACAAAAAAATGTCGACGGGTTTTAAATCTGCCGCTTCGCGAAATATAGATGTTCTTATTATTCATTCTGTTTTTAATAATTCGGGAGGTGAAATTTACGATATTGATTTAATAATCAAGCAATTTGCACGCTATGGTGTAAGTGCACATTATGTAATTGGGCGCAATGGTGAAGTTTACCAATTGGTGGACGAAAAAAATGTAGCTTATCATGCCGGAAAAAGCAGTTTGCCAGATGGTCGAATAGGCCTAAATAGCTGTTCATTGGGCATCGAAATGGTTTGCTCATATACCGAACCCATAACAGATATTCAAATGGAATCGCTCGTAAAATTAACAAAAGACATTCAGTCGCGTTACAAAATAAAGTATGTTTTACGACATTCGGACATTGCACCAGGAAGAAAAACTGATCCTTGGAATTTTGATTGGGAAAAATATAATGAGCTAATAAAAACAGAACTTTAGATCATTTTCATGGAATTTACCTACAATACTATACAATCATCGAGCACAGGCATTTACAAAGAAAAAGGAAGTAAATTTCTATCATTCGCTATTCCAATTAGCTCGGTAGAGCAAGCCAAAGAAATTATTCAGCAACATAAAAAAGATTATTTTGATGCTCGCCACGTTTGCTACGCCTATATGCTTGGTAACGAACGTAATATATATAGAGCAAACGACGCTGGAGAACCTTCGGGTACAGCAGGAAAGCCAATTTTGGGTCAAATAAACTCGCACCAATTAACCGATATTTTAGTCATTGTAGTTCGCTATTTTGGAGGCGTATTACTTGGTAAGGGTGGGCTTACAACAGCCTACAAAGAGGCAGCAAACGATGCAATTAGTAATGCAGAGAAAATTGAGAAAACTGTCAAAGCGAATATTAATATTCGCTTTGACTATTTGATGCTCAATGATATAATGAATCTGAGCAAACAATTAAATGCATCCATTTTGGAGCAGGAATTCGATAATGAATGTAGGATAAAAATGGCTATAAACAAAGCCGATGAAGAACTTGCGAAGACAAAACTTCAACAGTTATCAATCCATTCCCCCATCCATATTCATATCGGATGAAGCTTTTTTATCGCTTTGTTTTGGTTTCATATTTCCAAAATTATAAGTAGCTGTCAATCCTATCATTCGACCCATAAAGTACGTTTGCGAATTCTGATAAAAGCCACTACCATAGGTAATAGTAGTTCGTTTACGCGTATTAAACACATCGCGAACCATCAGATTAAGACTTAGATTTTTATTCATTAAAGTTTGACGCAAACCTAAATCAACAGCATAACTTGCCGATTCTTTACCTTGCGCAATAAGTCGAGGAGCCGAATAATCGCCTGTTACCTGCAAAAAGGTATTTTTACCCAAAATTACATTAGCCATCGATTTCACATTCCAACTAAAAAGTTCTTTTTCGGGAATAATAGTAATCAGGCTTGGATTGTATATACTAGCATAACTACTGGCGTTTATTTTATTATAATACAAATTTAATGTTGATGTAAGATTAATGATTTTTAAAATACGATTTTTAGCTACAAATTCGACTCCTAAATTCGATGATTTCGCTAAGTTCATTGTTGTACTCTCCATAATGCCTACACTATTTAAAAACTGAACACTTTGCATTACATCATCTGTATAACGATAATAAGCCGATGAAGATAATGTATGATTATCCCAAGATTTTATATGATTTAACTCAAAAGCTGTAGAGAGTTCTGGTAATAGATTTGGGTTGCCATAACTAACATTTGAAGCATCGGAATAATTTCGGAAAGGATTAATTTCGCGACCATGCGGACGTTGTATGCGTCGAGTTACATTTAGCTGTAATTCATTTTTATCAGGTAATGAGTATGATACGAAAGCACTTGGAAATAGATTTAGTTTTTTATATTGCGTGCCCGCTTTTGTTATTGGTTCTAAATCGTTTTCGTTTTCGTAGTACGAGTTATCCCAATCGCGGATAAAATACTCTGCTCTCAAGCCAGCCTGATACGTAAAATTGCCATATTTGCTGCCATAAGTTGCATAAGCTGCAAAATTATTTTCGTACTGTACAAAATTGTTATAATAGGATTTAATCTCTTTTCGAGGTGTAACTAAGTTGTCGAATGCTTCTGCAGGGCTGTAACGTGTTTCGCCCATTGCATTAATTCCTAATTCGAGTTTTTGATTTGTTGAGTATATCTTTGTATAATCCAGCTTGAATTCCAACTCATCGTTGTTTCCTTCGTAATTTTGGGTATAATTATCATTAATTGTATCCACTCTGTTTTCAGTTTCCACAATGGTTTCAATTCCGGTACGTTTGTGAGGCGACAGGGTGAAACTCGACATTAAGTTTGAACCTAATTTATCAATATCGAAACGATAATCAAGTGTTAAACTTGAGCTTGGACGAGTTCCTGTGCCAGTATTGCTACGAGTAAATAGCCTATTTGCAGGAATTAGCTTAAGGTTATCATCATAATTATAAAATTCGTAATCGATGGTGGAGCTTGAATACCCAGAGCCCAACATTCCAAAACCTGATAAGCTAATGGTATGTTTATCGTTGATATGATAATCGACACCTGCGCGACCGAAAAGTCCTTGGTAACCACGTCCCATATCCGAAACCTGATGAAGTAAGCTAATAGTATCTGTTCCATTCAATCCGTATCTGTCGAAATATCCTCCTCCTTTGAAATCCATCGCTCGAAGTCCTACATTCAAATAAGCATCAAACTTACTACTACTGTAATTTATGTTTAAGCCCAATGTACCAGTCGGTTTTGCCTTATCCACATACATAGCACCAGCCGAAACACTGCCATAATAGCCAGCTTTCCGTTTTTTATTTAAAACAATATTTATAATACCCGAAGTACCTTCGGCTTTAAATTTAGCAGAAGGATTAGTCATAACTTCCACCTTTTCAATACTTTCAGCCGGCATTTGCTGCAACACTTGTGCACGATTATCGGCTGTTAGCCCCGATGGTTTACCATTAATCCACACTTCGACACTACTATTATTTCGGAGCGACACATTGCCTTCGCCATCTACATCCACCGACGGTATATTTTGCAACACATCCGAAGCCGAACCTCCAGCCGAAGCTATGTTTTTATCTACCGTAAAAACTTTTTTGTCTAATTCGAACGACATTTGCGAACCCTGCCCCACAACCTCTACTTCCGAAAGCGTTTTGCTATCTTCGAACAGTTTAATAACACCCATATCCAATTCATTATCGGATACATTTAATGGTATATTTAAGGTATTGTATCCAACAAAACTCACACGCAATGTGTATTTTCCTTTTGGAACTTGGGGTAGTAAAAAATTACCTTTGTCGTCGGTTGTAACTCCTGTGGCAGGAGTTTCCGAATTTGATTTTGTTAATGCCACATTGGCAAAATCAATTGGCACTTGACTTCCTGAGTCGATAATTTTACCTTTAATAGTGTAGAGAGCGAAAATTGGGAGAAAAAAAAGAATAAGAAACAGACTTGAAATAAAACGTTTCATTTAAAATTATATTTATGTTTTTGTGAAATGCCTTTGACTAAAAATTTGAGCAAAGGTTTAAATTTTTGAGCAAAAAAAAGAGGCAAAAATCATGCCTCTTACTATAACAATTTAAAGTGTTAAAAGTTTGGAAGTAAATACTGACTTCTTGATTGAAGAATTTTACTTACATCGTTCACTTCAAGGAAAGTTGTTCCAAATCCTTCGCCAAAACTACCACTTAAATAGCAAACGGCATCTTCGCGTTCAATTAATCCTTTTTTTAGCAAATCCTGTAGCGCTTGCAAAAAGTATTGTTGCGTGTTGCCTTTACCTTCTTGATAAATAGGGAAAACACCATAAGATAAAGCTAATAAACGAGTAGATTGTTCGTGATAGCATATAGCATATATGGGGATTCCGCCTCTGTAAGCTGCCAAATGGCGAGCTGTTTTACCACTGTAAGTATCTGTTATAATGGCTTTTGTGCCCAAGTGTGTATTTGATTCGACAGCAGAATTGCATAAAAATGATGTTATATCATTTGTACTCATTTCGATTGGAATATCATTTTCAGACATTTTAGTCGCTTCGGCTTCGCGAGCAATAGATGCCATTGTGCGAACAGCTTCAACTGGATATTTACCATAAGCAGTTTCGCCACTAAGCATCAATGCATCAGTACGATAGTAAATTGCATTTGCAATATCAGTAACTTCGGCACGCGTAGGGCGAGGATTTTTAATCATCGTGTGTAGCATTTGTGTAGCTACAATAACTGGTTTTTTAGCCTGAACACATTTGCGTATCAATCGGCGTTGAATACCTGGAATTTTTTCTTGCGCCACTTCAATTCCCAAATCGCCACGAGCAATCATCACTCCATACGTATACTCCAAAATTTCGTCGATATTGTCGACACCTTCTTGATTTTCAATTTTCGAGATTATTTTAATTGGGCTTTTGTGCTCGTCTAAAATATTCTGAATATCAATTAAATCTTGTTTGTTTCGTACAAACGAATGCGCTATAAAATCGACTTTATTTTCGATAGCAAAAATAATATTTGTTCTATCGCGCTCTGTGAGTGAAGGTAAATTAATACGTACACCTGGCACATTTACACTTTTTCGACTCCCTAAAGTACCATCATTTAAAGCTTTACAAAGTAAATAATCGTTCTCTTTGGCTTCCACTTTGAGGTCAATTTCGCCGTCGTCAAACAAAATATCGTCGCCAACATGTAAATCGCGTACAAAATAAGGATAATTTACAGCAATACATTCATTATTCGAAACTAAGTCTGGATTGCCTAAAACCCTAATCATAGCACCAGCTTTAATCTCTATGGCATCGTTTTCGGCTATGGTTGTACGTACTTCGGGTCCTTTGGTATCCATCAAAATAGCAATGTGCTTACTTACAGCACGCACATTCGTAATAATTTTCAGAAAACCTTCGCTATCGAGGTGAGCTGAGTTCATACGAACAACATTCATTCCTTCGATATATAATTCGCGCAGAAAATCTACATCACAGCGCTTATCGCTGATAGTAGCTACAATTTTAGTTGATTTTGGCATATTTTTTTTTATACTAATTTGTTACAATGACACAACTTTAGAGCCAATGTAAAATTTATATGTTTAACAATAATATTCAGAAAATGTTTAACGAAACGATTCGAGTGCTAAGCTATACGAATGCAGCCCAAAACCAACAATGCAAGCTTTGCAAGCAGCACTAAGAAATGAATGATGCCGAAATTCTTCACGACTAAAAACATTTGAAATGTGAACTTCGATAACTGGAGTTGTTATAGCGCGAATAGCATCGGCAATGGCAATGGAAGTATGTGTGTAGGCGCCAGCATTGATTAGAATGCCATCGAAGCTAAAACCAACTTCATGAATTTTATCAATTAATAATCCTTCTACATTCGATTGATAATATTCCAATTGAAATTCGGGGAATTTCAATTTTAATGTTTCGAAATATGCTTCGAAAGTAAGCGTTCCGTATACTTCGGGTTCACGTTTGCCCAACAAGTTCAGGTTTGGACCATTTATTATCAGAATCTTTTTCATGCTATATACTTTGATTCGTTAATTTGACTGCAAAGGTAGCAAAAATTAAGCTAAACACATAATTTTGCTTTTTTACAACTCAATGAAAAAGCGTCAGAAAAGAACGAGGAACTGGAGTTTCGAACTTTACTTCTTGAAGCGTCATGGGGTGAATAAAGGCCAATATTCGGGCATGTAAGCCCATTCTGCCTATTGGAGTTGCAAACGAACCGTATTTTTTATCGCCCACAATGGGATGACCAATACTTTCCATGTGAACTCTAATTTGGTTTTTTCGCCCCGTTTCGAGTTCCACTTCCAAAAGCGAATATTTATCGTTTGCTTTTACACATCGGTAGTTTGTTATGGCATGCTGACCACCATTGTCCGAATCACTCGAATGAATTTTGAGCGACTTTTCATTTTCGGAAAGCCACGTTACTATTCTGTCCGACTCCTTCTCTACCCTACCATCAACCAAAGCCACATATACGCGCTGCGTAACCACTTCGTGCCAACGTTCTTGCATGGCCAATTGAATTTCGCGCGTTTTGGCAAAAACAAGTATGCCCGAAGTTTCACGATCAAGACGATGTACCACAAAAATACGATTCTGAGGTGAACTCTTTTTTACATAATTTTTGAGAATGGAAAAAGCAGTTGTTTCGTCGGCATTACCTGTACTTACAGTGAGTAAACTCTCCTTTTTTTCAACAACAATTAAATATTGATCTTCGAAAATAATTTTCAATTTGGGGTGATTTAACTCAATATTTCCGCGTGAGCTATTCACAGTAACTTTATCGCCAACTTGAAGCATTAAATTGAATTGTGTCGTAATCTTATCGTTCACCATAATCTGACGGTGTGCAAGAAGCGATTTAATGGCATTGCGGCTCATACCACCCATTTTTGCTAACAAAAAAGTCATTAATTCGGCTGAATCATTCACTTTTAAGCGTGTTTCTTTGGGCTGTGGCATTTTATTTTGTGTAGGTCTCATTTTATTTTCGTTATTTTTAAATTTTTGATACGATTTGACTAAATTTCTTTTTATTTTTAAAATAATACGCTACAATGATACTCGTCTTTATCATTTCATCGCAATTGGTTCGGGTGGCATATAGTATATTTTCGTTTCGTTTCTGAACAAAATCGGGTTGCATTGTTTTAAAATCCTTTCGAGCCTTTAATACAGCCGCTGCATTTTGTGATTTCCCCGACAGAAACATCTGAAAAGCAGCCAAATAGTCAAGAAACCTGCGCCATTTCATCACTTTAGAAAGCGACTGTTGCGGGAGATTTTTATACAACATCAGCAAGTTATTTCTGAAATTCAGATAGGTTTTATGTGGGCTTTCGACACCGAGCGTGCCGCCACCTACATGATATACAGTGCTTTGTGGCACACAAACAATTCGATGGCCGCGTGCATTAATACGCCAACAAAGATCAATCTCTTCCATGTGAGCAAAAAATGTTTCGTCCAACGCGCCCACTTTCCAAAAAATATCGGAACGAATCACCAAACAAGCCCCCGTTGCCCAAAACACATCACAAATAGAATTGTATTGCCCTGTATCTTCTTCGGTTTCGCCTAACACTCTGCCCCTGCAAAATGGGAAACCAAGATAATCGATAAAACCACCCGCAGCACCAGCATGTTCGAACTTATTTTTGGACTGAAAAGCCCTAATTTTTGGCTGGCAAGCTACAACATCTTTGTTTGCATCTAAATATTCAATTAATGGATCTAGCCAACCTTCTGTAACTTCAACATCCGAATTCAACAACACATAATATTCAGCCTTAATTTGTTCTAATGCTTTATTGTAACCTCCTGCAAATCCATAATTTTTATCCAGAATAAGCGTTTTTATTTGCGGAAAAGCTGTATTCAAATACTCAATAGAATTATCGGTAGAGGCGTTATCAGCTATAATAATTTTAGCACCTTCGTACTTGGTTGACGCAACTAAAACGGGCAAAAACTGCTCTAAAAAGCCTTTACCATTCCAATTTAAAATTACAATTGCAACTTTAATCATATTTTAAATGTACCAATGTGATAATGGATAATGTACGAATCGAAATGATAGTGAATAAAGCATCTCGCTTGAATGTGCATTGTTTGCAAAATAGTTTATTATTCATTTTAAAATAAAAAAAAAACGGTCGATAGAACATCAACCGAGATTTTATAGCATAAAAAATTAATTTTACAATTAATCTTCGTCTTCTTCTTTGTAAATGCCCAAAGATTTACCGTACTGATATTCACCTTCGAGAATTAGTTCAATTTCTTCTTCCGAAATGCTCATTTTATCTTTTTTGGAACATTTAAGAATGAATTTGAACATCTCTTCTTCGTCGATACTAGCTTCCTCGGCCGAATCTTCATCTATCAAACCATTTTCTTCGTAAAATTCATATACTACATCCAAAACATATTCAATTTTAGAGTCGTCAATTTTACCTTTAAATGCTTCGGGCAAAAAGTTTACAATAAACTTTACGGCATCATCTTCATCGTAAACTAATAAATCGTCTTCTTGTGTTTTCATTTTTTGGAGTGTTTAAAAGGTGAATTTTAATAATAAGTTCAAAGATAGCATAAAAATTTAATACAATACAGCCTTTGTCAATGTTTTTGATTTTTTTTACAATTACAATTTATCCAGCTTGTTGGACATTTCAATATCAATTCATAAAAATACTTATCTTTAATTTTCACCAATTTCAAAGGATTTCGTTCCCCTTTAACCAGCGCCCATGGCAAAACACTTTCATCGGGTGCTGGTTTATTTATCGGAAATCGCACACGCACTGGATTCTTAAAACACTCATTACCAACACATCCATCTAACAGTTCAATCTGCAATCGGCCATAGCAGGGCAAATTAAGAGCAGCCGAGCCCAAAACTACGATACCCTTTCGATAATCACTTTGTGAATTATGCTCCAATATTTCGAGACAATTTTCAATTTCAAAAAATTCGCATCTATCAAAAATAATTTGCTTACCACTTTTCGTCTTTATAATTGTATCGCCCTGCTGACAAGGTTTGGCTGCTATCCCACCTTCCGAATAAAAAACAATTACTTCAGCCCTTCTATTTAACCCTTTATCTATTTCATTGTCATTATCCACAACAGGTCTATTTTCTCCAAAATAAACAACATCAATAATATTTTGATTAAAACCATAACCAATAAGTACGTTTTTCACTTCTTTGGCTCTTTGGTTTGATAAATTCACATTATAAATACTATCAGCACTATTATCCGTGTGACCAACTATTTCAATTTTAGAAATTGAAAATTTTGACAATGAGTCAATCTTAAGTTTAATGAATTCTCGATCAACCGATTTTACAATATATTGATTTACACCAAAATAAACACTAAAAACATGCGACTGCTGCGCCTTCGATTGAAAGAATATCAGTACAAAAAAAATCGAAAAGAAAAGCTTTCTAAACCAAAACATAGTATTAAAAATGTATTTATGCTCCAATAAATAGCTAGTTGAACTTAAAGTTTACACAAAATCGACGTCAAATATAGTAATTTTGGAATAAAAATACTAATTTTGAGAATTAAAACAAAATAATATTATTAATTCAATGTCGCTAAGTTAAGGATGTTCGCCTCCAATAGAGGTTGGATGTTTATAGAATAGCATTTATTCTATAAACATTTTCAATTACTTATTTCTAAAACAACATAAACAAATACACTCAATATGGCTGAAGAATTAATCGTAAATTCCAATTTAGACAAAAAACAACAGTATGAGATATTGATTCCGCAGCTTAAAGCTTTGGTACAAGGTGAAAAAGATTTGGTTGCAAATTTAGCCAATACTTCCGCTGCTTTGCGTCAAACTTTTAACTGGTTCTGGGTCGGATTTTATATTGTAAAAAACGATGAGTTGGTACTCGGTCCATTTCAGGGAACAATAGCCTGCACGCGAATAAAATATGGCAAAGGTGTGTGTGGCACTGCCTGGGCAAGTCAGAAAAGTATGTTCATTCCAAATGTTTCAGAATTTCCGGGGCATATTGCTTGCAGTAGCCTTTCGGTTGCCGAAATTGTTATCCCTATTTTCAATAGTCAGGACGAAGTAGTTGCTGTGTTGGATGTGGATAGCGATAAATTTGATGTGCTCGACGAAACGGACGTTTTGTATCTGGAAAAAATTTGCGGGCTGATTTATTAATTTCTTTTTTGTGATTAATTCTACTTTGACAGATTATATTTTTTAGATAAAAATAAATAAAACGATAGTAACTTCAAGTCCCTTTAGGGTCCACGATAGCTATCGGGATAGGGGCAGTTAAAATTCAATTCTTTACTGCCCCAAGCCCCTAAAGGGGCATAGCCGTCAAGCTAAGAAATATTTTTAAGAAGGGGATATTTTATTAAGTGGATTATTTACTGCCCCTAACCCCTAAAGGGGAACAGAAATT
>JAIFKX010000166.1:1874-15903 GCA_020049335.1 Paludibacter sp. | reverse complement strand
CGTTACCTCCGTTTATTACGCCAATCCACCATGTTTGTCCTTTACGACGAGCAAAAGCCACCACTTCGCCCATTTCGGTGCAAGGCAATACACGGGTTTCGTCCCATACAGTGGGCACTTGCTGAAACAAATCGAACATCGGACTTTCGAGGTAAAACTTGTACTGGTCGGCAAAATGGGTTATAGGCGACAGATACACCACTGCCTGCGCAAACTGATGCGCCCACGTATATTTTGCTGAAGCAAGTTCAACAGGGTCGAGCATTACAGGTGTATAATCGGCAGCGCCAGCCATATATCGTGTAAATACGGTGCTTACGTCATGGTCGAGTGGTTGAATTCGTTTGTAGCGGGTCATGTGCCACTCGTTGCCACGCACTGCTTCGCGGGTAATATCGTTGGGATAAGTGCGGGTCAATCCGGTAGGTTTTACACTGCCGTGAAAGTTGAGCAACAGTTTCAGCTCTGCACAATCCTGCATACTTCCCATGTACCACTGCATAATTTCGGAAGTAGCATTGGGGATAAAGTCAATTTTAATTCCGTCAGCTCCCAATGCTTTTACTTTTTCGAGATAAATGCGGCGCTCTTTGGCTTTGCGCATCTCCTTTGAGTCTACCCAAACAATGGATTTTACACCCACGCTTTTGCCATAAGCAATCACCTCGGCCAGCAGTTGCCATTGGTCTTTGCCCTCTTGCTTCCACACACGCCAGCCGTCGTCTATCAGGTAATATTCCCATTTCAGTTTAGCTGCTGCATCGAGCCACTGTTTCTGGTCTTCGTATTTAGGAGTGCCCACACTCCACCATTGCCACAAGCAACGACCGGGTTTTACCCACGAAAAATCGGAGCCTTTTGCTGGTGCCGGACAAAGATTCATCAACAAATCGGAATTGACCAAATCAGTCATATTGGTAGTAATAATAGCTGTTCGCCAAGGCGATACATTTATGCCGCGATAGGTTTCATTCAGTACTTTTGAGCCGTTGCCTTCAAGCGGTTTTATGTCCCACCCTTTTTTATTGTACGAAAAAACCACCTGAAGTCCGTTCCCTTTTCGTTGTAGATTCATATCCGAAAATGTTTCGCAATCGGCTTCGGAAACCGATACCCAATAACCTCCGGCTTCAACGGTTAAAGGAGGCATAATAATTTTATTTTCGGGCACTTTGTTCCATGCAGTAACCTGGCTCAGACTTTCGTAGGTTACGCTGTTATCCGACCACGCCACTTTGCCATTTGTATTAGAAAAATTCCAGGTAGTAAGCTCTGAATCAATGCGCTTAGCACCTTCGGGCAAGCCGTAACGAATACCAAAACCATCGTTGTACACCCTCACAAACAACTTGAAGTTTTTGCCCGCACTTTGCAATGCAATAGCTACTTCGTTGGCCTTGTTTACTACGTTTGGATGATTGCCCACAGTGTTGTATTTTTCGTTTACTTTCGAAAAAACGGCTTTTCCTACCAATCGTACATCATTGCCCAAAATGGTGCTATCCACCATAATACCTAATGCCGATGGGGCAATTACTTCGGTTTTGTTTTTCGAAACCGTGTAAATCAACTGTTTGTTGATAATACGAACCGACAATTGAATGGTTTTGTCGGGACTTTTTATAAGAATTGAATTGATATAGGAACCTGCAAAGGCAAATTCACAAGTTAATAGAGCAACGATTAAGAGCCATGCATAATGGCTTTTTAATAAAAAATTAGAAGGAAAAACTTTGGTATTCATAAATAAAAATTATAATTTAAAGTGATTTTATTTTTATAAATATGCTCTTAAAAAAATAAATAGTTTTTATTAGCCTACAAATTTACTTTTACATATCAATAATATTAGGTTTAAATGATAACAATGTGTATACAAAAAAAATGAATTTAAGAAATATAAGTATTTACCATTTACTATTTAGGGGCTGCTTAAAAATTATTTATAACCACGAAGTGGTTAAATTTGATTAACCCCGAATGAAATTCGGGGATAAAATGTATATGAATGAAAGAACTCTGAAAGAGTTCAATGTTTATAAATTCATGATATTGAACTCTTTCAGAGTTCTTTTTAAAGAATTATATGCTATTTATTATGATGTACAAACATAATGTTTTCAAGACATAATAAGAACTATTTGAATTTTATAGTCATTTTTTTATATGATAAATTCTACTTCGACAGTTTATAATAAACAGCCAAAGTAGAATATGTCTGAATTCTAATTCCAATCAGGGTTCTGAACCAGTTTAGGATTTAGAGCGATTTCGTTTGTTGGTATCTGATATAAATAATATTTGTCGAGCCAACCTTTACCACTTGCTTTTGGGTCGTTGTAAAGAAAAATATAACCTTCTGTCAAAGTTGTGGACGACAATTTGGTTGTAGCGTCTAAAAATGGGTTGCTAAACACAGTTTTGGTAGTCCATTGGCCATAAGGTTGCTTGTTAATGTACCAATCCGCTTTTTTCCATCGACGAACATCATCAAACCCAAAACCTTCGCCCATTAATTCAATCATTCGTTCGCGACGAATTTCCCATAAAACGGGGTCGACAGTTTGGTCGCGCTTAGGGTCAAAACTTGCATTTATATCACTCACAGTCATATTGGCAACACTGGCACGTTTACGAAGTTTATTAATACTGGCATCGGCCACCGATTGTGCAAATAAACCTTGTTCGAACATACATTCGGCATAGTTCAGCAACACTTCTTCTATTTTAAAAATCGGTTTGTCGGCCGTATTGAGTGCACCTGCATTCGAATTTGTTTCCCACTGACTCCAGTTTCTCCAAACATAGTAGCCTGTACGGCAATTCACAAAAGCTTTGGTCAGGCTCAGCTTACTACCCGTAGAATAATTCGGCATAATTGGCACCAAAGAAGCACTCCAGTTTTGGGCAGGGAGCCGTTTCATTCCAACACCGGGATTAGAACAACTAGCATTTACGCCCATAATATCAATGTATTCTCTATCGGCTGCCACTCCGGTAAACGACCAAATTGGGTAATCGCCTTTTGTTGCTTTTACATTATAAGGTGGAATAACGGTGTGATATAGCCGGGGGTCTCTGTTGCGGAATGTTGCAAACATATCTTTATCACCAGCATAGAGCGACGAGTTAGCAATAGTTTTGCCATCTTTACATAAATACATATCAACTATATGCTGAGGAAGTTCCATCACTCCCGAGGAAGTATGTTCAATATGACCTGCATTGTTGTAGTAATTTACATCGTTAAAATATTGTTTGTAGAAAATAACACCGGGCACTTTTGATAAATCCTCGGTAGTCCACATTTCGCCATATCCGGCTGCCGGCTGTCCATCAACACCAGTATATAATGTTGGATAAGCGGTCATAAGGAGTTGAGAAACACGAGCACATTCAAGAAAATATTTATCAAAATCGCTCAATCCGTGATACTTGCGCCAGGTTCCTTCCCTGAGTGTAAAGCGCGATATTGCTGCCCGAATTACATTTTGAGTAATAGGATTGTTTCCATCACGCGAGGCAAAATTTCCGATATTCTCTTCAGCCCATTTTAATCTTTCTAGCACTTTATCAGCAACCTCTACTCGGCTATTTCTTGGACCGTAGGCTTCAGTGGAGGTTTCGTTAAAAACAGTTTCAATCCAGGGCACATCACCAAAACGATTGATTAACACCGAATACCAATAAGCATGAAAGAAATATCCAACAGCCTTCCAGTGATTTTTTTCTGCATCAGTCATCGATTCGCATTCGTCGATGTGCGAAAGCATAATATTAACGCGTCTTATTCGGGTAAAATCCCAACCATTACCAGTAGTTGATTCCTGCACTATTTGCCAGGCATAAGGATTCATGGCCGAAGTACCTTTGTCGGTCATATATCCAGCATAATAATCGCCCCGATAGCTTGATTGCGAAGCGTAAACTCCATTGTAATTGGTAAGAATATTGGTATTTGTAAATACATCGTAAAGCGGATACACGAATGCTTTGAAATTATCGTAAGATTCGAAAGCATTTTCCTCTGTTAATGACGTAATCGGGTATTTTTCGAGGAAATTATCATTACATGCAGTAAACATGAGTGATAAAAACAGGAGATTAATTATATTTTTTTTCATCTGTTTATAATTGTTTTTTTAGTTGTCAGATGGAACTCACAAAACAAAATTTAATCATTACCCTGTGGGTCAAAATAGATTAAATTTTGTCATGTTCGTTTCATTTCAGTATTTCGTTTTTAAAATTAGAAAGTAAAACTTGCTCCAAAAGAAACGGTACGATAAAACGGATAGCTCCAACTCAGGCTTTCGGGGTCAAATCCCTCAGGGAGAGAGCTAATTGTCAGTAAGTTTTCGACACTTGAATACACTTTACATTGTTGTAACTGTAAAATTTTAATCCAGTTTTTTGGAAGCGAATACGAAAGAGTTACATTTTTTACACGTAGATAAGAAGCATTTTGAATAAATTTGTCCGACACACGTGAATTTGAAGCAACATTTTCCATTTGATTATAAATTCGAAATAGTTTAGCATTCGGATTTTGGGGAACCATATAATCAGGACTGGCTTCATCGGTACTAATTGGTTTCCAATAATCGGTTTGATTGTAATAAACCGGTTGAAAAACAGCACCAGCAGCACTCATTCCCCCAAATGGAAAAATTGAATAGTCGCTCAACCAATAATCGCGTTTACCTACCCCCTGAAGCATTACATTAAGGTCGAAACCCGCATAATTTACTCCGAAGTTTGAACCAAACTGAAAACGTGGAGTTGTGTTACCTATTATTTTGCGGTCGCCAGCATCAGTAATTGTCGAAGTTGCCGCATCAATCAGATTGGTACTACTGGTATCATCATTCAGATTTTTAAATTTCACATCGCCGGGTTTTACATTGTAACCTTCAATAGCAGTTACACCATCTTTCAACTTCCATAATTTTGTATCCGAAAAATCGTCAACAGTATAATATCCATCATGTACATAGCCCCAAATTTCACCAAGGTCTTTGCCAACATAGTAATTATTAATGAGTCCAGATTCATTGTTATCGTATTTAGTAATTTTGGATGTTCTGTCGTAAATATTGAACCCGAAACGATAACCTAACTTACCGATTTTGTCAGCCCAATTGACGCTTAACTCCCAACCTTTAGTTTGCAAACTGGCTGAGTTTTGGGTGGGTGCTGATGCTCCAACAGTGGCTGGAAGCTGAATTGTACCCGCCGTGAGCATATCTTTAGTATCGCGCTGATACCAATCGAATGTTCCAATCAGTCTGTTTTTGAATAACGAAAAATCGACCCCAAAATCGAGTGTAGTTACTGTTTCCCAAGTAAAACTACTGCTAACAAGCGAAGGCGCACCAATATAAGTTACCATTTGCATATTTTCGGCCCATATATTTGATTTACCAATAGCCATATCGGGAGAATATTGATATGGGTTAATTGCCTGATTACCAATAGAACCATAGGATGCACGCAACTTCAATTCGTCGAGCCAATTACTTGAAAAATTCATAAAGTTTTCTTTTCCTAATTGCCATCCTAACGAAACTGAAGGAAAAAATCCAAAACGTGAATCGGTAGGAAATTTTGATGAACCATCGTATCGACCATTCGTTTCGAATAAATATTTATTTTTATAATTATAGTTCAATCTGTAGAAACCACTACGGCTTGTATATTCCGAATAGTTATCGGTATTGGTTACAACCCCTGTTGCGCCACCAAAAGATGGTACGGAAGGGACAGCCATTGTTTCAGCACGGTTACGAACGTTTTCGTAATAATAGGATTCCTGGTTGAACCCGCCCATAGCTGCAAGATGATGATCTCCAATTGATTTGGAATAATTAGCATAAATATTAATAGCCTGTTGATTGGTAAAATACCGTTGCTTAATCAAATAATCTTTGTTCGGTTTTGTTTGTTCGCCCAACTGAACAGAGGTAAAAACAAACTTTCCGGAATAGTAATCGTAATTACTACTATTTTTGTCAAAAATATATTCTGCATTGATAACCAGATCCTTAAATGGCTTAAATATCGATTTTATCATTACATGTGGATTATTGGTGGTAGTGGTAGCAGCATTCGAATTTAACAGAATATTCCGCGGAGTTACCAAGGGTGTATCTTCGTGGTTTAAACTCAATGATGCCGGCATATCTCCTTCGGGATAATACGAGATAAGATTCAGTGCATACAAACTACCCACTTCATCAACATACATATTTTTTGTACTTTGGCTGTATCGCATATTAATTTCCTGTGTAAACCATTTATTAATATCGGCCGAAATAAGTGCTCCGGCATTTAAGCGTTTGTAAAAATCCTTATTTGTAATCATTGGCCCATCTTCGTCGTTGTAACCTGCCGATATTCTGTAACGAAGCGTTTCGGTACCTCCCGATGCAGCAACATTGTGCGTTTTTGTTAAGCCCGTAGTCAAAAAATTGCTAAACAAATCCTTTTCGTTCAAATAATAAGGAGTACCATTATCAACATAAATGCCATCGCCGATAGTTGCATAAGCTGATGGATTTGCCTTATAATCTTGCACATAACCCATCCACTTTTTCACATCTTGCGAATTTGCCCAATAGGTATTTGTAAAACCAGCATCAATATAGGCTTGCAAATAATCAGTTAATGAAGCTTGTTTTGGGTTATTTATGGAAGTTTCCATTCCATAATAAGTATTGTATTCCAATTTAAACTTAGCTCCCGATTGTGGTCGTTTTGTACTGATTAAAACAACTCCATTGGCTGCACGTGCACCATAAATAGCAGCTGAAGCAGCATCTTTAAGTACCGAAATTGTTTCGATATCATCCGGATTTAACATACTCAATTCGCTGGGCGCGCCATCAATTAACACAAGAGGTGAGCCACCATTTATCGATAGTGTTCCACGTATATTGAGCGAATTGCTGTTTTGTCCGGGAGTAGAGCTTTGGGTAATTTGCAAGCCAGGAATGGCTCCCTGCAAAGCACTTGTAGTATTCAAAATAGGCCTATCGCCAAGCACTTGTTCCATTTTCACCTGCGAAACGGCCCCTGTAAGATTTGCCTTTTTTTGCGTGCCATATCCCACTACAATAATTTCATCTAAAGCTTTTGAGTCTTCAATTAATGCGATTTTTAAATTTTGTTGGCTATTGGCTGCTACTTCTTTTGCTAAATATCCAATATAAGATATTTTTAACACTGCTTCGTCGACAGCTTCAATCGTAAACCTACCATTTATATCCGAAATGGTGCCTGTGGTAGTTCCTATTACTAAAATACTTGCGCCGATAATAGGTTCGCCGTTAGCATCGGTTACAGCGCCCGTAATTTTGCGAATTGATGAACTAGTTTTCTGTTCAGGCTTTTTACTCAGAATAATATTTTTCGATTTAATTTCGTATTGAACCGATTGTCCTGCAATTACCTGACTTACAACATCGTCGATAGACTGGTTAACAACATTCAACGAAATAATTTTTTTAGTATCCAAATCACCAGCTTCGAACACAAAAGAGTAGCCTGTTTTTTCTTTTACAATTTCAATCGCCTTTTTAACAGATATATTACTGTTTTTTACTGTTATGTTTTGCGATTGAGCTGAATAGCTTAATGCACAAAGGGCAAGGGTCATTAAAACAACCTTCAATTTTCTTACCATAAACATTCTATTTTTTTTTGAATTAAATTATAAGATTAATTAGTGCCCTTACGAAGAAAATTTGTAATTTTGCATCGAATCAGGCAGTTTTTCAACGAGAATTTCTGATTTATCAGGGAGGGATATGTGTCAGCATGTCCCTCTCGCTTTTTAGTGGAGGGTATTATTATGTAAATGATGTTGGGTACATAGCGTTGTGATTTTTCGAGGTGAATACTAAAATTAATTGGTTAACATAACAACACATTCTCTTTCGAACCTAAAAAACTATTTTTTGCGCAATTCAAATCTTCGTTCAATTTTTTTGTATTTCAACTTTCCGGTGGAAGCTATCACATCCAGCACTTCGTCGATAGACTGACTACCCCGCATAAAGTTTCCATAAAAGCGTAACTGATTTAAAGTATCGTCTTTAATCTCAATTTCAACATTGTATGTACGTTCCAATTCGCGTACAATATCCGGGAGCTTATCTTCGTCGAAACTTAATAGCCCTTTTGTCCAATCGTTTACCATCGAAGCATCAATTTTTTGCAACTCTACTTTTCCTGTTCGTTTGTCCAATACAATTCGTTGGTTTGGATGTAAAACATAACGTTTATGAGAACCAATGCAATTGTCAACAGCAACATTTCCTTCAATTAGTGTTATAATCGACTCATCATCATCATCAAAATTCCGGAAATTAAACTTTGTCCCTAACACCTGAACATTCATTTCGTCGGTTGCCACTTTAAATGCCAAATCAGCGTTTTTGGTTACTTCAAAATAACCTTCACCATCGAGTTTTACATTGCGGTCGTTTATTCCAAATTCATTTGTATAGCTTATTCTTGAACCTGCATTGAGCCAAACCAAGGTGCCATCGGGCAAATACATTTTAGTTTTCGAACCAAAAGGAGCTTCCACAGTTACATCGGCCAATTGGCTATAATTTCCAGTACTGCCAACAAAGTAGCTAATTCCTGCCACAATCATCAAAACAGCCACTGCGGCAGCCACTTTCAGAAAATTTAACTCAAAAAAACGTTTCCTATTTTTGGGGGGGATTTCGTTGATAGAATCGTGGTTCATAGCAATAGTGGCCGACAAGAAACGTTGAAACGCTTTTTCGGAATTAAAACGAATAGCATGATTGGCGCTAATGGCCGAAAACCAAAGCTCCTGCGCTTGCAGAAAATAAGTTCTGTTTTCGTTCGAGAATTTTAGCCATTGTTGTAATTCGGCAAGCTCTTCCTTGTTAAGGGATTGTGCAAAATAACCGGCTATTAATTCATCGATTTCTGCTATGTTGTTTCTTGTATCCATCATTATTGCTTGTATTAATAAGGCAGAAAATTGATTACTTCGGGTAGTGTAAAAGAAATTATTCCATCACAAAAAATTTTGGAAACAATTTATTTAAACAAATAAATCCACAAAGCCCACAACGAAATGTATTGATGAAGGTCGGCACGGAGTTTTGCTAACGCATTTTTTATGTGATATTTTACAGTATTTACCGAAACGCCCAGCTCTGCAGCTATATCTTCGTATTTTTTATTGTCGAACCGGCTCATTTGGAATACTTTTCGACATTCATCGGAAAGATTATTAATTGAATGCTCAATTTTATTTTCTAATTCTTTTTCGAGTAAAGTGCCAAGAGGTTGACTGTCAGACAGTAGGTAATTGCCATATCCATCCAAAAGCTCTTCGTGCTGAGGGAATCGAGTTTCTTTCACTACATATTGTAATTGCTGATAATTAAGACATTTATTGCGAACAGACCTCACAAGGTAAGCACGAAGGGAGGATTGAATTTCGATGGTTTCGCGTTTTTCCCATAAATACAAAATTACATCACCGACAATGGTCTCGGCAAGGAAATCATCTTTCAAAAATTCGGATGCAATACTACAAAGCAAACCATAATGAGTGTCGAAAACATAACGAAAAGCATTTTCGTCACCCAATTTAATTTTTTCAAGTAATAATTTTTCCTGCATTTATGGTTAACCCAGAATTTAATATTCGAACGAATTATGATTTACAAAGGTAGTGATTTTTATAATTATTTCCATCTAAATACATATTACAAAAAAAGATTTGAAAATGGAAATTCGAACCTACTGCAAAGCCTTGAGAATGACAACAAAAAAGTTATCATTCTCAAGGCTAACAGACTCAACGGTTTATTGTTGTAACTAAAATTAGTCTTTCACTACTTTTACTAATTGATTTCCTTCTTTTGAAGTATATTTCAGGATATAAATTCCCGTTTGTAATTCTTCGGTATTCATCATTTTAACATCAGATTGTAATACGATTCTACCGCTTAAGTCACACAAAGTAATATTTGAACCTTCGATGGCATTTTCGACCATCAACGAGTTTTTGAATGGATTTGGATAAACACTTGTTGATGTTTTAGTTGCATTTACCGATGTTGAAACACTGGAATATGGATACAAAAACCAACCCGAAGCATTATGAGCGCCGGCAGTAAAAACAACTATTTTATAACCAGCACTATTTGTATTATCGCCCACATTCAAATAAAGTGGATGTACAGTACCTCCCTCAAAATTAAATACATACTGATTGGGTGTAGTTCCTGTTTGACCAGTAGAAGCAGACGTTTGATATTTCCACTCAACTCCGGTGTTGTCAACGCTTACCCCCCAGTTCGATGCCAATGTACTTGCTCCAAATAATCTTTTACCCGAAGCTTTGTTGACAATATAGACATACCCAGCTCCACTTGGGCCAGCTTCCAAACGCCATAAGTACTTGTCGTTCTGATTTGCCGTCGAAATACCACCATCAAATTTTTCGGACGAAAGCACATCTCCATCGTTCGCTAAAGTTAAAAACCTGTTTTGACGATCGGCTGCGGTAAGGTGCGACGACATCATGTTGTACCAAACAGGAGCTGCTGCGGTACTAACTTCGGGAGTTGCTACTGAACCTGCGGGCAGGTTAGGCATTTGTGCTTTCAAACTAACAGCCGAAAACATAAGCATAAATGCTAAAAGAAAAGAGTTGAACTTTTTCATAAAAAAATTAATTAAATTGTTATTAAATGGTTTTGTATATCTTTACTGTACACGCTAAGCGGAACAATTGTAAAGTCGAAGATTGAAACATTAAGCGAAATTTCCTATTTTATATTTTATGATATTGATATTTAATGATTTATGTTTTTATTTTCCAAAATTAAAAATGGAGGAATGGACGTGAGCGGTATCCATAATTGTAACCAGTTCCTGCACTTTTGCGGGATTTTGTGCCGCCATATTTTTCGCTTCAGCAAGATCATCTTCCACATTGTACAATTCTAAGGTTGGCGTAGTGCTAATGTTTTGCCTGATAAGTACCCAATCTCCTTTTCGTACACACTGACGGCCACCTTGTTCGTGAAACTCCCAATACAGGTAATCATGTTCTATTTGAGTTCCTTGTCCCGTTATAGCGGGCAACATTGAAATACCATCTGTAGCTTGTGTCCAGGTGGTTTGCGTACCCAGCAATTCGTTGAAAGTAGGCATCATATCCCAAAATGCAGCCAACTGATTGTTGGTGGTTCCGGGAGCAACATGCCCTTTCCAATTCGCAATAAAAGGCACACGCGTACCACCTTCGTACAATGAACGCTTGGTACCTCTGAGCAACTTTTCAGTATTAAAGAATTCAGGATCGGCACCACCCTCTGTATGCGGGCCATTATCGCTGGTGAAAATTATAAGGGTATTGTCAAGAACTCCTTGTTTTTCGAGCTCCGCAACTACCTGACCCACATACGTATCGAGACGGGTAACCATTCCGGCAAACTGTGCGCGAGGTTTGGTAGTTCCGGCATAATCGCCGTTGTACGTAAATGTTTTGGGTTCGCAAAACTTTCCATCATACATTTTCAAAATACTATCGTTGGGCTGCTCCAGCGATGCGTGTGGCAATGAATACGCTAAATATCCGAAAAATGGTTTATCCTTATTGTCGCGTATAAACTGAAGTGCTTGCTGATGAATTAAATCCTGCGAATAGGTTTTGCCATCCAAAGTTTCTTTCGTAGAATTATTGTAAAGCCATGCAGGATAATAAGAGTGCGCCTGCCTCTGACAATTATAACCATAAAATTTGTCGAAACCCATTTTGGTAGGTTCGGCAACCGACCCCGGATACCCTAATCCCCATTTGCCGAAAGCACCCGTGGAATATCCAGCTGCCTTAAAAAGCTGAGCAATAGTTTTAACTGTGGGGTCGAGCGGTTCCTGTCCTTCAGGTTGAAGTTCTTTATTGCCTCTGATTTTTGTATGTCCTGTATGTTGCCCGGTCATTAGGCTGGCTCGCGAAGGTGCGCTTACCGATGTGCCTGCATAAAATTGAGTAAATGCCATGCCGCTTTTGGCAAGTTTGTTGATATTCGGGGTGGAAATATGCTGATTACCATACGCTTCTATATCGCTGTATCCAAGGTCATCGGCAATGATATAGATAACATTTGGCGTTGTAATAGCCGAACTTTGTTTAGGAGCTTCGGCTGCTTGTGCATTTGCTGCTACCGATACTGACGACAAAAGAATACCAGAAGATAATTTAGTTAAATGATTATATTTCATTTGGATAGAGATTTTGAAAGTTGAATAGATTTTAGCAAAAAAAAATTATTGTATAATTTTGAAGGAATTTAATTGACCATTCGTGTTTTTGGCTAAAACTACAAAAACACCCTTCACAGGAAAAGACACTTGTTGTTTATCGCTCTGGATAGTAAAATTTAACAACGCGTGCCCAAGCATATCATACACGCTAACTTGAGTACCAGTTGCCAGTCCATCGAGGTGTAAATAATTCTGATTTAAATAAACCTTACTATTTACATTTTTTTCAGAAACAATGCTTGTAAAAGTAGTATCAGGCACTCTGTAAAAATACCATCCCGAACCGGTTCCCACACCGCCATTGTACAATAGCAGGTTAAACGACAAACCGCCATTCAAGAGTTTGTCGGCCACACCATTATATTTAACAGAATAGCTTCCGTTCGCATTTCCACTTGGGCTTATCAGAAAATCAGAACCAGCATCGGTAGCCGTTAGAACCTCATTGACTGCACCAGTTACAGCAGTTATCTGCTTGTTAGTTCCCCTGTTTACTATTTTTGCTTGTCCATTGGCAGAAGCCTCTAATCTCCATAGAAATTTGTCGCTAAAATCTTCGGGCTTCTGAATGCGTAAAGCAGTAGTATAATCGGAAGGAATGTTGGTTTCGTAGGCGATAAAACGGTTTAAGCGAGTGTCGGTTTGGGCATTCTTAATCTGATACCACACCGGTGCTGAAGCAGTGCTTGTTTGAGGAGCTTCCAATGTGATTGTTGCCGATTTAAAAACAGCTGTCAATGAAACACTTGCACTCACATTAAAACTATAGATGTGATTGGTGCTAATAATTTCAAGTCCATTACTCCAACCGGTAAAATCGCAAAGCGCAGCGGGAGTAGCCTCCACAGTTACGCTTGTTCCAATATTAAATTTACCATCTGCATTGGGCGATACGGTTTTCACAACTGCTGTGCCCCATGCCGTATTATTGGAAGATACTGTAACTACAGCCGAGGTTGAAGCACCTGTATTTTCGGCTGTGAACAACACAAAATCGTAGATGCGACCATTAGAAATGACATCGGTAGCATTTACTGTACCGAGGTTAGTAGTAGTAAGGTAAATGCGAATACGGGTTTTGCCTACTTGTGCATCGGCGGGAATTGAGATTGGGAAAAACGTACCTGGAGTTTCCTTGGTGGAAAGTTCGGTGATTTCCTTTTTGCCAAGCGAAGTTTCAAAAATTCCATCACGGTTCCAATCGGCAAAAGCATAAGCATAAGCGCTGGTGGCAGTACTGGTTTTATTGGAAGTAAGGGTTAACTGAAACGATTTACCACGCTCGCAAACTGTAGTTGTGCGTGAATAATTCACATAATAAGAAGTTGGTACATCATTACAAAAATACGAAAGTGGACTTTGAACAGCATCGCCTTCCGAAGTGGCAGATTTAAAATAACAATTCAGATTTACTGTTCCGCATGGAACCGGATAGATAGCATTTTTTAAAGAATTTTGATTACTTAGAATCATTTGTCCAATCAAAGTGGACGATTTGGGAGTTTGGCTGTTCGACTTTTGTATGCCAAAGAGGAAAAAAAAAGAAAGCATAATAATGGCAAAGAGTGAAAATTGTTTCATAAAGCATTAATTTAAAGTCAATTAAACAAAGTAGCTAACAGCCATTATCACATTGAACTGTTTAGCCAAAGTTCATTTAATAATAAGGCAGAAAAAATGTTGTTTCGGGTAGTGTAAAAAA
>JAIFKX010000166.1:0-1845 GCA_020049335.1 Paludibacter sp. | reverse complement strand
AGCCCAATCACTACTTCGTTGGCTTTGGATGTTATGGTAAGTGATTTTAATTCTTTATTCATATCGAGTGGTAAATCGAGAATAATTGCTCCACCACCATCAATCAGTCGGGCATCGAGTGCTTCGCCTTTTATTTGTTTTTCCAAATCACGAGCTACCAAGCCTGATTTAAGCACCACGCGGAAAGGTCGTGGACGATTCATTTTGTACGAAAATTCATCGGTGAAATAATCGCGCTCGATAGGCGCCCATGTTTCGGGGTTAATTAGTTTCAACACACTTTCTGAACCGTCAGTATATCTCACTGTTACGCGTCCATTTTCCATGCGACTTTGGATATGATTAGTAGAGCCGGCCATCAGCAAATAGGCATGACTTGCTTTGCCCGAGAGCGGTACCGAAAGCGAATCGGGATAATTGTCCCACAAGGACGTGAAGGCGATATTCGGTTTTTCTGCAGCAATGGGTGTGGAGAATTTCAAACCGAACGGCGTTGTAAATATGTCATTTTTGGCCGCAGCCCTGAAACCGCTGTCGTTCACCGCCACTATCCGAAGCGGCACGCACCAATCGCCCATGCCTTGCAGCGGCAGTTGCAGCGTGGTGTAAGGCGAGCGTGGCGATAAGTATTTTTTAGGGGCAAAGATATTATTCACTTTGTCGTTGAATGCTGCGCTGATATTGACATTTTCGAAAGTCGCATTTATTTTTAATGGCAATGTCCAGTTTACAAGTTGTTCGTTGTAGGTCAAGCCATTATCAGCAACAAACTCCACATTATTTGTTCCTGCTACCTCAAATTCTGTAGAAACCTGCACCAAATTAGAGCTGGAATGTGGCTGCGGTCAACTTTCCCGAAATTGCCTTATCCGAATTATTTTTTACAAATAGGTTTAGCGATTTACTATCCTCTGTATCTCCTGAAACTATTTCAATGGCAGGGCTCAACTTTACGTGAACGGGTTGCCACCAAGTCATTTCGCCTTGTTTGAGTTGGGCAAAGAAAGTGCGGTTGCCACTTTCTCCATTAAGTTTAAGATGCAATTGCGAACCATTGATTTTATGTTCAGCAACAATGGATTGCGGGTCGTTCAACGCTACAATATTAGCCTTAAAATCAATAGTTTTTGTTTCAGAAAAAGCGGCATTTATTTCTTTGGGGGCAACATCCATTGCATTACCTACCCAGGCAATAATCACTTCGTTGGTGGTTTTGGCAGGAAGTTCAATTTCCAACACGAGTGAACCCACATTTTCGGTCAACACCTTGTATTTAGCGGGTTTTCCATTCACTTTTACCGCAGCAACTTTATCCGTTTTGGCAGGAATTTGAAGACTTAGCTTCAATAGTTTTTCACGTTTTTGGGTAATGGTATACTTGCTTTTTTTACCTGAATATTTAAAATCAAAATCCAAATAAGGCAAGCTGAACGACGCAAAATCCCATTTGGCAGGCAGTCCGGGTTTTATCGTCATTTTACCATGAATGGCATTGGGGCGAAGTCCGATAAGTCCTTCAACCACAGTACGCGCAGCTATTCCAACTACATCGGCAAAATCGCGGTAACTTTCGTTCCTGCTGGCTGCATTGTAAATGGATAACATGGGGAAATTGCCCGGACTCGAACCACAAAATTGATTGTCCATCACCACCGATTTCAACAATTTATATGCCTCTTCATTTCGCCCGCCCTGCCAGTAAGCCAGAGCCGTGTGCAATTGCTCGGCAGGCGCCACATTGTTTATCGACCAATAATAAGGCATCCAATTGGTGGTGGTTATGGCATGAAAAGTTTCATTTTCAATACCTTTTACCTTAAATGGAATATGCGGAATTTGGGTATC
>JAIFKX010000321.1 GCA_020049335.1 Paludibacter sp. | reverse complement strand
TTCCAAATAAGACAATTCTAATTGTTTGCGAAGGACAAACCGAAGAATTGTATTTCAAGTCATTTCTTGTTTCGACCTTGACAGTTAAGCTCTTTTCATTGGGACAATCCAAACTTCAATTAGTTGAAAACACGGAAAGAATTCAACAAATTGAGCAATGTGACGAGATTTGGTGTGTTTTTGATTTGGATATAAAGCTTGATGTAGCTAATTGTATTCCCGACTTTGACAATTCCATTGCCAAAGCAAAAGAGTTGGGTTATAATGTGGCTTACTCAAACGATGCGTTTGAACTGTGGTTTTATTTGCACTACCAATATACAGACAATGAGAATCATCGAACATTCTATTATGAACAATTAAGCAAGTTATGGGGTATTAATTACGAGAAAGTTGGCAAAAAATGGAAATTCTGTACAGAAAACTATAAACGTTTGGAAGACGACCCGTGTGCAGACCAAAAAGAGGCAATAAACAGAGCAGAGAAACTGTTTTTGGCAAAAAAGGAACTGCAATATCACAAGCAAAATCCGGTAACATTGGTTTATGAACTGGTTAAAGTGCTGAATGAAAACTTGAAAAAGTAATTTCTGGGATAAAAACAAGGATACAATCCTTAATAGTCGACAACGAATGATGCTCAACAAACTATTTGATGGTTTTATTGGAAAACTAAATACATCAAAATGGGCAAAAATCTCTAAATGTTCACAAGATACCGCATTGCGTGACATTCAGGATTTAATCGAAAAAAGAATTTTAGCTAAAAGTGAAGATGGTGGAAGAAGTACAAACTACGAACTGAAAATGAAAGACTAGCGACCAAACCCCAGCCCCTAATGCGCAGATATTCACTCGGTCAGCACAGCTTGTCCCGTAAAACGGGAACCCAGCGAGGAAGTCCATGTTGCACTACAAACCAATAGTAGCGGAGATTTCTTGTTTAATGTTTATCAAAGATGTCTTTGCTGCCCGTAATATGTAAAACAAAAAATATTAAATACTTTGTGTTCTGAGCGAGCATGGGTTTTAGATGATAACATGTAAAAAGAAGATAACATACAATTAAACATGCTTTTTAAGAAAATCAGTCACAATAAATTGAATTGAAAAAAATGAAAACATACCAAAAACTATCTATTGCATTTTTATTCGTTTTTTTAGTTACTTGTAGTTGTACTAAAAGTGAAGAAAATCAGATAATTACGGATTCAAAAATCACGTTTTCAAATTCGCCTTTCGATTTAAAAGGTATCGATGCTAAATTTGCTAAAAATATTGCTTACGATAACAAAGAAAGGACGCAGTTCGATATATGGCTACCAAATTCAAGCACTCCCACAGGTTTGGTAATATATGTACACGGAGGTGGTTTTACAAGTGGTGACAAAGATTTTGTGTATGCTGTACAGTCGGGTGGCGCCTGGGATTTTCCAACAGATATCAGGTATCTACTTCAAAACAATATTGCTTTTGCTACCGTTCGATACACATTTTTAAATACAAATGACGAAAAAGAAGGTGTTAAAAAACCCATGTCGGATGTAAGAAGAGCGTTGCAATACCTCCGGCATCGGGCAAGTGTTTTTAATATTGATAAAAATAAAATCATTTTAGCAGGCAATTCGGCTGGTGCCGGCACTTCTCTTTGGATTGCATTTAATAATGACATGGCAGATTTACAAAACAATGACACTGTTTTAAGAGAATCGAGCCGGGTAATAGGCGTAGTTGCGAGAGAAACTCAATCGAGTTATAACATCGAAGATCGTTGGGTAAATGATGTTTTTGTTGATTACAACTTAACGTGGTCGGAAATACTGTCGAATGAAACAGGTAACATCCGAAAGATATATGGAGTATCGTCAACCGCTCAATACGAATCGGCTGCTACCGATGCGTATAGGGCGGAGGTGGATATGCTTGCTTTAATGTCGGCCGATGACCCCGAAATTTGGATAAATAACACACTTAGAGATGTTGTTCATCCCTATTCAGCGCCCGAAATATCCTCACATCACGCATTTCATGCCAGAGAGTTGAAAAAGAAAGCCGATGCTGTGGGAGTTAAAAATATTACGTACTACGGAAAGAATCCGACAATTTATTCACAGCCCGGAAACGAAAGTTGGACTCAGTTCTGCAAAAGGAAAATTAGCGAATAAATGCGCTTATCAGAAATGAAATTGCAATAATACTTTATATTTTTTGAATTATGGATTTATCGCTCTCGATGTGGCTATTGGCCATACTTTCGGCTATTATGATAGGTATGGCAAAAACGGGCGTAAATGGCTTGGGGACTTTGGTTGTACCCATTATGGCGTTTATATTTGGTGGCATGCCATCGTCGGGTTTGGTGCTGCCCATGCTGATAATGGCCGATGTGTTTGGCGTGGTTTATTACCATCGAAGCACGCATTGGAAAACGGTGCTTGGTGTTTTGCCGTGGGCTTTTGCGGGAATACTGATTGGTTGGTTAGTGGGAAAAAACATTTCATCCGTACAGTTTAAGCAATTAATAGGATTGCTTGTGATTTTGAGTTTGGCTGTGATGATTTGGATGGAATTTCGCAAAAAGAAAACCACCGAAATTGTAGCGCACAAAACATCCGTAGCCATTCCATTTGGTATAATGGGTGGGTTCTCGACTATGATTGGTAATGCTGCCGGACCGATAATGAGTGTGTATTTATTATCCAAAAATCTCCCCAAAAAAGAATATATTGGCACAGCTGCTTGGTTTTTCTTTATTATCAACCTTTCCAAATTGCCTTTGCAAATTTGGGGCTGGCACAATATCACCCTCCAAACGCTTGCTTTTAACCTGATGCTACTGCCCGCCATTGCGCTGGGAGCTTATTTTGGAATAAAAATAGTAAAGCTTTTCCCCGAAAATGCCTACCGTTGGTTTGTATTGGCAGCAACTTTTGTGTCGGCTGTGGTGCTGTTGATACAATAATTTCGCTTATAGCTGCTGGGAAATTGTAAATAACTTACCAAATCAACCTAAAACAATATACATTTGGCGAATAATATTACGATAAATTTCCAAATCTATCTATAAATACATAGATTTGGCGAATAATATTACTATAACCTGCCAAATCTATATATAAATACATAGATTTGGTGAATAATATTACTATAATTTGCCAAATCAATAATATTTTATATATTTGTGGCGAATAATAATTCCAAATATCATGGCAATAATTATTGGACGAAAGCAAGAACAGGAACAGCTAAGGCGATGTTTTGAGTCAACAACATCGGAGTTTGTGGCACTTTACGGAAGACGTAGGGTGGGGAAAACATTTTTGGTAAGGCAGTATTTTGAGAATAAATTTGCCTTTACGCTCACCGGCATGGCTAATGCCAACAAAGCCGCGCAGCTGCTAAATTTTCAGTTTTCGATGCGCGATGCCGGTTGTATGGATGCCGCGTCTCCTGCAAATTGGCTCGAAGCATTTCAGCAGCTAAAATCGCATCTCGAAAAATCTACAGACGCTAAAAAAGTAATTTTCTTAGATGAACTTCCTTGGATTGAAAGCCCCAAATCCAACTTTTTAAGTGCGTTGGAGCATTTCTGGAATAGTTGGGCTGCCCACAGAACCGATATTTTGTTGATCGTTTGCGGGTCGTCTACTTCGTGGATGATGGATAAGCTGATAAACAACAAGGGTGGGTTGTATAATCGAATAACGGTGCGAATGAAAATTCAGCCATTTACCTTGCTCGAATGTAAACAGCATTTGCAATGGCAAGGTATAGCATGGGAAGAATACACCATAGCCGAATGCTATATGATAATGGGTGGGATTCCGTATTATTGGAGTTTGCTGAAAAAAGGAATGAGCCTCGCTCAAAATATCGACCGCTTGTTTTTTGCTGCCTCGGGAACGCTAAACGATGAATTTACGAATCTGTATGCTGCACTTTTTAATTCGTCGGAAAAATACATCGAATTGGTGAAAATGATAAGCGCGAAAAACAAAGGTGTTACCCGAAACGAGATATTGGCTTCGCTCAACGAGAAAAGTAGCGGTGCAATTTCGAAAATGCTTGACGATTTAGAAAACAGCGGTTTTATTCGGAGCTATTTATCGTTTGATAAAAAATCGAAAGACAAAATCTACCAATTGGTCGACTTTTACACCTTGTTTTATTTTAAATTTGGAAATGAAATAAGTACTGGATCAGAAAATTTCTGGAGTGCCGCTATTGATAGTCCCACACACCGGGTTTGGAGTGGTTATGCTTTTGAGCAACTATGTTTGGCACATTTACCGCAACTGAAAAATAGTTTGGGAATAAGTGGTGTACGTACCAATGCGTTTAGTTGGTTGAGTAAAAACAGCGAAAATCGAACGCAAATTGATTTGCTTATCGACCGAAACGATGCCGTAATAAACCTCTGCGAAATGAAATTTTCGATAAATGAATTTAGCATTGATAAAAAATATGCCGAAACGCTACGCAACAGAATTGGCATTTTCAAAGCAGAAACCAACACCCGCAAATCGGTATTCCTGACCATGATAACAACATTCGGAGTAAGCAAAAATGAATACTCAGATTTAATACAGAGTGAAATAAAGCTCGCAGATATGTTTGTGTAATGTTTATTCGGGGATGCAATTTATTTCCCCGACTTTCTTCTATTATCCTCTTTGCAAAGCATTTGGCAATTATCGGCACTTGTTTTTTCATCTTCGTGCCACAGAGTTGCATGGTCGGCTTCCATTTCGTGGAGTTGAAATATGCATGATGCGCAAAAGTGGTGACTATAGGGTGAATATTGTTCAAAAAGATTGTATCTTTGCAGAAGTAAAAAATTGAAACTCTGAGTGTACTCCGAAAAGTAAATATTTTATTTTAAACGCTAAGAAAATTAAGATTCGAAGCTGCAAAGTGTTGATATTCAGATACTATTCTCTTATCAATTTAGCTACATTGCCACTTTGCGTTTAAAAGAATACATTTTCGCAGTGGATTCAAACTCTTAAAAACTCAAGTATTATGCAAACAGCAATCATTTTATTTGCCTTAGGAATGCCCGAAATCATTCTTATTGCCTTAGTTGTTCTACTACTTTTTGGTGGAAAAAAAATACCTGAACTGATGCGTGGCATTGGCAAAGGCGTAAATCAATTCAAAAAAGGTATGAACGAAGTAGAGAACGAATTAACTTTCCCTGACGAGAAAAAAGAACAAAAGAAGTGATCTATTTTGTATCCGATGCCCATTTAGGCTCCTTATTATTGGAAGATAAAATTGAGCACGAACGCAAATTGGTTCGTTGGCTCGAAAAGGTACGCCCTACTGCAAAAGTTATTTATTTGCTGGGCGACATTTTCGATTTTTGGTTCGAATACAAAACCGTTGTTCCAAAAGGCTATGTCCGTATTTTAGGCAAATTAGCCGAAATGATTGACGATGGCATCGAAATTCACTTTTTTACCGGCAATCACGACATTTGGACTTTTGGTTATTTGGAGGAGGAAATAGGGCTTATTGTGCATCGTGCCCCTGAAACGGTTGATATTTTGGGTAAACGTTTCTATTTAGCGCATGGCGATGGATTGGACAACGATGGAAAATTCAAATTTTTGCGTAAAGTATTTCATAGCCGAGCAGCGCAAATTCTTTTTGGCTATTTTCCCATACGGTGGGGGCAACGTTTTGGCTACAACTGGTCGAAACACAACCGTTTAAAGCATAAAAACTACGACGGGAAATACTTGGGCGAATTTGAAGAAAACTTAGTTATTTACTCCAAAAATTACTCCGAATTGCACCCCGATATCGACTTTTTTATTTATGGGCACCGACATGTACTGCTCGATTTACAACTCAAAAACACAAGCCGCGTGATTATCCTTGGCGATTTTGTTTCGCTGTTTTCGTACGGTGTGTACGATGGCGAGAATTTCAGATTAGAGAGTTTGTAAATTAAGATAGCTCAAAACTATAAACGCTTCTGTATTTTGAATAATACAGAAGCGTTTTTTTATTTTATCTAACCTAAATTTTATTCTTCGTCCGACTTTTTCTTTTTCGAAAATTTGAGTTGAATGCGCTCCATGGTTAAGTATGCCATTGGCACTACAAATACGGTGAGTAGCAACGACGAAGTTAAACCGCCAATTAATACCAATGCGAGTCCATTTTTCCATTCGGCACCAGCTCCAGTGGCTATTGCAATAGGAATCATACCAAACACCATAGCAATGGTTGTCATTAAAATGGGGCGTAGACGCTCTTTCCCTGCCTCTAACAAAGCACTTACTGTATCCATACCTTTGGCTTTTAATCCATTGGCAAAATCGACAATCAGAATACCATTTTTGGACACCAAGCCTAACAACATGATAAGCCCCAACATGGTAAAAATACTCATGGAACTGAGGGTGAGATTAAGCGCCAAAAAGGCTCCAATTAACGCCACCGGCACCGAGAAAAAGACAATAAATGGCTGAACGAAACTATTGTAAAGTGCCACCATCACTAAATAGACCAACACAATAGCTGCCAGAAGTGCTAACCCAAGCGAGGTGAACGAATCGCCTTGTTGCTTCACATTTCCGCTCCATTTTATTTCCACATTTTTGGGGAAGTTGGCTTTCGCAATTTCGGCATCTATCTCTTGTGCCAATTTGCCCGAAGTAACACCTAAAACATTACTTTTAACAGTTACCGATGTGCGGCGATTGTTGCGCTCCACCATACTCGGACCGCTACTTTGCGTTACAGTGGCAAATTGCGACAGTGTAATTTTCTGATTTCGATTGTTTTGGAAAATAAAACCCGACACGTCTGTCAAGCTATTTCGGTCGAATGCATCCAAACGAATATTAATGTCGTATTCGTTCAGTCCATCGCGGTATTTGGCATTGGTATTTCCCGTAAAAGCATTTTGAAGAGCCATGCCCACTTGACCCATATTGAGCCCCAGAGTTGCCATTTTTTCCCTATCGATTTGTATATTTAGTTCTGGATTTCCTTCTTGCACCGTGATACTGGCATCGATGGCACCTGGCATTTTGTCGATAATTGTTTTTAAATGCTCGGCGGTATGCATCATCGCATCATGGTCTTCGCTACTCAAAATGAGCATGATGGGTTCTACCTGACCTGCCATAATTCCGATTACTGCTGTATTAACTTTGATGGCTGGAAATTTTTCTTCCACTTTTTTGCGCATTACCAACATAAAGTCTTCGGTATTTATGCTTCGCAATGTGGGGTCGATTAGTTTCACAGTGAGCACCGCTTTGTTTTCGTTGCTAATGCCGGCCATTTCGGTTATAAAATTGTCGCTTGCTCCACCCACATTTGCCAATACGCTAAATACTTCGGGCTGCGAACGGAGGAAATTCTCTATTTCGCGTGTTCGCACATTATTTTGTGCCAATGTCAAGCCTTTGTCGTATTCCAATTTTAAGGTAAAACGACCGCCATCGCCGTTAGCCACCATTTCTTGTCCCAAAATGCCCAAGCTCATAATATAGCCTGTGATAATAAAGAGGAAGGAGACACCCGCAGCCGTAATTCGTTTATGACGAAGCACCCAGCTCAACATTTTTACATACCAAGTGATAGTATTTTCTACAGCAGCGTCGAACCAGAAAAGGGGAATGTGAAGCCAATTCTTAGGATTTAATTGTACTTTTTTTCCAAAGCGAGAATATAAAAATGGAGTAAGTGTGAAACTTACGAACAAACTCATAAGGGTAGAAACCACAATGGTAACCGAAAATTGACGGAGAATATCGCCAATAACGGAATCGACCAAAGCTATTGGCAAAAATACCACCACGTCGACCATAGTAATTGCGAGTGCCGAAAAACCAATTTCGTTACGACCATCTAAGGCTGCTTGTCGTTTGGTTTTTCCCATCGCAAAATGGCGGTGAATGTTTTCCAACACTACAATGGAATCGTCGACCAAAATACCAATTACCAAGGACATAGCCAACAAGGTCATTAAATTGAGCGAATACCCAAAGAAATACATGGCAATAAAAGTGGAAATAATGGAGGTAGGAATGGCTACCAATACAATGAGTGAGTCGCGCAAACTATGCAAAAACACTAAAATTACGAGCGCCACCAAAATTATGGCAATCATTAAATCGTGCGTAACTGCATCCACTGCATCTAAGGTCATATCCGACGCATCCTGGGCAATGTTGAATTTCAGACCATTGGCAGCGTACGTTTCTTCAATTTTGGCAAAGCGTTCTTTTGCTTCTTTGCTAATATTTACCGCATTAGCATCCGATTGCTTGGTAATAGTAAGCCCAATACCATCCACGCCATTGAAGCGGTTGATGGTTTTTTGTTCTTTCACACCATCTTCCACCTCCGCCAAATCGGCTAAGCGAATGTTGCCTCCTTTGGGATTAACGGCTATAACCAATTCTTTAATTTGCTCTACGGAATTAAATTTCCCAGCCAAACGAACCGTAATTTGATCATTCGCATTTTTCACTTTTCCTGTCGGGAAATCGAGATTAGCGCTATTTACCACCTGTGTAACTTGCGAAAGCGGAATGCCATAAGACGCCAATTTGGCCTTGTCGACATTCACTTTAATTTCGCGCTGCAAACCTCCCGTAACCGAAATGTCGCCAATGCCATCTATTTGTTTCAGCTGCGGCATTACTTGCTTGTCAATGAGGTCGTAAAACTCACGGTCGCCCATCTTTGCCACCACAGTAACACGCATAATGGCCTCCTCGCTGGGGCTAATTTTTGTAACCACCGGAGCTTTTACACCTTCGGGTAAGGTCGACAAAATATTCGTAATTTTTCGTTGTGCTTCCTGTTGCTTTTCGCTCATATCGGCACTGTTTTCGAACTCGGCTATCACCACCGACACTCCTTCGTAGGATTGCGCCGAAGTAGTTACAATTTGCGAAAGTCCGGTGATAACATCTTCAATTTTTTTTGTAACCGTTTGGTTTACATCCGCTGGCGAAGCACCCGGATAAGGCGTTGAAATAACGAGTGTAGGAACCGTAAAAGGTGGCATTAGCTCGTAACTCAACTGCTTGTATGAAAATATTCCTCCCAAGATGAGGATTGTGAAAATCACAATAATCAGCGAGGGTCGTTTGATTGCTATTTCGGTAAGGGTCATAATTTTAATATAATACGGTCTCTCAGTCCCTTAAAAGGGATGTGAAGACCAAGTTTGTATAAAATGAAGAGAGTAAGTCTTAAAATTCCCCTTTAGGGGTTAGGGGTTGTTTTAGTTAGCAACAGTAATTAAACAACTATCCACCAAGTTAATTTGTCCGTTGGTAATTACTTTTTCGCCTTCGGCAATGCCACTTATAACCTCAATGTTTGTTCCATTACTTCTGCCAACCACAATGTTGCGAAGTATGGCTTTTCCATTGTCGGCCACATATACTTGAGGTTTTTTGGCGGAGCCCAATAATGCTAATCTGGAAATATTTAGCGATGATGTTTTCATTTTTTTAGCCAAAGTAACCGATGCGTACATGCCTGCTTTGAGTTTATTTTTGCCATTGTTCGAAACTCTAATTTTCACTATATAGTTGTGCGATTCGTCGCCGCGGTCGGATACAAATTCTACTTTACCTTGGAATTTTTCCGAAGGATAAAGCTCTGATTTAATGCTAACTGTATTTCCTTTCTCAAAAAAGATAATATCTGTTTCGGGTACATTTATTTCCAATTTGAGCGACGAGATATCAGTCAATCGAGCCACCGCCATTTGACCAACCACCGAGCCTTTTTCCACATTTCGCATGGTAATTGTGCCACTGAAAGGAGCTGAGAGTTTGCTTTTGCTTATGCCAATTTCCAATTGTTTGAGTTGCGATTCGGCAGCTTTCATTTGTAAGTAATTGCCATCGACCTGCATTTTGGTAACACCATCGCTGGTAGATGCTTTTTTGAAACGGTCGTAATTTGTTTTGGCATTTTCGAAACTTGCTTTAGCGGCTATCAATTGCGATTGCAGCATGGCATCGTCTATTTGCAACAAGAGTTTACCTTCGCTCACAGCGTCGCCTTCGTTAAAATATACACCTTTCACTTCGCCTTGCGCTTGGGGAACGAGCATTATTTCGCGGTTAGGAATAAAACTTCCGGCGTAAGTAAATTCGTAGCTGAAATCCGATTTTACAACCGTTTGCGCTTTAACCACCACCGCTTTGGATAACTCGGGAATGTAGGCTTTATTTTTTGCCACTTCTACGTTGGCCGCCAATTTGTAAGCAGTAGCACCAGCCACTACAACAAGAATAATTATGATAATAATAATATTTTTCTTCATGGGATTTTATTTAAAAAATTTAGTTGTTGATTGCTAATTCTCCTTTTGATTTTTGTAATTCTATTTGGGCTAAACGCAAGTTAATCATGGCATTGCTATAATTTGTACGTGCCGTAGTGAGGTCGTTTTGTATGAGTAATAAATCGGAAATAGAAATAATTCCGTTTCGGTATTCGGTGTTTGAATTGTTGAAAAGCTCTTTTGCCAAGGTGAGGCTTCGTTTGGTATTGTCGAACGAATTTAAGCGGCTTTGGTAATTGTTTGTAGCATCCGACACTTCTTTAAAAGCCGATTGTTTTGCCAGCTCGTAGCTATTTTTTGCTTTCTCAATACCAAAATCTTTTTGCTTTAGTTTTTGTAAGCGGCTAAAGCCACTAAATAGGGGAACTCGCAGTTGCAGAGCCACATAACTGCCTTTTTGCCAACTGTCGTTAATCGTATTTGTAAACGAAAATTCTTTGTTGTAGCCCGTCAACCCATAATTGTAAACCCCTGCTAATGAAGGATAAAAATCGGCAATGGCAATTTTCTTTTCCAAGCCCGCAATTTCTATTTGCTTATTCATAAGGAGCAGATCCGTACGTTTATCCACATTGGGCAACGATTCCGTTAGCTTTGTTTCCATAGCTTCGAATCCGCTTATTTGTATAGCATCTGTAATTGGCATACGCATTAAAAACTTGAGTAAGTTAGCTGCTTTTTCGCCCGCCAAACGGAGATTTTCGCGTTCGTTTTTGAGGTTTTCGAAATTAATTTCGAGCCTTTTGTATGCACTTTTGCTTAATATTTCGTTGGCTTCGAGAATTTTGTTGATAGTCAGCATTTTTTCCATACTTACAATATTACTATCCAGCAAGGCTAAATTTTCATTTACAACTTGTATGTTGTAATACACGGCAGAAACGTTGTAAATCAAATCTTCTTTGGTTTTAGCCATTTGTAACTCCGACACGCCTTTCGCTGTTTTGGCTGCTTTAAGAGCAATAAAAACCTTTTGGTTGAAAAGCACTTGCGAAACCTGAATATTGGCAGCTGTTGTTTGTTTGGAGCTGAATGAAACTGGCGCATACTCACCCTTTTTTCCACCAAAAATTTCGGCAGGCAGCAGCATTTGCGGGATGGTAATGTAATACTGATACTGTCCGTTTAAATCTACCGAGGGCAGAAAGCCACTTTTCGCCTCTGTAATTTGCGAATTAATGGATTGCTCGTCCAACTCACTGTTTTTTATCTGTAAATTATTTTTCAATGTTTGCTGAATACATTCGTTCAGCGTATACATTGTTTGTGCTTGCAGTTGCGCTCCCAACAAAAGGAGTATGCCAAGCACAATTAATTTGTTGATTTTAATTTTTCTCATTTAACATTTTTATTTTAAAACTAATTACCTCTTATTGAATGATATATGTAGATGCAAAAATTATTTTGCAGCATTATCCCTAAAGATAATATTGAAAACAATATTTTTTTGTTCTTGAATAAATTGTTGATAAAACGCATCGTCCAACCCGAAAGTGTGCTGAATAAGTGGACGCATACTAATGGGATAAGCACACATCGAAAGTAGGTTGATAATAAAATGTAGTGGTTGAACTTTTGGAATAGTGCCTTTTTCCATTTCCGCTTTTACCTCATCTAAAAATCCACACAAATAATTGTCAATTAAATCTTTATGTGGGTTTTTGGTGCACGTTATATCCAAACGAATATACTCGTTTACAACAAAATTTTCCAAATAAGGCGTTTCGAGCATGCCTTCGATAATGAGGCTTATCAAATTGCTTACTTTTTCTTTAAATTCCACTTTCGATTGCGCAATTAAGAACAAACGTTCGTTCATTTTCGAAGTTGCTTCTCGGAGCACAGCCTCCATCAACTGTTCCCTGCTTCGAAAATAGTAATGAATTAAAGCACGGTTAACACCTGCCGCATCGGCAATATCTTGCGTTGTGGCATTGTAATTTCCCTTTAAAAAGAAAATATTTTTTGCTGTGTTAATAATTAATTCTTCGGTAGCACTCTCTTTCATGTTTCTAACTATATTGTTTGATAAATATGTTTGACAAAATTGTTGAACAAAATTACCAAACAGAAAATACAGCAAAATTGTTTATCCAAAAATTAAAAATAAATTATATAAGCATTGATTATCAGCAATATAAAATAATTATTTTAATATATATTGTATATAATTTCGTTTTTATGTCAGAAATAATATCGGTTCTAAAATTGTTAAATAATAAAATTCAGCAGGTATTTGATACAATAAAAGGAATATTTAAAGAAGCAAAAATTGGTATTCTCAAAAAAAATACGGATATTTGCAGTTAATAAAATCAGTATAAATATACAACATCAAATAAAAAATTATGAGTGAAATTCTTCAGTTGGAGCCCAAAGCGCTCTGGAAACATTTTTATAGTCTTACACAAGTGCCTCGTCCTTCGGGCAAAAAAGAGGCAATCGGTACTTTTCTCGAAAATTATGGTAAATCGCTGGGCTTAGAAACCCTCCGCGATGAAATAGGAAATGTGTTGGTGCGCAAACCTGCTACACCCGGCATGGAAAACCGCAAAGCAGTTGTGTTGCAGTCGCACATGGATATGGTGCCACAGAAAAATTCGGGTATTGCACACAATTTCGAAACCGACCCTATTCAGGCTTATATCGACGGCGACTGGGTTACGGCTAAAGATACCACTCTCGGTGCCGACAATGGCATAGGTGTTTCGGCTGCTATGGCAGTTCTCGAATCGAAAGACATCGCTCATCCAGCTATCGAAATGTTCATTACGGTGGACGAAGAAACGGGTATGCACGGCGCATTTGGATTGGAACCCGGATTTTTGAAAGGTGATATTCTGATGAATTTGGATTCGGAAGACGAAGGCGAATTGTATGTGGGTTGTGCTGGTGGTTTGGACGCGAATATTACTTTTGCTTACAACGAGTCCGAAATTCCCGAAGGCGATGTGGCTCTCAAAGTTACGCTCAAAGGGTTGAAAGGTGGTCACTCGGGTGTGGATATTCATTTGCAACGTGCCAATGCTAACAAACTCATGTTCCGCTTCCTGAAAATGGCTGTGGCTGAATGTCAAGCCCGCTTGGCGAGCATCGATGGCGGAAGCTTGCGAAATGCTATTCCGCGTGAAGCATTTGCTGTAATCACTGTGCCTGCAGATGGCGTGGAGGATATTATGGATTTGTGCGACGAGCTTGAAACGCTTTTTGTAGAAGAATTTGCAGGTGTTGAAAACAATATTTCGCTCACTGCCGAAGAAGTGGCTTTGCCTGCTGGTCTCATTCCCGAAGAGATTCAAGACGACTTGATTAATGGCGTTACAGCTTGTTTCAATGGTGTGTATCGCTTTATTCCCGAGTTGCCAACAGTTGTCGAAACTTCTAATAACTTGGCAATTATCAAATCGAACGGCAAAAAAATTGAATTGCGCTCGTTGCTTCGTAGTTCGGTAGATTCGCGCAAAGACGAATTAGCTTCGATTATCGAAAGCAACTTTTTATTAGCGGGTGCAAAAGTGGAGTTTGTTGGTGGTTATCCCGGATGGAAGCCAAACCTCGATTCGCCAATTTTGAAAGAAATGACTTCGGTTTACGAAAACAAATATGGTAAAACACCAAAAATCATGATTATCCACGCCGGACTCGAATGTGGTATTTTAGGTACGCATTATCCCAAAATGGATATGATTTCGTTTGGCCCAACCATTCGTTACCCGCATTCGCCCGACGAAAAAGTAAACATTGCCACCGTGCAACTTTTCTGGG
>JAIFKX010000330.1 GCA_020049335.1 Paludibacter sp. | reverse complement strand
TCACAATAATTAGTATCAATATGATCATAGCCAATGGTAGCTGTAGCAATAAATTTTACCGACGAACCAGCAAGCAATTTTTCGTTGCAAATAGTGCGTGTACGGGTTACAATAACATCGGCATCTTTCGTAATTTCAGGCGTTGTTTTCGAGCCAGGCAAATAAATCACTTCCGCTACATTTTCAAATGCACCGTGAATGTACGGAATTTTATCGTCGATAATTAATCTCATTTACTATTTTTTCATTTACCATTTACTATTTAAAACCAAGACATTTACTATTTTAGACCTGAATTTAGCTTCTTTTTCATTGTTGTAATTGAGCTTACAATAATTTTCAATAATTCATAATTTTCATTCATCAAATCTTTCAGTAAATCTTCTTTTACTAAACCAGATTCAACTAATAATTCCAACCAATACAAAGTTTCATCTAATTCCTCTTCAACCATTTTTAACTTATTAAGAAAATCTTTATCCGATTTACCTAAACAAGCTGAGCGGTAATTTGCACCTGGTGATGTTCCAGAACGAATTATTTGATTCCCAATAGTTTTACCAGTAATATTATTTGGTAAACTCTCTGATAATTTAATAATTCTGAGAGCGAAAACTTTCAATCTCTTCTTTAACTCCTCAGTCGTCATTTCTTAAATAGTAAATGGTAAATGAATAAATGGTCAATATCTAAATCTTTCTTTAAACGCCCACAACCCCAATGCCGGATTTGAAATATAGAATATCTCTTCGCCATCGGGCATAATATTGTAGCCATCTCGTAATTTTTCTGGATTGTATTTTGCTTGTACATCGTCGATATCTGCATACTTAAATCCAACGCTTTCAATTTCTGCTTTTGTTAAGTTTTCGGCACCTTTGCCCGGACAATAAGTGATGCTAAATCGCCCTTCGGACGAGCCATGAATAAGATGGGCAGCCGCACTCAAATTATTGCGCAATTCCTCATTTTCGTCGCACGCTTTAAGCGTTTGTGGTGTTCCAAAATAGCCGTATTTACGAATCAAACGGTCAATTTCTTTGTCCTCGCCAAACTCTTTGAGCGCAGGAGCAAGTACAATTAATTCGCCATCATTTTCAATGGCCATGCGCGTACGATATACCGATTTATTACCCAACCAAGTACTTTTAAATTCTGTAGGGTCGAGATAAACAACTACTTTTTTCAGCGGTTTGTCCAATAAATCAAAATTCACTTGCAAGGCCAATTTTGCTGCTTTGTCGAAAACTTCGTAATCGTCGCCAATAAACATACCACGACATTTAATTTTACTATCCGACTTGTCCAATCCAACTACCGTTTGCACATACACAATGGGCAAATTTTGGGTAAAATGATCCGAAGCATAATTAAAAATCCTTCGTACAGGCGTATCAGCATGACCCATCATACGTTCCATGCCGTAAGCAGCACCCACAAAATGACTTTTATTGATACCTTCGACCCCACCCGTTCCTACAAAAATATTTTTGTTGTAATTTGCCATTCCCACTACTTCGTGAGGTACCACCTGACCTATCGAAAGAATTAAATCGAAATTACCTTCCAACAATAATTTATTTACTTGCGCAGGCCAAGGAAAATCGACAGCACCGCCCGAAACTTCTTTCACAAACTCAGCCGGCACATAACCAATGGTAACCACATCGTTGCGCCAATCGTGCTCGCGAATAAGCGAAGCAGGCATGGCTCCAAACATGTGGTCAATTTGGTGCGCCGTCATGGGCGAATGCGTTCCCAAAGCAGGAAGTACATCCGATAAAGCGTCGCCATAAAACTGCCACGCATATTCGGTCAACTCCCCTGCCCTACTCGGCAAACGCGTATAATCGGGCGGTATAGCTAACACTTTGTGTCGCTTTCCCATTTTCTCCAATGCTTCGAAAAGACCTTTTTTCAAGTCTTCGGAAGTCAATTCAATATCTATGGAACCATTTTCGTAGAAAATCATAATATTAATTTACAATTTATTTATTGACCATTTACTATTTAATGCAATTTCGCATTTACTATTTCACATTCTTTTAATGGTAAATAGTAAATGCCAAAATGGTAAATGACCTTATCGTTTAACGCGCGCATTTCCACCCCAGATGCTCCAAATTTGCTCTTCGTCGGCAGGCTGAGCATAATCAGTTAGGAATGTAGTTGCCAATGCACCCGAAGCCCAACCAAATTGCGCCCATTGTTCCGAAGGCCAGCCTTTGAGAATAGCGTAAAGCATTCCACCCACAAAACCATCGCCACCACCAATGCGGTCAAGAACATTAATTTTGCGTGGTTGAATCACCGACCATTCATCGCCATCTAACATAATAGCACCCCACAAATGTTCGTTGGTGCTAATAACCTGGCGCAATGTGGTAGCATAAACTGATGCATTTGGGAATGCCGCTTTTACACGACCAATCATTCCTTTGAAACCATCAATTTCAGCCTCAATGCCTTTACCACCCGCTTCGGGACCTTCGATACCCAAGCAAAGTTGAAAATCTTCTTCGTTACCAATTAATATATCTGAAACAGAAGCAATTTCGGTAAAAATAGCACGCAATTCTTCATCGCGACCTTTCCAAAACGAAGCACGATAATTCAAATCGAACGAAATACGAGTACCCGTTTTTTTAGCATAACGTGCCAACTCTAAGCAAAATTCGCTTGTTTCGGGCGAAAGCGCGCCAATCAAACCCGAAAGATGTAGTATTTGAACACCTTCTTTTACAAAAAGTTTTTCGAGGTCAAAATCTTTTACATTCAAGGTTCGACCCACTTCACCGGCACGGTCGTTGAGCACTCGTGGACCACGAGCACCAAAACCGCTGTCGGCAATATTAAACTGATGACGATACCCCCAAGGGTTACCTTGTGCCACTTCAACGCCTTCGTAATCCATGTGCCGACTGCGTAAATCGCTTTTAATCAATTGCGCAATGGGACTATCTTTCACAAAAGTAGTCAATACTTTAACGGGCAAACCGAGATATGAAGAAATGCTTGCAACATTTGTTTCAGCACTCGAGACTTCCATTTGGAAAAGTTTACTACTCTGTACAGGTTGTCCATTAGCTGGCGTAATACGTACACCCATGCTGGTAGCAACCATTAGGGCGTATTTTGTGTCTTTTTTTAATTCAATCATAATATTTAAATTTGCCCCTAACCCCTAAAGGGGGATAAGAGATGTTAGTATTTACAATTCCCCTTTAGGGGTTAGGGGTTTAAAATAGTGTTCGCGAAATGCCCATTTCTAACCCCCTCAACTCAGCCATGCCTCTAAGCATACCAATTCCGGAATAGCCAGGATTTGTTTTTTTGTGTAAATCATCGAGCATCTGATGCCCATGATCCGGACGCATTGGTATGCGTCGTTTGTAAGTATACATAACTACCAACAATGCCTTCATGGCTTCATACATATCTACATCGCCTTCTAAATGATTGTCTTCGTAAAAATCGCCATCGTCGTTTCGTCTCGTACTTCTAAAATGGACATAATATAAACGTTCGCCAAATTCGCGCAACATTGAAGTCAAATCGTTTATAGACGAAACTCCAAACGATCCTGTACAAAGGCAAATTCCATTTGCGGCACTTGGTACCGCTGCAAACAGTTTTCGAACATCCTCGGCAGTGCTTAAAATGCGCGGCAAGCCCAAAATTGAGCGCGGAGGATCGTCGGGATGAATTGCCATTTGCACACCAACCTCATCGGCAACATTTGTGATTTCGTTTATAAAATAAAATAAATTATTCCGTAATTCGTTCTCGCTGATACCTTTATAAGTATCCAATGCCTTTTGAAATTGTTCAATTGTAAAACTCTCTTCAGCACCAGGCAATCCGGCTATCATATTGCGAACAAGGGTTTCTTTTTCCTCTTCGCTCATAGCATCAAAGCGCGCTTTAGCATTCGAAATTTGCTCTACGGTATAATCATTTTCAGCATTAGGACGTTTCAGCATGTACAAATCGAAAGCCACAAAAGCCGCCATTTCAAATCGCAAAGCTTTGGAACGGTCGGGCATCAAATAAGCTAAATCTGTACGTGTCCAATCTAAAATTGGCATAAAATTATACGTTACAATACGAATATCACATTCGGCCAAATTTCGAATTGTCTGTTTGTAATTATCAATGTACTGCTTGTAATTTCCAGTGCGCTTTTTAATATCTTCGTGTACCGGAACGCTTTCCACTACCGACCATATTAAGCCAACTTCGGCTATAATTTTTTTACGATACTTAATGGCTTCAATTGGCCAAACTTCTCCATTGGGAATTTGATGCAAAGCCGTTACAATATCAGTTGCACCAGCCTGTCGGATGTCCCACAATGATACAGGGTCATTCGGACCGTACCATCTCCACGATTGTTTACATAAATACATAATCTTAATTTACTATTTTACTAATTACCATTTACCATTTACCATTTCAATACCTAAAAAATGATAAACCTTTACAAATATTTTTTACTTAAATACAAAATGCATCAAATCCGCCATCTACCACTATCATGGTGCCGGTAACAAATTTTGATGCATCGCTGGCAAGCCAATGCAGTGTTCCTAACAATTCCTCGGCATCACCAAAACGACCAAAGGGCGTATGCGAAATAATTGTATTGCCACGAGCTGTTAACGAACCATCGGCATTTGTTAATAAGGCACGATTTTGCTCAGAGATAAAAAAACCTGGAGCTAAGGCGTTTACGCGCAATCCTTCGCCATATTTAGTAGCCAATTCGATGGCGATTCGGACGAAATATTGATAATATTTCCTTGTTTTTGTTCAGTCATTACTTTGGCAAAAACCATAGTTGGTATCACAGTACCAAAAAGATTCAAATCGACTACTTTTTTAAAAGCATCTACATCTAAATCGAAAATCGTTTTGTCGGGTCCAATAGTGGCGCCTGGCATATTTCCGCCTGCACCATTTATCAATACGTCCACACGACCATATTTTGCCATCACATCTGCACAGTTTTGTTCCAATATAGCTTTGTCGTTCACGTCCGATTGCAAAAACAAGGCTTCTTGTCCTTTTGCCAAAATGCCGTTTACCAATTTGTCGCCAGTTTCTTTATTTCGTGCCAACACAACTACTTTTGCACCCTGCTCGGCAAGATATTCCACCATGCAACTACCCAAAACGCCTGTACCGCCAGTAATGACGACCACGCGATCTTTAATATCAAAAAAGTTTCTCATTAAGAATTAATTTTTTCCCTATCCCCTAAATTAAGGAATAAGAGTTATTATTTTTATAAATTAAAAAGTCTTTTAAAATGACGATCGTAAATATTTTCTTCGACACAACCACCCACTATATCGGCGTATTTTTCAAGTAAATTTGTATAAGTTTCGCCCATTTCGGCTGCCACTTTATATGCAACATGAATTAATTGACGGAAATTGGAGTTATAATCGGGATGCCCAGGAATATGGCGCAGGGTATTCGCAAATTTTTCGCTGCTCCAAGCAGTAACCTCCTCCACAGTAGGCAATTGCGTATTGTCTATTTCGATAACATCGGCGTAAGGCGCACACAGTTCTTCGCTTCGATTAAACGAATTTGCATATATTTGTTTTGCCAATTCCAAACCTTCGCCCCCAGCTACTGCCAATCCAATAACCTCTTCGAGCCAAGTGGTACCAGCCGTTTTTAAGTGAATTCCTTTATCTAATTTTTTAATAATATCTGCCATAATGGGGTAAATGGAGAACTTATCGCTTCCCGAATGGACACTTAACTTCAACTCCGCAGGCAATCCAAATTCTTTCACAGCAAAATCAATCACCAATACATCTTCTTCAAATTCTTTGGCAAATTGAACCAAATCACCCCGATAATCAACACCTTTGTTGAAACGACCCGTAAATTTTGGAGCAATAGTTTGTGCAGGTACACCTTTGTCGGCAAGCATTTTGAGAATAAATAACAGTTCGAGAGGTGTTTGAGGATTTTCGACTTCGTCCATCGAAACTTCAGTAATGAAATTTTCAGCTCCTTTTTCAGCTTTTAAAAAATTATAGATATCAGCAGCCTGTTGCGTAGCAGCTAAAAATTTATTCGCAATTTTTTCCAATATTTCAGGCGTAACATCCAACTCAGCTTCAAATCCAGGAATAGTGAGATTACCAATATAATTGCTACACGACGAAATAAAAGCCTTGATAGCCGTTGGTTCACTTTCTTTACCAATAAACGAAGCCACATCCAATGTGAAAAAATCGGAATGAGCAACAAAAGCAGCCACATTGCTCATGTTAATATGGTCGGCATCAACAAAATATAAGCCTTTATATCCAAGTGCTGCCACTGCCTCATCGGCCTCTTTGCGTGTATCGGCTGGTACCGAATGAACATAAGTATGTTCGCGATTCGATTTATTCCACACTGGACAAATATCCAAGCCTTTACTATTGGCTTTCATTATAGCTCGTAATTGAGCCACTCCTTGATGCGAAAAGCGATCGCCCACACCAATGCTGTATTTTCCTAATTTCATAATAATTGAATAAGCCTCTATCTAATCTATTCCCGTCATTTTGTCTCGACAAACTGCTCGAAAATAGGATTTGGAATCGAGAGATTTTAATTGATTTATTTTTATATATATTTTTTTTAATCTAAAAAGTGCATGTATGCTTCAATATTTTCTTTTATCAAAATATCAATGGGCATATAATTTATTTTTGTAATTTCTTGTTTGAAAATCAACTTTTTACACATATCTTTTGCCGACATATAAGCTTGTTTTTCAGGACGCTGTGCCAACAAATACGAGATAATACCTTTTTGCAAATATTCTACATTTTCGGCTAATAAATCGTACCCTATTAATCGGATAGTATCAATTCCCATGGTTTCAAATTTTCGTGCCAGGCGATAAACTTTCGAGTTAAATGTTATGGCAGCACGAACATCCAAATTTTCGAGTAATATTTTTTGCAAAAGTTCTTTATTTGCAGCTTCATTATCATCAAGTAATTCTACTTCAATCAATTGAATTTTATTTTCCAACCCATTTTCGGTCAGATAACTCATAAAGCCATTGTATCTATTGCGCGTTTGATTCGAAACAGCCCCTTTTCTATTGGTTCTAATTACCAATACTTTATCATTTACTTTTAAGTCGTCGACTAAAAATTTAGCTGCAATATAACCGCTTAAAGTAGAATTTTGACCGTAATAAGTTAGAAAATCAGCTTCTTCGATTATCGAGTCGATAAACGAAAATAAAACACCTGCATTTTTAAGTTTTGATGTTAGCTCCAATGTTTCCTCTTTGAAAATAGGAGCTATAAAAACGGCATCGGGCATATTCTGGATTAATTTATCGGCTACTTTATTGAACGAATCCACATTAAATTGATCAAAACATGCTTTTTCGAATGACACATTGTAGCCCGAAAATTCGGGCATAGCCATTTCGAATCCCTTTTCGACAGTCGACCAATAATCGCCCTCGTTGTGTAAAGGAATTAAATAAATAAAGCGGTAAATTTTTTTGGAGGCTAAAGAGCGAGCGAGCAAGTTGGGCGTGTAATTTATTTCTTCCAATACTTTATTTACAGCTTCAAAGCTCTTAGCCGACACATCGCCACGTTTATGCAAAACGCGATCAACAGTTCCTTCGGATACACCAGCTAAGCGAGCTATATCTTTTATTCGTATGGTTGATTTCTCAATTTTCATTGTATAAGAAATAAAAAACCGTGTACGCACACAGCAATCGAATGCAAAGATACTAACTATTTTGAATTAGCAATAAAATAAAGATAACTGTGTGCGTACACGGAAAATTAAAAATAAGATTAACTGCTTAAATAAAAGACACTTACATTCGTTTAATGAAAACTACAAAAATACATATTTAACATAATTTTATTTGGACAAAAGCAGTTTCACTAAATTTTCTGCTGCTTTTTTATTTTCGAAATGGACAGGCAGCATTGCATGGTCGATATATTCGTTGTACAACCAAGGGTCGCCAACGGCAAATACGTACCCTTTGCCATGCGAAGATTCAGCCATAAAAACTTTTCCACCTTCAACCAAAACAGGCTTTGCTGGCTTTTGACATGTAATTGAAGTAATTTCTTTGATAAAAATTTTGTTTACACCAGTAAAAACAGGATGGTTGGGCAAATTTTGGGAAGCACAACTCTGAAAATTACGAATTGATTTATCGACTCCTTGCAATTCGGGATGATGCAAATCGTTGTTGTACGTAATGCCAAATTTGGACGGCAATAAATTGAATTTTACCAACTCACAATTGGAGCTATCATTGGTGAGCAAAAGCAAAACACCACCCTTTTTTACCCATTTTGCAATAGCAGAGGCAGCCTTTTTATCCATAAAGTTGGGAGCTGAAGCATCTTTGTAATTATCGGGGTCGACAATAATATATATATCGGCATCTTTGAGATTTTTACAAGTTGGTTTTTCTTTTAGCGTAGCCAAAACAGCTCCATTTTCTTTAAAAATATCCCCCAACTGCGAAAAGCCACTAAACGCCACATCATCCCACAAATAATGGAAAGGTTGATTGGTTTTGCTACTAATTTCGTTGTTAAAAAAATTGTCGATAACCACTTTTTTTTGAGCCTGCATTTCAAAAACAGAAAAAAAGGAAATAGCAGCAATTGCCAAGTTTAAAATTCTCATATTGTTATAAATTTAAAATTTACACAAAAGTAACAAATTATCATCTAAAATTACAAACAGCTCTTTTTATTTCAATTTAATTTACAGAAATCGTATCTTTGCAGCAACTTTTAAAATTGAGAAGTTGGAATTTTGAAATCTTAAATTAAAATTGATGTATACCGTATTATTTTTTATACTTACAGGAATTGCCACAGGTTATTTATTTCGAAAACGAAAATTAAGCATTGTGAATCAACTGATTACAGTTCTAATTTGGCTGTTACTATTTATATTGGGTGTGGAAGTTGGTGTAAACGAAAACGTTGTTCGTAAATTCCATTTATTAGGCATTGAGGCTTTTCTGATTGCCTTTTTTGCTACGCTTGGTAGTGTAATTGGTGCCTGGATTTTGTTGCCACCAAAACCAGCCAAAGGAGACAAAGAAAACAATACGAATCTATGAAGGGAAGTATTACAATATTGTCATTTTTTGCAATAGGCTTATTGCTTGGCATTTATCGTATTTTTCCAACGCAATGGTTGCAATACGAATTTAGTTTTTATGTACTTTGCGCACTTATGTTTTCGGTTGGTTTTAGCATTGGGCAACAACCCGAAACAATTCTGCAATTTAAAAGCATCCCCCGCCGTGTGATTTTTCTTCCACTCACTACCATTCTTGGAACGTGGCTTGGAGCTTTAGCAATTGGTTTATTTACAAGGCATTCGCTCACCGACACCTTAGCTGTGAGTTCGGGAATGGGTTATTATTCGCTTTCGAGCATTCTTATTACCCAATATAAAGGAATCGAATTGGGCACAATAGCTTTGCTTGCCAATATTTTTCGCGAAGTAATGGCCTTGCTTTTGGCTCCTATTTTGGTAAAGTATTTTGGAAAATTAGCTCCCATTGCTGCTGGTGGCGCTACTACAATGGATACCACTTTTCCGGGAATTGTGCGTTATTCGGGCAAAGAATTTTCTGTTGTATCAATCTATCATGGTTTTGTTACCGACCTAACTGTTCCTTTTTTAGTAACGCTGTGGTGTACTATTGCCCCAAACCCCTAAAGGGCATAGCAGTCAAGCTAAGAAATGTTTTTAACCCATTTTGCAGCAGAATTTCCCGGAAATGGTTCAAATAGGTCATTTTTCGCATCAAATTGTCTCTTGAAAGCAGATAAATAGCTGAAAATCAGATATTGTATTATTGAAATTGCTTTGTAGTGCTCTGCAGAAAGTTGTTTTGTAAGAAAAACCCTCACTTGCTACTCGATTTAAACTAATTACAATTTTGCCCACATTATAAAAATTATTACTTTTGTCGAAATAAATACTACAAGCTATCAATAAGAATCTACAAATTGATTTAATTGTTATAGCTATAAAATTGCCAAAATCGCTTTTTAAAACCCTTTGTTTGAAGTAAATTGAAAAGATTTATTATTTACTTTAACAAAACAAATTTACACAAATACTTGTTATGCAAATAGTTGAGATTAAAAGCTGTTTTATTGTAATATTTTAAAATTAAAAATATTAATTTTATTGTATTTGGAATAATTATTGCTACAATAAATAATGCTTAACTTTCAGAGATGAACACTCCTTTTTATTATCAGTAGATATTGAATTTCTATCTACGTTATTTATAAAAAGGATTGCATAATTAATGTAATTAATTTTGAATTTCAATTTCGGACTTCATAAATAAAAAATAATTTTATTAAAATAAAAATGCGCTTACTATATATATTCATAATTGCAACGCTACTCTTACTAAGTTTTTCGGTACAAACCTCTGCACAAAAAACGTGGGACGGAGGAGCTGGTACTCTTGATTGGTCAACTGCTAATAATTGGAATCCTAATGGTGTTCCAACAGGTTCAGATGATGTTTTATTTGATGGTCAAAATTTAATAATTTCAAATGTGACAAATTCTACGTTTGCGAAATTAAGATTGATTAACAATTCCAGCATTACTTTGAGGCCTGGCAATGGCAATAGAACTGTAACTGTAACATCTGCAACTAATGATGCATTAGTTGTAGCATCTGGTTCTACATTGAATATTATTGGATTTGATACAGGAACAGATAGAACACTTACCTTAACTACTGCAAATACAATAGGATTAGCTGCAAGTATATCGGGTACATTAGTAGTAGGTTTGGATAATGCACAAGTTGGAGCAAGAGGTATTTTTACCAAAGGCGGTGCAAATGCTACAATCAATTTCAACAGTGGTTCAATTTACCAACATGCTGTTAACGGAGGCACCATCCCTACGTCTTCATGGGGTTTAACTTCAACTTGTAATATAACAGGAATTACAACCACGGCACCTGCAGGTATAAATCAAAATTATGGTAATTTCACTTGGAATTGTGCTGGACAAACAGCGAATATATCATTAGCAGCTAATTTAAAAACAATCAACGGTAATTTTACTTTAACATCAACAAATGCAAGTCAATTAATATTATCGGCCGGAACAGCTACAACGCTTGCTGTTGGTGGTAATTTTTTGATGACAAACGGTACGCTCAATTTTAATTCTGGAGCAAATGTTTCGACTATGAATGTAGCCGGAAATTTTTCACATACAGGTGGTACAATAACTGAGTCAGGTTCGGGTAGAGGCTCCATCGTTTTCAATAAAACGGGTTCGCAAATTTACACTTCGGGTGGTACGGTTTCGAATATAATTAACTTTACTGCTAATAGCGGTTCTATTTTACAAATGGGAACAGGAGCAAGTCCTAGTACCATAACTGGTGGAGGAACATTTATTTTATCTTCTGGTGCCACTCTTGGAGTTACTTCTCCAGATGGAATTGTATCGGCAGTAGGCACTATCGCTGGAAATATCCAAACAACCACCGGAAGAACCTTTACTTCAGGAGCAAACTATATTTACAACGGATCGGGCACACAAGTAACAGGAACAGGATTAAGTCAAAATACACCCGCAAATATTACCTTTAACAATCCAACCACAGTTTCACTTTCGGCTGCTACAACTATCAGTGGAAACTTGCTAATTTCGCAAGGCACGTTGAGTACTTCGGCAAGTAACTTTAATCTGAGCGTTGGTGGTAATTGGACAAATAGTAGTGGCACATTCACACCTGGAACTGGTACTGTCACTTTTACTGGAAACGCTGCAAGTATTAATGGAACAGCCACCACACAAACATTTAATAATGTAACGGTAAATAAAACTGCTGGTCAAACACTAAGTGTGACTGGGAGTACGACAAGCCTAGTTTTAAATGGTGCTTTTACACAAACTTCTGGTAATTTTACGGCCCCTGAGACCATTTCGGTTACTGGAAATACAACTTTAACAGCAGGTAATTTTACAGCTCCCACAAATTTAAGTTTAGCGGGAAACTTTACAAACAATGGAGCAACTTTTACAACTGGAACTGGAACTGTTGCTTTTACTGGAAACACTTCAAGCATAAACGGAACTGCTTCAACAACATTTTATAATCTGACAATTAATAAAGCTCTAAGCAATAGGCAAAATCTGGGTGCAAATATATCTGTATCTAATTTATTAACATTAACGAGTGGTATAGTAGACCTCTCAAATTTCAATCTCACGTTTGGCGCTAACGCATTAGCAGTACAAGGTGCACCCTCGACCAGCAACATGATTGTAACGACTGGAACTGGTAGAGTTCGCAAACTATTTACGACAGTTGGCACATCATTTCAACTACCAATTGGCGAAGAAACTGGCACTGCAGATTATTCTCCCATAACAATTGCAATTAATTCCGCAACATTAGCACAGGGCGCTTTAGTTGAAGCAAATGTAATAGATGCAAAGCATCCAAATAATGGAAGTGCAACCAATTACCTTACTCGCTATTGGACTGTATCACAAGTAGGTATTACAAATATGAATGCGTCAATTTCTGCTCATTTTGTGCCAACTGATACCGTCGGGCCATTCTCAAATATCATTACCTCGCGCTACACAACTCCTGTATGGGTGGAACAAAATGTGGCAACCGACACAACCCTGACTGCAACAAATTTGGTAGCATTTGGCGATTTTACGGGTCGTAATAATATCCCCTTAATTACTGTTAGTGCAACGTCTCTTTCTGGTTTTACTTACCTTGAAGGCCTTGGACCATCAGCCGAACAGTCATTTACTGTAAGTGGCTCTGCATTAAGTACAAATATAACAATTCTCCCTACTGATAACTTCGAAATTTCATTCGGTTCAGGGCCTTCATTTGTTGCTTCATCAATTTTAAATGCTATTGTTGTAAATAGAGAAGTACCTTCTACAACAGTTTATGTACGTTTGAGAGCAGGTTTAACCCCAGGTGTAATAGCAACTGAGTATATAAAAAATTCGTCCACAGGAGTTACCGATGTTGACATCTCATGCGATGGTTTAGTTTCAAATGCTCCATTAATTAGTCCAACGGCAACAAATCTGAATAATTTTTCATATACCATTGGTGCAGGACCTTCGCCAGCTCAAACATTTAATGTAAGTGGGTCGTATCTTTCGAACGGAATTACAATAACTCCATCTACTAATTTCGAAATTTCATTGGCATTAACTACGGGTTATGGTGCCAGTATACTTTTAAATCAATCAGGAGGTAATGTAACTTCAACAACAATTTATGTGCGCTTAAAAACAGGGTTATCAAAAGGTGATTATGTTGAAAATATTACTTTAACAACAGATGATGGAATAACAAAAACGGTAATTTGTTCGGGAAAAGTAAACAATGCTACTGTTGCTGTTTCTAAATTATCACTGGCTGGTTTTATTTATACAAATGGTGCAGGCCCATCCGAAGTTCAATCAGTAAATGTAAGCGGTACTTTTTTAACTCAAAATCTTACAGTTACACCTCCTACAAATTTTGAAATTTCGACCAATTCTACTACAGGATTTGCTTTGACTCCAATTATTATTACCCAGACATTGGGTACAGTTGCTCCTACTCAAATCTTTGTACGAATGAAAGCTGGACTTGCAACAGGTATAATTGCAGCTCAGAATATTGTTGTAACTTCGGGCTCTGCTATTTCTCAAAATGTTTCATGTAGTGGACAAGTAGCTACTGTGGCAACAACTATAAGCTCAAATGGTGTGTTAAATGGTTTTTTCTATGTAGTGAATCAAGGGCCATCTTTAAAACAAAATTTTACAGTAAGTGCAACTTCGCTTACAACCTCAGTTACCGTAACACCACCTACAAACTTCGAAATATCATTGAGTGGCTCAGAGGGTACTTTTGTTTCGAACCCAGCAACATTAACAATAGCTCAAACTGGAGGCAAAGTCAATGCAATTCCTGTTTATGTGCGATTGAAAGCAGGATACCCTATTGGAACATACAGCAATCAAAATATTGTTTTATCTTCGACTGGTGCTACAAATGTAAATGTAGTTTGTAATGGTACGGTTGTAGTTCAACCTACAATCATTGCAGGACCAACTGGTCTCGAAAATCTGTGTCAGGGAAGTTCTGTTACGCTTACAAGCTCAGGTACAAACATTACAAGTCAAACTTGGACTGGTCCAAATGGCTTTACTTCTACAGCTCAAAACCCCGTTTTAGGAACTGTAACTGCTTTGCAAAATGGAATCTACACAGTATCAAGCTCTTTAAAAAGCGGTGTAAATCTATTAACAAACGGAAACTTTTCGGCTGGTAATTCAAATTTTGGTTCAAGTTATAATTTTTGGACTTATGGAACACAAAGTTACCTTCAAAACCAATATACTATTGGACCTAACCCAAGGACTTTGAATAATGGATTTTGTAATGAGCCTACAGGACGTGCAGGAACAGGTGGAAATCAAATGATAATAGATGGAGCTACGCTGGCAGCTGGTGGTGCAGGAGCTATTGCTTGGGCACAATCTATTGAAATTGAACAAGGAGCTACCTATCAATTTAGTTATTGGGTTCAAAATTTGTGGAATGCAAGTCCTGCAATTCTACAATTTTATATCGATGGAGTTCCAACAGGTAGTGTCCATAACGTAACTTCAACTACTTGCACTTGGGTACAAGTTACTATTCCATACACAAATACAGGTTCGACTAGAATAGTTCAGCTTTCGTTGGTTGATTTAAACCTAACTGCTCAAGGAAACGATTTTTCTTTGGATGATTTCGAATTCCAATTAGTTTTTCAAGTTTCATCTTCTGTGAATTTAACTGTAAATCCAACATTAGCTCCAAGCTTAGTTGTATCAGCATCAAATAATCCAGTATTTGCAAATACTATTGTTACATATACTGCCACTCCTACAAATGGAGGTACCTCACCAAGCTATCAGTGGAAAGTGAACGGAGTTAACCAAGGCTCACCCACAACAAGTACTACATTTGATTACACGCCTATACAAGGTGATAGTATTAGCTGTGTATTGACCTCGACATACCCCTGCGCAAGCCCACAAACAGCTACAAATTTTGTAAAAATGACTGTAAATCCTCGTACAAATTATTGGCGTGGAAATATTAGCACTAATTGGGGTGAAGCTGAAAACTGGACAGGAGGATACGTTCCTGCAGCTGGAGATGATGTGGAATTTGCAAAAAAATCGAATAATAATGGCGTACCTGCCGAACGCAACTTACAGCTGGATATAAATAGAACTATTGGTTACTTAATAAATGACAGTGCTTCCTTATCTGTTATTATTCCACCAAATTTAACTTTAATTGTAAACAACTCTATCCAATCAACTGTAAACCCTGATAAGGTAATAATTAAAGCAAGTTCTACGTTGGCTAATGGTTCTATTATATATCGTAACACACAAAATTCTCCTCTTTATGGTACTGTCGAAATGTATTCGCCAGCAAGTTTTGATAGAAATGGTGGTTTTAATAATGTATTTAGCTGGCAATTTTTTGGAATTCCTTTAGAATCTTTACCTACTTTACCTACTTTTTATGGTTCTTATGTACGCGAATTAATCGAGAGCGATAAAGATACGGCAACCCACTGGAGGTCCCTAACAAACACGTCCATTATTCAACCTTTTATCGGTTACGAGCTTTGTCAGCAAAGTCCAAAATTTTATACATTCAAAGGGAAGTTGGTCAATTCGAATTACAATTCGGGGCAGTTTGTTAAAACTTTAGACGCATTATATCCCGGACAACATTTGTTTGCTAATCCTTATACAGCAGCTATGGATATTAAACTCATTGAGTTTGGCTCTGGAGTTGAAGCTACGGCCTATTTGTATGCAACGGGTACTTTTTTATCGTGGCGAAATATAAGGAATTTAGGAGAACAAGGAAATGGAGCATCTCCGGGACAGTATTTAGCTGTACCAAAAAATCAAGCAGGACAATTTGGTATTTCTCGCCAAGTACCATCTATGGGTACCTTAATGGTTCGTATACCTTCTGCTGCAGCATCAACACCATCGTCATACGTCAGCTTTAATTACAATAATGTAACAATGGGAAATTTTGAACTTCAACGTGCAAAAGCATCATCTGTCACTGATAGTCAGACAACTACAACAATTGAAATTGAAGGAGAAAATGGAGCTGATAAAATTTGGCTAATGAGCCACGAAAGCTATTCGCGTGGATTTGATAATGGATATGATGGTAAAAAACTAACAGGAAATGCCTTGAGCCCACAATTTTATGCTGTAGAAAATGATGGAAAATACCAAATTAATTCGGTCGACGACATCAACAATACCACATTTTCATTTCAAGCTGGGCAGGATACCGAATACAAAATGACTATCAAACATGACGAAATTGCCCTTGCAAAATACAATAAGATTTATTTACACGATTTAGTCGAAAATAAAATTATTGATATTTCGGCAAATGGTACAAGCTATAATTTCACCGCATCGTCAACATCAAAACCTGTTGTTCGTTTTAAAATTTTGTCGCAAAACACAAACGAAGAGCTTGCTAAAAAATCGAATACAAAAGTGTATTATTATGACAATAAACTATTTGTACAAAACTTTAGCGATGCTGCTGGAAAAGTGTATGTTTACGATATATCGGGACGAACAATAGGAATAAAATCTATTAGTGCAAATGAAAATATTCAAATTGAAGCACCAAAACGAAATACATATCTCGTTAAAATTGTAGTTGGCGAAATAACGCAAACAACGAAATTATTTTTGCATTAAGACATTCTAAAAGCTACTTTTAAATAAATAAAAACCCAAAGCAAACATTTAGCAACAAATGATTGTTTTGGGTTTTAGTTTGATATTTCGTTTAGCATTCCCAATTTAGAAAACATACCATGACATTTATACTAGATAACAACACAAACAGATACTTAAATTACAATCAGGTACTTAAAAGCGAATTTACCGAACGGGTACAAAAAATATCTATCAATGCCGGATTCACTTGCCCGAACCGCGATGGTAGCAGAGGAATGGGTGGCTGTACTTATTGCAACAATCAAACATTCAGCCCCGAGTATTGTAAACCAACCAAAACCATTACCCAGCAAATTGAAGAAGGAATTGCTTTTTTTAGTCACAAATACGAAGCTCAAATTTACTTAGCTTATTTTCAGTCGTATACCAATACCTACGATAAAATTGAGAAGTTACAAGCGATTTACGAAGAAGCCCTCTCCCACCCCAAAGTGGTAGGAATTGTTGTAGGCACTCGCCCCGATTGTGTGAACGATGAACTATTAGATTATTTTGCCGAATTATCGAAAAAATATTATGTTATGATTGAATACGGCATTGAATCGACAAATGATAAAACCTTGGAGTTTATCAATCGCGGACACGATTATGCCTGCGCCGAAAAAGCCATTAAAGACACTGCCGCTCGTGGCATAAAAACGGGTGCTCACCTCATACTAGGCTTACCACACGAAACTCATGAAATGATTTTAAACCATGCTCGTAGAGTTTCGAAACTACCACTTACAGCATTGAAACTTCACCAATTGCAATTGGTGAAAAATACTAAAATGGCACGCCAATATGCAGAACATCCTGATTGGTTTCATCTATATACCGCCGACGAATACATCGATTTGGTAATTGACTTTATTGAACTACTAAACCCAAAAATAGCTGTGGAACGAATGATTTCGCAATCGCCCCCTGGCTTTCTTATTGCACCTGAGTGGGGACTAAAAAACTTCGAATTTGTAGTTAAAACCGAGCGCAGAATGATACAAAGAAATGCCCAACATGGCTCTCGATACGTAGAACAATACTAAATACATTAGAACTCTGTAAGAGTTCACCATAAAAATCATGTTACTTAACTACATCGCTTTTGCATGGTCAACTCCTACGGAGTTTTTTAATAAAAATATTTTTAGGTATTCAAACGGATATTCATAAAAAATAAATACAAAACATGTCTCAAGAATACATTGAAGATAAAACATTTGAAAAATATGATTTCAAAATAAATTCCTTTGTAAAAGGAGAATATGAATTTTGCCGATTTCTCAATTGCGATTTTTCGAATGTAGACCTTACGGATTGTAAGTTTATCGATTGTGAGTTTATCGAATGCAATTTAAGTTTGGTAAACCTCACAAAAACTTTATTTCGGGATATAAAATTCAAAAATTGTAAAATGCTGGGGATGCATTTCGATACTTGTAATCAATTCGGACTTTCCTTTAGCTTCGATAATTGCATTTTAAATCATTCGACGTTTTACAAAACAAAAATCAAAAAAACATCTTTCAAAAATACACAATTGCATGAAGTTGACTTTACGGAGTGTGATTTAACTGGCTCATTATTTGAAAATTGTAACCTCATAAGAGCCACTTTTGACAGCAGCATTCTTGAAAAATCAGATTTTTGTACTTCATACAACTATTCTATAAATCCAGAAATTAACCGAATAAAAAAAGCAAAATTTTCTATTTATGGCATTTCCGGGCTTTTAGAAAAATACGATATAATAATCGACGACAATAAAAATGTGCCGCAATAATACTGTTCAGCATTTTTAGATTAAACTTCCAGAAACAATAATTTTGTGTGTGCTTACACCCGAAACTGTTTCAATTTCAATTATCAAAAACTGATTGTTGATTACTGTTTAGGGTGCTGAAAAATTATTTATAACCACGAAGTGGTTAAATTTGATTAGCCCCGAATGAAATTCGGGGATGAAATGTATATGAATGAAAGAAAGAACTCTGAAGGAGTTCAATGTTTATAAATTCATGGTTTCTGTAAAAAATTTCAAAAGCCTGTGCACGAATTCAACCACTTTTGGAAACTTTGCCATTTCGCGTACAAATCTACCACCAGCAGGAGCTACAGAGAAGCGTTCTATTTGTAGAAACTTATTGTAATTATTTTCGTATTAAGTTTCCTATAGCATATAAAGGATAAATTTCGACAGTTCCAATTTTGCCAAAATTCTCCAACGATATACGAATGCCAACATCCGAATGTTTTAAATTCATAAAACTATACAAACTTTGCATCGAGCCTTTTGTTCCTGCTTTTACTTCAAAAGGTATAATCTGAGAGCCTTTCGAAATCACATAGTCGACCTCTGCCTGAGCATCTTTTTCGAGTCGCTGCCAATAATACAACTCCTGACGCTCGCTACAATTACCTTGCTTTTGAATTTCTAAACCTGCAAATAGTTCGGCTAAAGCACCTTTATTTACCAAATCGGTATCGGAGGAGAGTAACACATTATCCATTTCCAAATTCAATAAACGTTGCAACAATCCGGTATCCAAAAACAGATATTTTCGAAACTTTGGATTTATTTCGGCTCCCAGTGGTACACCATTAGCCGCAGTATGTGTTACTGGGATAACAACTCCGGCAAGCGACAGCAAATCCAACGCTTCGCGAATCTTTGCCGATTCTAAATCGGGGGATACCTGCGAAAAAACAAATTTACAGCCCGATTGCAACGCAACCGACCGAAATGTTTGATGCAAGATCTGAGCAGAAATACGCTTTTTGTATTTTGAAAAATCATCAATATAGGTTTCTATCAGTTCGTTTTGAATCTGCCTACAAGCCAAATAATCTCTTTTCGCTATCCAGAGCTTAACGCATTCGGGCATGCCTCCCACCAACAAAAAGGTACGCAGCTGATCTTTTAATTGGGTATGAAATACATTCGGCAGCGGATTTTCGACTGTTGCCCTCTCCTTTTCGGCTAATAAACCATCGTAACCCTGTGCTAACAAAAACTCGTCGAACGAAAAAGGGTACATATAGATAGAGCGAATACGCCCAACGCCGAACGACGGTATTTCCTGCAAAGCAAATTCCAACAACGAGCCGGCACTCACTAAATGCAGTTCAGGATATTCTTCGTAAAAAAATCGCAACGAAGCAATAGCCGGCTTACAAGCTTGTATTTCATCCAGAAAAACAAGGGTTTGGCCTGCCACAATGGGAGTTTTATAAATGGCTGATAATTTTGAACAAATCTCTTTCGGATTTAGCGATAAGCTAAAGAGTTCCATTATTTCCGGATTTCGCTCAAAATTTACTTCAACGAAATAGGTAAATGTTTTCGCTAAATTGCGAACAGCCGAAGATTTACCTACCTGACGGGCACCACGAAGCAATAATGGTTTGCGGTTTTCGTCATTTTTCCATGTAAGTAAAAATGCATCTACCGTTCTATAAAAATACGGGCCTTGTTTTGTCATCCTAAATCAGTATATTTTAATCAATTACCGGCGACAAAGATAATACATTTTCGGAAAAGCGACATCACAAAATAGCATTATTTTCGGAAAAGCGACATCACAAAATGGTATTATTTTCGGAAAAGTACCACCGCAACCACCTAAATTTAATTTATTATTCAGTATACTGACACATTTTATTCAATTATTGTTCAATATATTGATTAAAAATTGTATTTTTGCAGCATCATTTACCAAAAATAAAATATGGAAAAAGAAATAATCAAGCGACTTATTGCCGAAAAGCAATCCGAAATACCCAAGATTGAATTAATTGAACGGTCGCACCAATTAGAACCGTCGGCTAATTATGTGTTTATTGGCTTGCGAAGAGCCGGGAAATCGTATTTAATGTACCAGCTTATACACGAAGGTATACGTAACGGCACTCTAAAAATGGAGGAGGTTTTATACCTAAATTTCGAAGATGAGCGAATTACTTCTATCAAAGCCGAAAACTTAGGCGTAATTTTAGATGCATACAACGAGATGTACGACGCTAAACCTACACTGTTTTTGGACGAAATTCAGAATATAGTTGGGTGGGAAAAGTTTGTACGACGCTTAGCCGATTCGCACTACAAAGTATATGTTACCGGAAGCAATGCCCGCATGCTTAGCAAGGAAATATATACCACCCTTGGTGGCAGATATATAGCGCACGAAGTTTTCCCGTTTTCGTTCGACGAATACCTACGCTATATGCATATCGAATTGCATAAAAATTGGGAATATACCGACACGCGCATTCAGGTAAAAAAGTTGTTTGCAGATTATTTTTACTACGGAGGGTTTGCCGAGTGTTTTGCAATGCACGATAAACGGAGCTGGCTAAATGCAATATATCACAAAATTCTGCTGGGCGATATTATTACCCGGAATGACATACGAAACGAAAATGCGATTCGTGTGTTGGTCAAAAAATTGTCCGAAAGTGTTATGCAACCTACTTCGCTGGCACGGCTTAAGAATTTTGTAGACAGTACCGGCACTACTATTTCACGCAATACTTTAGTCGATTATTTGCAGTATTTAATGGACTCGTATTTGATATTTGGGGTATCCAACTTTTCGGATAAGCTCAGTGAAAAAGAAACGTTCCGAAAACGCTACTTCTTCGATAATGGATTGTTAAACAACTTCCTGTTCGACCCCGAAACAAAATTGCTCGAAAACATAGTTGCCATTCAATTAAAGAAAAAGTTTGGTGA
>JAIFKX010000154.1 GCA_020049335.1 Paludibacter sp. | reverse complement strand
CCCATAGTTTATATGAGAAACTTCAGCCAAAAGACTTTAAGCTCTATAGCTATTTTGTTGTGTATAAGTTTTTTAAGTGGATGATTTCAATGTTTGCTATATCTAATAGATATAATTCAAAGATATTTATATAGTTAAATAGTACCCCAAAATGATAAACTTCAACATTTTGAGATATTGTGGTTCTTGCTGTTAACTCAGTATTTGTTATTTAAAACTTACTTGACAAATAATATGCCTTTTAAAAACCAAGATAACACATCCGAGAAGGAGCTACTGTATGCATTAAAGAATGGTGATGTAGTTGCGTTTGATAAGCTTTTTGCAGCGTATGGAAAACGTTTATATCATTTTTCATACGGGTACTTAAAGTCACAGGAGGATGCTGAAGAGGTAGTTCAGGAAGTTTTTTTGCGTATATGGCGAAATCGGAAAAATCTCAATCCAGAGTTATCTTTTAAATCGTATCTTTTCAAAATTGCATACAACTATATTCTTGAGCTGTTTGAATATGTAAACAGCAAAAATCTATATAAACATCAAATTGTTGAAGAATCGTTTATTTTTAACGACGAAACTAACGAACGTTTAAATTATCAACTGCTTCTCGAGAAGGTCGAAAAGTTGATTGAAAAATTACCTTCCCGCCAAAAAGAAATTTTGCAGAAACGAAAAAAAGAGGGTATTCCTGTGAAAGAAATTGCCGAACAATTAGGCATCTCACCTAAAACAGTTGAAAATCATTTAACTGAAGCAATTAAAAATATCAAAAGTAGTTTAAGTAAGGAAGACATTTCTGCCTTATTTTTTCTACTTGCACTGGGGGTATTTTTTGACTTTTACCTATAACTATAATATCGTAAGAATATGCAGAACAAAAATTCTATGGATTTTAATCCCGAAGCATTATACCGATTTTTTAAAGGTCAATATTCAAGAAAAGATTTTCTTTCCGTAAAATCTGCTTTTGAGGATGCTAATCAGCACCAAAATTTAAGAGAATGTCTTGAAAAACACTGGAATGATTTAGATGCTGAGCAGTCATCAACGCCTAATGCCGACCATATATTGCGTAAAATTCGTAACCAGATAGCAATTGAAGATAAGCCCATTAAGAAAAACACATTTATTGTTGTTTTCCAACGAATTGCGGCAATTTTAATTGTACCGTTGATAGTGTCGTTTTTTGCAGCTTTTTATTTTCAAGGAAAGACTAACTCTCAGGTTTCGTTTGCTGAAATTCAGTGTCCTGTGGGTGCACAAACAAAATTTACGCTACCCGATGGCACTACAGGCTTTCTGAATAGTGGTTCAACACTCATATATCCGGTTGTTTTTTCGAAAAACAGAAGCGTTACTCTTAGAGGAGAAGCATTTTTTGATGTCGTACATGATAAGAAGCATCCTTTTTTTGTAAATACACCAAAGTTACGAACCAAAGTACTTGGAACTCAATTTAATGTAATTGCTTATGAAAACGAAAGTAGCGAAGAGGTTATTCTTAAAAATGGGAAAGTTGAGGTTTATTCTCAAAAGGGCAAAAAGTTAGACGTACTTGTACCCAATCAACAACTGACTTTAAATACTCAAGCCAGCACCTATCATATCAAAAATGTCGATTCTGAACAATATAGTTCATGGACTGAAGGCAAACTTGTTTTTCGAAACGAAAGTATGCAGCAAGTTTCAAAAAGGCTGGGCAGAAGGTACAATATTGAGATTGAAATACGTGACCCTGAGTTGTTGAATTATGCTTTCCGAGCCACATTTATTGATGAACCGGTGGAAGAGGTTCTTAAATTACTTGCTAAAACAGCTCCAATGAAATATGAAGAACAAAAACGAGAAGTGTCAACCGATAATGCTTATAACAAGCGTAAGTTTGTAATTAGTTTAGACAAAAAAAGGTTGCATTTGTTTTAGTAAAGTCGTAGATAATCAGTTAAATAATCAAACTTCAACAACATTTAACAGGAACCTTTGACAGATTCTCTCTTTCAGATTCTCTCTTTCATATTCGCAACAGTTACTTTAAGTTTTTCATGTGTATGCGTGAAAGTAACCTCCATTGCACGGGGAGTGTGGTGTCATCACCAAACATTACTACATTCACTCTCAACTTATTTTTTTGAAAAGTTACTGGGGGTTTCTTGAGAATTATCCCTATAACTATATTATCACAATAAATTGCAAAGCATAATTTATGGATTTTAATCCTGAAATATTATATCGCTTTTTTAAAGGTCAGTATTCAAGAAATGATTTTCAGAAATTAAAATCGGCTTTTGAAAATCCTGAGTTGCAAACTAAACTAAGAGAAGAGATTCAGAAACATTGGAGTGAATTTGCTGATACACAGCAATCAACAGACAATATCGACCAGATATTACACAAGATTCATCAGCAAATAGCCACTGAAAGTAAAAATGTAAGAGCTAATCGTTTTATTACTCTTTTTCAACGAATAGCAGCAATTTTAATAATCCCATTGACTATCTCATTTTTCGCAGCTTTATATTTTCAATCAAAAGCACTGATTACCGAAACAGCTATTGCCGAAATTCAGTGTCCGAGGGGCGTGCAAACAAAATTCACACTCCCTGATGGAACTACCGGATTTTTAAACAGTGGTTCCACTTTATCGTATCCTGTAAGATTTTCAGGCGATAGAAATGTAACATTACGCGGGGAAGCCTTTTTTGATGTAGCCCACGACAAAAATCATCCTTTTGTTGTGAACACACCAAATTTAAAAACCCTTGTACTTGGAACCCAATTTAATGTAATAGCGTATCAGGACGAAAGCATTGAAGAAGTAATACTTAACGAAGGGAAAGTTGAGGTTTATAATAACAAGGGAATGAAACTGAACGTGTTGAAACCCAATCAAAACCTCATTCTGAATACTCAAAATAATACATGTGCTGTGAAGGAGGTAGATTCCGAACAGTATATCTCGTGGACAAAAGGGAAGCTTGTTTTTCGTAACGAGAGCTTGCTGGAAGTATCAAAAAGACTTGGCAGAAGGTATAATATTGAAATTGAGATTGAGGATTCCGAGTTGTTAAATTATGCTTTTCGTGCCACTTTCGTTGATGAGCCAGTGGAAGAGATCCTGAAAATTCTGACAAAAACTGCTCCCATGAACTTTAAAGAACAAAAAAGAAAAATGTCAACCGACGATATATTCACCAAACGAAAGTTCATTATAAGTTTGGATAAAAGGCGACTGCATTCTTTTTAGAAATAAAACAGGGAAATTCATTTTACACTCGCCCGGCGCCAAAAGTAGTGTATTGTAGTTTTTTGTTTAACTTTTGTTCTTGTAGTTTATGAAAAAAAAATGGATTCGGGATGTATTATCTTGCCGTATCACAACTCAAACAAGAAAAATAATGCAGATCACTGCTTTTTTCTTCTTTTTCTTTCTTTCAGATGTGTGGGCATTTACTGATTATCCGCAAGACACCAAACTCACCCTGAAAATGGAAAATGTCAGGTTGATTGATGTGTTGGATGCGATTGAGAAAAAGAGTGAATTTCATTTTATTTTTAATCAAAGGCTAATTGACGTCGAACGTAGGGTCAATATCAATTTCCGGCATCAATCAATCGACTATATTTTAAAATATTTGTTTAAAGACACTGACGTACGGCATCAGATAAGTGACAAGCAAGTAGTGCTTACAACCGAGAAAAATATTATTGGGGAACAGTCGGATCAGAATACAAAACGAGCAGTTTACGGAAAAGTGACTGATGCCCTCGGCATGCCACTGCAGGGTGTCTCTCTGGTGATTAAAGGCACTAATGAAGGTACAATAACCGATTTTAATGGCAACTTTACATTAAAAGCTATCCCTGCAAATTCTGTCATACAGTTTTCATTTGTAGGAATGAAAACGAAGGAAGTTTCTACTATTGGCAAATCATATTTTAATGTTTTGATGGAAGAATCTGCAATTCGGATTCAGGAAGTGGTTGCTATTGGTTATGGATTTCAAAAACGAAAAGATTTAACCGCATCGATTAGTTCACTTAGTGGAGATGACTTAACCCACTCAACCACATCATCGTTTGACAATGCTATGCAAGGAAGGCTTGCCGGTGTACAGGTAACGCAGTCTACCGGTGCACCCGGAGGCTCTTCTACAATTCGAATCAGAGGTTTTGGTTCGATTTCAGCCAGCAATGAGCCTTTGTACGTGATTGATGGTTTTCCATTTGACAATACTGCAAACGAAGGTACTACCGGTTATAGTGCATCTAGCTTTTCTATTAATCCGCTCAGCATGTTCGACCCCAATGATATCGAATCCATTGATGTATTAAAAGATGCGGCTGCTTCATCTATTTATGGCTCAAGGGGTGCAAATGGAGTTGTTATTATCACCACGAAGAAAGGAAAAGGCAAAAAACCTACTATAGACCTTTCGCATTACACAGGCTGGCAGTCAGCTACAAATTTGCCTGAATTGATGAATGCTAAAGAATACCTCGAAATGATGGTTGATGCCCGTAACAATGCCTGGGTAGATGGAGATCATCTGAATCGTACCATCAACGACCCTGATAATATTCGTAATGCAAATTTTAAAGTAGATCCGTTTAAAACAGAACCAATTGCAGATACTGATTGGTTGGATGAGATTTTTCGAACCAGTCTGATGTCCAATTACAGTCTTGTAGTAAGAGGAGGTACCGACCAGATAAATTATGTTTTTACAGGAGGTTATCTTAATCAGGACGGTATCATTATCGGCTCGGGTTTTAAAAGGTATAGCTTCAGAGCTAATTTTGATGTTAAAGCGAGCGAAAAGCTTAGTTTTGGATTTAACGTTGCACCATCGTTTTCTGAACATGACAGGGCAAGGACAGAGGCCAAAGGAAATTTTGTTCAGGGAAGTGTTATTCATACGGCAATTTCTGCCCGACCATCGTATCCCGTTTACAATGAAGACGGGTCGCTATTTAATCATCGGGCTGCCGGAACTCCACCATATCTTTCGAACCCTGTGTATATTGCCAGTGAACTGAATGAGAACGTATATATCTCAAACATTGTAAGTAATTTGTATGCAAAATATGATTTTAATGAACATTTAAATTTCAAAATTTCTTTTGGCGGGAATTTAAATAATGTGAGAAACCATCAATTTGTACCAAAATCAGTACACTGGCCTCCAACTGAGGGACAAACCGGACAGGCTTATTCTTATCATTCACAGTCGCTTAATTGGTTGAATGAAAATGCTCTTAATTACACACAAAAAATTGACAATCACGATTTTTCAATTCTTTTGGGTTATACACAACAAGCCTATTCAATTGATAGGATGGATGCTTCGACAAGGAATTTTGCTGATAATAATATACAAACTATTAGTGCCGGAACACAAATCAATACTGTTTCTCAAAGAATTGAAGAGTGGTCGTTGGTAAGTTATCTTGCGAGATTGAGCTATAACTTTAAAGATAAATATTTAATGAACGTAACCACGAGAGCTGATGGGTCTTCAAGATTTGGGTCAAATACAAAATTTGGATATTTCCCAAGTGCTTCTTTTGGTTGGAGGTTTACTGAAGAGGAGTTTTTGTCTGAAAGAAAAATAATTGACGATGGTAAATTAAGAATAAGTTATGGTGTAACGGGTAATAATTCCATTGGTAATTATTCGCAATACACCCTTTTATCAAATACGCGATATGTTTTGGGTGCAAATCAGACTACAGTTACAGGATTAGCTCCGGGCAATATTGGCAACGATGAGTTAGGTTGGGAAACAGTAGAAATGATCAATTTTGGAACTGATTTATACTTGTTAAACAACAGGTTGAAATTAACAGGAGAGTATTATTTTAAAAATACAAGAAATTTACTTTTGTCGGTGCCTATTCCTTCTGTCACGGGATTTACAATTGCTATTAGCAATAGTGGGGTAATCAAGAATTGGGGTTGGGAATTTATTTTGTCAAGTAAAAATATCGACAAAGCATTTAAATGGACAACAGATATTAATCTATCGTCGAACAAGAATAAAATAATTAGCCTTGGAGGTGCGGGGAGTAATGGCGTTTTATTGATAGCCCCAAATATTTATGGTGTTGGAGATATATTATACAACGAAGAAGGAAAGCCATTCAGTCAATTTTATGGCTGGGTAACAGATGGAATTTTTCAGACTGAGGAAGAGGTACTTCAATCTTTGGGAAGCCAGCCTGCTGCTCGCCCTGGCGATTATAAATTCGTTGATATAAACAAAGATGGCGTAATTGACCCCGATGACAGAACCATTATTGGCAGTGCATTGCCCGATTTAATTTATGGGTTGAATAATCAGATTAGTTATAAAAACTTTGAATTAAGTATCTTTTTACAAGGTGTTTATGGTGGCGATATTTTTAATGTAAATAAACAGGCTCTTGCCACTTTAGGGGGAACTGCCAATCAGCTGAAGGCAGCTGTAAATCGTTGGAGATCGCCTGAAAACCCCGGTGATGGTTTTTATTCGCGGGCAAATTATAACGATTATAATATGAATAGCCGATTTTCGGACAGATGGATAGAAGATGGCTCCTATTTAAGAGTTAAAAATCTGACCTTTGCATATAATTTCAGTCCTAAGTTATTACGTCATTTAGGGTTAAAGTCCACTCGTTTATATGTGCAGGGAAATAATTTATTTACCATTACAAATTATAGCGGTTTTGATCCAGAAGTTTCTTTTAGCAACGGGGATCCGCTTATGCAAGGATTAGACTGGTCGGTTTATCCGATAAGCAAAACTTACACCGTAGGTGTTAATCTTTCATTCTGATTTTTTATGTTATGAAAAAACTCATACAATATACAGTACTTTGCAGCTTTCTTGCTTTAATGGCATGCGCTGATTTTCTGGAATTGACACCAACTTACCAGGAAAATATAACCATTTTTTACAAAAGCGCTGAAGATTTCAACGTAGCCTTGATGGGGTGTTACGATGGTCTTCAAAATATTTACAATACTGGTCAGAGCGGTGGTATTTGGCTTTATAGCGATTTGTCGTCCGACATTGCTGAAGTTCAGAGTACTTCGGGTGTGAAGTGGGCTGCATTTTCAAATTTTACTATTTTCTCTGATAATCCTCACTTGTCCGATTTTTGGAATTCAAGTTACAAAACTATCAATCGGTGCAATGTGATTCTGGATAAATTGCCTGAAACTGAAATTGCTCAGACCACAAAAAAACAAATTGAAGCTGAAGCCCGATTTATACGCGCACTTGTTTACTTTAACCTTGTAAGGGTGTTTGGCGATGTTCCCTTGGTCAAAAAATCAGTCGGAATTACTGAATCTTATCAGTATTTGCGGGAAGATAAGCAATTGGTATACACCTCAGTTATTGAGGATTTTAGTTTTGCTAAAGATGGTTTGCCTGCCACGTGGACAGCCGGTAATTTTGGAAGGGCTAATAGTGATGCAGCAATTGGTATGTTAGGCAAAGTATATCTTACATTAAAGGATTATTCAAAGGCAAGAGATATGTTTAAAGCATTAATAAATAGTAAACGATATAACCTTGAAGTTTCTTATGCAGATGTTTTTAGCTTGACTTTTCCTAATAAGGAGAATATATTTGAAATACATTATGCATCAAATTCAAACGGAGAAGGAAGCCGTTTTTTTCAGGTATTTATGCCACAAGGCTCTATTAATGGATTAGGTCAGGGATATTGTGTCCCGAATTCGGAATTTGTTGATTCTTTTGAGGATGGTGATCAAAGAAAAAGATACATGATTGTCAAAGATGTTCCGGAATCAATAATACCCGGCACTTATGGATGTTATAAATACAGAGATGCAAATGCCGTAGTTGCTGATGGGGCAAACAACTGGATTGTGCTTCGATATGCTGATGTCCTACTCTCTTATGCAGAGGCAGAGAATATGTTATTATATGGAAATCCAGATGCTTTGGAAGCATACAATGCTGTAAGAGTAAGAGCCGGTCTTGTACCAAAATCATTCGTTAAACTGTCCACGCAGCAATCATTTGACTTAGCAGTTGAAACCGAAAGAAAATTTGAGTTGGCTTTCGAGGGTCATCGTTGGTTTGATTTGATTCGGAGAGACAGAGCTTTAGAAGTAATTAATAACGAGTTTAATCATCCATCTAATGTAAAAATAAACGAGAAAAATCTTTTATTCCCAATACCATTAACGGTTATAAACAGCAATCGTGCTATTACACAAAATCCGGGTTATAATTAGTTGATAACCGATTAGTTAAATTAACCCATCAGTTCATTAGCTTTGATTTCATGCTGATTACAAAATGCACTGACATGAATTATTTCTGAAATTCTGTTTACATAGTTGCGAAAGGCTGTTTCAAGTAATCCTGTTAAAAAAGTGTACAAATATATGAAGTATCCCATAATGAAAACAAATTCAAAATTTATTTCTTCTGTTTTTCTAACTTTCTCACTTCTCGATATTCAAATGGCGTATTCATCACAAAAAGATGCACGCATATTACCAAATAATATACTTTTAATAATTGTTGACGATTTACGTATTCAGGCAAATTTTTCGGGGCAGAGTGAGATGAAAACTCCAAACTTAGATATGCTTGCCAAAAGTGGTGTGGCTTTTTCAAGGGCTTATTGCAATGTTCCGGTTAGTGGCGCTTCGCGTGCCAGTTTGTTGAGCGGGTTACGACCAACTCAAAATCGTTTTATTGATTATGATACTAAAAAGGATACGGATGCTCCTAATGTACCAAGCCTTCCAAAGTGGTTTAAAAATAACGGCTATAAAACTGTCTCAATTGGAAAAGTATATCATCATATCGACGATGATGTAAATGCATGGGGTAAACCGCCTGTAGATCCTTGTTTGGACGGAAAAATTGGAATGGGTTGGCAGGCTTATCTGACTGGTGAGTCTCACGATATTATTTTGCAAGAGCAGAAAAGGACAAGAAATTTGAATCTGATCAAGGGTCCTGCTTTTGAAGCCGCCGAAGTTGAAGATACAGCATATCCCGATGGCGTTTCGGCTTTGTTAGCTATTGAAGAATTAAAAAAAATGAACCAGTCTGAAACACCGTTTTTTCTGGCAGTAGGTTTCCGCAAACCCCATTTACCCTTTAATGCTCCCCGAAAATATTGGGATTTGTACAATGCGAACGACATTAAACTTGCCGATAACCCCTATAAACCTATGCATGCTCCGGATAAATCAATGCATAGCTCAGGAGAGCTAAGAAGTATGTATACAGGGGTTCCTGCCCAAAGATTGTTCCCTGATGAATATGCCAAAACGCTTATTCATGGTTATTATGCTTCTGTAAGCTATGTAGATGCTCAGATAGGAAAGGTATTGTCGGAACTGAAGAGTCTTGGGCTTGACCGTAATACAACGGTTATATTTATAGGAGATAATGGGTTTCATTTGGGAGAACATACATTATGGTGTAAACATTGTAATTTTCAACGGGTATTGAATACACCGATGATTATTAAAGCACCTGGATATACGACTGGAAAAACTACCAAGTCAATAGTTGAATTTGTCGATATTTATCCTACTATTTGTGATTTGGCAAAAATTAGAAAACCTTCACATCTTGAAGGAAAAACTATGCTCCCCATTCTTCGAAATCCAAAAGCAAAAATTAAGCGGTATGCATATCCTCGCTACGAAAAGGGAGAATCTGTTGTTTCGGAACATTTTTCATATACTGAATGGTATGATTACAAAACTTCCGATAGTGAGGTAAATATGCTATATGATTTAGATAATGACCCGCACGAAAATGTCAACATCTCCGGTGAACCAACTATGTATAAGATTGTAAAGAAGCAAAAACGGAAATTAATCAAATTGAGAGCAAAACTCGCCAAACATCATCCATAACTACTGTAAAAAGAATGATTTTGTGAGAGGATTTAGGATACATAATTTATTAAAAACAGATGATTAAAGAATTGATAGTAAAATGAAAATGATAGTAGATAAAAGTTTAAATATTAAAAAAATGTGTCTGATTGTATCAGCATTTGTTTTGTGTAATTCGAATGTCATGTCTCAATCAGGCGTTTGGATTGACCTCAACAGTAATGGCTTTATGGATTTATATGAGAACCCTTCGGCAGATATCGACAATCGGGTTTATGATTTGTTGAGTAGGTTGACTATTGCTGAAAAAATTGACCTTTTACATGAGACATCGCCTGCAATACCCCGATTAGGTATTTCTAAATTTTATCATGGAAACGAAGCACTTCATGGGGTGGTTCGTCCGGGGAAGTTTACGGTTTTTCCGCAAGCTATTGGTTTAGCTGCAACTTGGAGTCCGGAACTCATTTTGAAGGTGGCAACATCTATTTCGGACGAAGCACGCGGAAGGTGGAACGAGTTGAGTCAGGGGAAATTACAGACAGCCTATTTTAGTGATTTGTTGGCCTTATGGTCGCCAACAGTGAATATGGCTCGTGATCCACGTTGGGGCAGAACTCCTGAGACTTATGGCGAAGACCCTTTTCTGACTGCAAAGATAGGTGTTGCTTTTGTGAAAGGTTTACAAGGTGATGATTCCAAATATTTGAAAGTAGTTTCAACACCCAAGCATTTTGCAGCCAACAACGAAGAGCATAATCGCTTTGAATGTAATGCAATTATCTCAAAGCGCGACTTGCGTTCGTATTATTTACCGGCTTTTAAAGCCTTAATTACCGAAGGTAAGGCTGCCTCAATAATGTCGGCTTATAATGCAATAAACGGAGTGCCCTGTACTGCCAACCAATGGCTTTTAACTGATATATTGCGTAAAGAATGGGGTTTTAATGGCTATGTAGTTTCTGATTGTGGTGCTCCCGGTTTTTTAGTTTCTCACCATAAATACGTGGATAGTCCGGTGAAAGCTGCAGCAGTATCATTAAAAGCTGGTATGGATTTAGAATGCAGTGGATATTGCAAAGAATGTTTTATTTTTCGCGATTATTTGAAAAAAGCCTACCTTTCAGGATTAGTTACCGAAGATGAAATAAATACGTCGACTTCCCGTGTATTGCGAATGCGGTTTCAGTTAGGACTATTCGACCCATCCGAATTAAATCCATATACTAAAATTAGTCCTACGGTGATTGCAAGCAAAGAACACCAACTATTAGCACTTGAAACAGCACGTCAATCCATTGTATTACTTAAGAATAAGAATCAATTTCTGCCACTTGATCCAACTAAAATTAAACGTATTGCGGTAATAGGCATCAATGCTAATTCAGCCGAATTTGGAGATTACAGTGGGTTGCCTGCCAACGAGGCGGTTACGCCTTATCAGGGGATTTGCAACCGCGCATTGGGTAAGGCTGAGGTTAAAACCATTCAATGGATGGGAAACTTAAGCGCTTTTCAGCTAATTCCAGATAATTTATTTTCGCATAAAGAAAATATTGTTTTAAAGCCAGGTGTAAAAGTGGAGTATTATCACAATCAAGACTTGAAAGGTAAACCCGTAGTGCGGGTTGAATCGAAAATTCTTTTCGATCCAGCAAACCAACCCCCTGACCCAATTATTCCTCAAGCACCTCTTTCTATACGCTATTCAGGTTACATAACACCACCAAAAAGTGGAAATTACACATTTGCCGTGAAAAACGGGTATGGCGTGCGATTGTTTGTGAATGACTCGGTGATAATTAACCGTTGGTGGGATTTTACTACTAACGATACTGTATCGGTTTATTTAGAAAGTAATAAACCGGTTTCGTTCATGCTTGAATATAATTCAAAAGAGCCCCGCCCTTATATATCTCTGCTTTGGAAAACTCCGGTAATGGAAACTGCTGAATTATATAGAGCTGAAAAAGATCTGGCTGCCAAAAGCGATGTGGTAGTGGCGGTAGTTGGCATTAATAAATCCATCGAAAGGGAAGGTTTAGATAGGACTACATTGGATTTGCCCGACGATCAGACTGATTTTTTAAAGCAAATTTACAAGCTTAACAAAAGGCTGGTTGTGGTGCTGGTTGCAGGCAGCCCTCTGTCGATAAACTGGATAGACGAACACATTCCTGCTGTTGTGAATGCCTGGTATCCGGGTGAGCAGGGTGGAAATGCAATTGCAGATGTGTTGTTTGGAAATTATAATCCTTCGGGAAAATTACCTTTAACTTATTATAAAACTGTTGAGGAACTTCCGCCATTCAATGACTACGACATCACCAAGGGGCGAACTTATCAATATCTTGATAAAAAGCCTCTTTACCCATTTGGTCACGGTTTAAGTTACACCAATTTTAAGTATTCTGAGTTAACTTCTAATACAGATACTTTATCAATTGGAGACTCACTAAACATTTCATTAAATCTTCAAAATACAGGGCAAAAATCAGGAGCGGAAGTGATACAAATATATATTGTGCCTCCAAGAAAATTTGATTTTTTACCAAAAATGCAATTGAAATCTTTTAAAAAAATAAGTCTTTCAAGAAACGAGAACAAAATGGTAGATTTTTCGTTGCGTGATAATGATTTTTTCTTTTGGATTTCCGACGATAATTATCAACTCGTAGAGGGAAATTATACGATTTTAGTGGGATCCTCCTCAGGTGATATTCGTTGTAGAAAAAATGTATTTGTAACTCGATAAATCCGAAAATTGTTATTATGAAAAAAAAACAAAGACTTTCATGGTTAATATTGCTGTTAATTTCTACACAACAATTTGTTTTTTCTCAGAACTATGAGGCTAATTGGCTTTCTGTCGACCAACGTGCTACACCACAATGGTTTACAGATGCTAAATTTGGGATATTTATCCACTGGGGGTTATATTCGGTACCAGCGTGGGCTCCAACAGGTAAAAGTATTAATACATTTGACAAATATGCCGAATGGTACTGGTTTCGCATTGGAAATAGTTATGATAAAGAAGTGAAGGATTCAACACAAATTCAAAATCTTTTTCAAGGACATCACAAACGGGTATGGGGCGAACAATTTAAATATCCGGATTTTGCATCTTTGTGGAAAGCTGAGTTTTTTGATCCTGAACAATGGGCACGTATTATCAAAAATTCGGGCGCTAAGTATGTGGTTTTGACCTCAAAGCATCACGATGGTTTTGCGCTTTGGCCAAGCAAACAAAGTTGGAACTGGAACTCGGTGGATGTTGGTCCGCATCGTGATATTTGTGCATCGGTAACCAAAGCGGTGAAAGCACAAGGATTACACATGGGTTTATATTATTCGCTATACGAATGGTATAACCCCTTATACCAATCAAACTTTTCGAAATATGTAGACGACTATATGCTGCCACAACTCAAAGACCTGGTGGTACGTTATCAGCCGGACATTGTTTGGACAGATGGAGCATGGGATCATAGCAGCGAGGAGTGGAAAAGTACCGATTTCCTGGCTTGGCTCTACAACGAATCGCCTGTGAAAAGCACGGTGGTGGTAAATGACCGCTGGGGAAAGGAAACCAGAAGTAAGCATGGCGATTTTTTTACGACCGAGTATGATCACGGACATGACCGTGCCGATAGCTTAAAATACCATGCATGGGAAGAGTGTCGTGGTGTAGGCGGCTCTTTTGGTTATAATCAAAACGAAAATCTGGAGGATTATCAAACTCCCGAAGCGCTTATTCATACTTTAATTCAGAAGGTAGCAGCAGGAGGAAACCTGTTGTTAAATGTAGGGCCTACCGCAAGCGGACAAATTCCGGTTATTATGCAACAGCGACTTTCGGAAATTGGCGATTGGTTAAAGATAAATGGAGAAGCCATTTACGAAACAGGTATTTGGGATTCAAATTCACTAAATTCAACAAATCCAAACCTGTATTTCACAAGCAAGCCGAATACTGTTTATATAATTACTACTAAATGGTTAACTGATGAAATTACTTTAGAGGGGGTAACAGATGTAGTTGCTGCTGAGTTGTTGGGTTATAAAGGCAAAATAAAGTTTAAAGAAAGAAATAACCAGTTTAGTATAATACCCCCAACGATTCATCCCCAATTATTAAAGACTAATTACGCATGGGTGTATAAGCTGTCTTTGAAAAAATAATCAGTGAGTGAAACTAATCTATAATTTTTTAATTAATATGCGAACTTTAAAGAATAGCGTTTGCTCAGAAATTAAACCAAAAACAACTATTCGCACAAACCGAATCTTATTTTCTT
>JAIFKX010000300.1 GCA_020049335.1 Paludibacter sp. | reverse complement strand
TATAAGATTGGAACTTTTGGAGGTAAACCTGATGCATTTATTACAAGAGAATTATTTGAAGAGTACAAGAATAAATATCCATACCCCAAATATGGCGATATTTTGATTTCAGCTTCAGGAAGTATTGGTAGAACAGTTGAGTATTTGGGTATTGATGAGTATTTTCAAGATTCAAATATTGTATGGTTAGAGCACGACCAAAGTATTACTAATACCTTTTTGAAGTATTTTTACACTGTTGTTAAGTGGGAAGGATTAGAAGGTAGTACAATAAAGAGATTGTACAATAAGAATATTCTGGATACAAAAATAAATTTGCCTTCTATTATCGAACAAACCAAAATAGGCATTTTCTTTCAAAATCTCGACACCCTAATCACCCAACACCAAAAAGAGTTAGAGAAGTTGAAGAACCTAAAAAAGGCCTGTTTAGAAAAAATGTTTGTGTAACCCTGTAGAGACGTTGCATGCAACGTCTAAAACAAACGAAACAAACAAAACAAATAAATCACAGATACCATGTCATTTACCAAAGAAAGCGATTTTGAAACGGCATTGATTGAGATATTGCAAAACAAGGGTTGGGAGAAAACCGTTCTCAAAAACCCTTCGGAAGCCTTCTTGCTACGCAATTGGGCGGATATTCTCTTTGATAACAATCGAGGTATCGACCGTCTAAACGATGCTCCGCTAACTGATACCGAAATGCAACAGGTAATGGAGCAAATCATTACCTTGCGCACACCCCTCAAAATCAATGGCTTTATCAATGGTAAAACTATTTCTATCAAGCGTGATAATCCTGCCGACCAATTGCATTTGGGTAAAGAAATCAGCCTGAAAGTGTACGACCGTCAGGAAATTGCAGCCGGGCAAAGTCGCTACCAAATTGTACAACAACCACAGTTTAAAACGGCTAACCCTATTCTTTTCGACCGCCGTGGCGATTTGCTTCTCCTTATCAATGGTATGCCAGTCATTCATGTTGAACTCAAAAAGAGTGGTATTTCTGTTTCGCAAGCTTACCACCAAATCGAAAAATACCGTGGCGAAGCAGTGTTTACGGGAATTTATTCCCTTATTCAGATTTTTGTGGCAATGGAACCTAATGAGACAAAATATTTTGCTAATCCGGGTCCCGATGGTATTTTCAATACTGATTATTGTTTTCGTTGGGCTGATTTCAACAACGAGCCTATCAACCATTGGCAGGGTGTGGCTTCTTCGCTGCTCTCTATCCCCATGGCGCACCAGCTGATTGGTTTCTACACCGTTGCCGACGATTCCGATGGCGTGCTCAAAGTGATGCGCAGCTATCAGTATTATGCTGCCAATGCCATTTCCGACAAAGTGTCGAAAACCGATTGGCACGATAAAAATAACCGTGGCGGATATGTGTGGCACACCACAGGCTCGGGCAAAACCATGACCAGCTTTAAATCGGCTCAACTCATTGCCAACTCCAAAGATGCTGATAAGGTTATTTTTCTCATGGATAGAATTGAGTTAGGCACGCAATCACTCAAAGAATACCGCAATTTTGCCGAAGCCAATGAAGATGTACAAGCTACCGAAGATACACAGGTATTGGTCTCTAAACTGAAAAGCTCCAGCGCAGCCGATACGCTTATTGTTACTTCTATCCAAAAAATGAGTAATATCAATGCCGAAGAGGAAGTGCTAAATACCCACGATTTGGAGTTAATGACCTCCAAGCGCATTGTATTTATTGTGGACGAATGCCACCGCTCTACCTTTGGCGATATGCTGCTGACCATTAAAAACACCTTTCCTTCGGCCATTCTTTTTGGATTCACAGGCACACCCATTCACGAGGAAAACAACAGAAAAGACAATACCACTTCCACCGTTTTTGGCAACGAACTCCACCGTTATAGTATTGCCGATGGTATTCGTGATAAAAACGTGTTAGGCTTCGACCCTTACAAGGTACTCACATACCGTGACCGTGATTTGCGTCGTGCTGTAGCCCTCGAAAGAGCCAAAGCAGTTACAGAAGAGGAAGCAATCGCAGACCCTGCCAAAAGCGACGTGTTTTATTACTACATGGATGCTTCACAAATCCGAATGGCGGGCTATACCGATGCCAGTGGTACAAGGATAAAAGGCATTGAAGATTATCTCAAAAGCAATCAGTACGAGCGTGACGTACACCAAAATAAAGTTGTCCAAGATATTCTCGAAAACTGGACAAGGTTAAGTCATGGCAGTAAATACCATGCTATTTTTGCCACCAGCAGCATACCCGAAGCTATTGAATATTATCAGCTTTTCAAACAAGAAAATCCCAATTTAAAAATCACGGCACTTTTTGACTCCACAATCGACAACAATGGCGATGTCACGGTCAAAGAAGAAGGACTTGTTGAAATTATTCAGGACTACAACAACCGATACGAACAGGATTTTAGCATGGGCACACATGCCAAATTCAAAAAAGACATTGCAGCACGTTTGGCACATAAAGAACCTTATAAACGCATACACCTTACACCCGAAAAACAATTAGATATACTGATTGTTGTCGACCAAATGCTCACAGGTTTCGACTCCAAGTATATCAACACGCTCTATATGGATAAAGTGCTCAGGTACGAAAATATCATTCAAGCATTTTCGCGTACCAACCGCCTTTTTGGTCCCGAAAAACCTTTTGGCACTATCCGTTATTATCGTTTTCCGCATACCATGGAGCGCAATATAGAAGCAGCCATAAAACTCTATTCGGGCGATAAACCACTGGGGTTATTTGTGGATCATTTAGATTACAACCTAACTCGCATGAATGCCATTCACGACGAAATTGCAGAACTATTCGCCCGGGCAGATGTAGCCAATTTCGAGAAAATCCCCGACGATCTTTCAGAGCGTGGTCGCTTTACCAAACTATTCAAAGAATTCAACAACCACTTAGAAGCAGCAAAAATACAAGGCTTCAATTGGAATCAACAAACTTATGAATTTGTTGCCCAAGCAGGTGAGGATTTGCCACTCGCTGATGCAGATTTGCAAGCTGTACCTATGCCAGACAATGCCAACACTACCATTATCGAAGTAAACACAGACCATACAAACTACTTGATATTAGCACTACGTTACAAAGAAGTATTTGGCGCAGGTGGTACAGGTGGCGGAGGTGGTGGTGGCACTACACCCGAAGAAGTACCATTCGAAATAGATGGCTATTTAACCGAGATAGACACAGGCATTATCAATGCCGACTACATGAACTCACGTTTCGAGAAATTTTTAAAATCGCTCGAAACTGGTGATTTGGACAAAGAGCAGAAACAAGCTACATTGGACGAACTGCACAAATCATTTGCCAGTCTCACGCAGGAAGAACAGAAATATGCCAACATATTCCTGCACGATGTCCAAAACGGAGATGTAGCACTCGAAGCAAACAAAACTTTTCGTGATTACATAACTGAATACCATTACAACGCCAAGAATGACCAGATAAAACGTGTTTCGTTGGTGTTGGGATTGGATGAAACGAAGCTCCGTAATATGATGAATGCGGGATTAACTGAAGGTACAATCAATGAATATGGGCGATTGGACGATTTGAAGAAAACGGTAGATAAAGAGAAAGCAAAAGATTACTTTCAGAATATACTGCATGAACCAATCCCAGTATATCGGGTAAATATCAAGGCACAAAACTTATTGGAAGATTTTATTCTGAAAGGTGGGTTTGAGTTAGAAGAATAGTATTTTTATAAATATAACAATTTCTATAAAATGATTGAAATTGAGAAATATGAAATAAAAAAAGCCACCTCACTCGATGAGCAGCTTGTATTATCGATTAGGTTTTTATCTATTTCCTTTTGAAAAAGTTTATCCAAATAAATTAAATAGAACGCACGACTTTAAAAAAGGCTATACGCTATGCAATGCTTTAAATTTATATGACTTTGATTATGAACTAAGAAATATTGTATTAAGATATATTCAAAAAATTGAAATTAGTTTTAAAACAAAAATTATTTATTTGTGTTCCTTACATTACAAGGATGACCCATGTTGGTATATTAAATATAAAAACGTAGATTCATATTTCATTCAAAGAATAAAAAATAATTACGATGAAAAATTCAAGGTTCATAGCCCTATTGGAATCCACCACATAAAATATCCTAAGCATGATTACGTTCCAGCTTGGAAACTAATCGAGTATTTTACTTTTGGTGATGCTCTACTCTTGTTTAATTCACTTAAAGAGGAAAAACTAAAAGTAGCTATTTCTCAATCATTAAATGTTAGATGGTTTACTGTTTTAGGTAATTACTTGACAAGAATTGTAACAATAAGAAATATTTGTTCACACAACAATATACTATTTGACCATAGGTTTGAAAAATCAATAAAAAATGGACCAGCGATAACAATCAACAACGATAATCAATTTAAATTGTATTCTGGTATCAGATTGATAAATTATTTGCATAATCAATTACCTTTTGTTGAACAAGATAAGTTGTTGTTGGATGTTACAGAATTGATAGAAGCGATTAAAAATGAGGATGAAAAGCTTGTTGATATCTTATGCGATTTCGTTAATGTTTGATAATTGTTAGGTTTATTCTTTTCCTCTTATTGTATATATCAAAATTTGATATACTTTTGCAGAAGAATTAGTGTTGATGTAGTCCTTGTCACTGCCTCTGCACTTTAAAATGTTTTAAAATAGGAGGAATTTATTCCTCCTGTTTTTTTATGCTGCCTATACAGGTTTAAACCGAATAGGTAAGCGGTCGAATAAATTAATAGCTACAATCGTCCCAGTGCTAATCAACGCATTAGCCATCGCACTGCGCTGCGTGAGGGATAGAAGCGGAGTGGCGCCGTATTTTGGCGGTACAAGAGTCCCTCATATTTTCGGGATAAACTCCAGCCCGTTCTGAAGGGGCACGCCACAGAAAAAAATGGGTTTGGGGCATACATCCAACTGTGGCTATAATTTCGTTGGTGCTACGAGCGAAGCCGATAAGATTTTTTATAGTAAGATTAAGACAAACTTAATTGAAAAGGTAAAAGATCAGATTCATACCAATATCCGGTTAGAT
>JAIFKX010000048.1 GCA_020049335.1 Paludibacter sp. | reverse complement strand
GGACTTTATTGGTTTTGATGTGGTGATTGGGAATCCGCCGTATATAAGAGTTCAAGAATTGCCCTATCAAGAAATTGATTATTATAAAAAAAGCTATAGTGTAGGGTTAAAAAGAATTGATATTTCAATATTGTTTATTGAATTGTCTAAAGTTATTTCAAACAATAATGGTTTCACAGTTTATATAACATCTAATCAATTCTTGACAACTGAATATGGTGAAGCCGCTAGGAATTTTTTATTAAATCACTATCAATTATTGAAAGTAATTGATTTTGGCGATGCACCTGTATTTGACGAAGCTCTTACGTATGTTAGTATATTTATTTTTAGAAATTCAATGCCTCAGGACTTCAAATATAGTTTTATTGATAAAAGCAATATGCTGTCATTTAACGATACAGCAATATTTGATTTAATCAAAATACAAAATTTAAGTTCAGATAGCTGGATTTTAAAGAACGTTAAAGGAATAGATCTAATACAAAAATTAGAGACTTTTCCTAAGCTTAAATCAATTGGAAACTGTTGGGCTGGTCTTTTTACAGGATTAGATAAAATATTAATGTTTGATTCAAAAGAAATCACTCGTATTGATATTGAGCCAGAATTACTATTGCCGATAATAAGAGCTCAGGACTGCGATAAATATAATTGTAAAATTCCTTCTAAATATGTTATCTATCCGTACAAAGTTGATGAAGGGAAAACAGTTTTACTTTCCGAGAACGAACTAAAAATGCAATTTCCAAAAGGGTATGATTATCTTGTAAAAAATAAGGGTTTATTATCCGATAGAATGGACAGTCGAAAGATTTTAAATGATGTAAATTCTTGGTTCAAACTGACTCGATTTGGTCAGAAACAAATATTTCAAAGAGCTAAAATAGTGAGCCCTGGCGAAGTGAAAAATCATAAATTTTGCGTTGATAATTCAAAAGCTGGGTTTAGTTGCGCAAGGGTATTCGCCATAACAATCGATAAAGCTAGTTTTAATATATATTCAATACTTGCACTTCTCAATTCTTCACTTTTTAAGTATTATTTACAATCTAAGGCTTCATTAAAAGCTGGGGGTTATTATTCCTATTCATCCAAAGTGTTAAATAATGCTCCAATTCCCAATGCGAAAAATCTCGAAGAATCAAAATTAAGTTTATTGGCATTAAATATTGAAAATATTAAGAAACAAGACCCTACAGCCGACACAACCGCCCTCGAAACCGAAATCGACCAATTGGTTTATGAGTTGTATGGGTTGACAGAAGAGGAGATTAAGATAGTGGAGGGGGAGAAATGATGGAGTTATTTACATTCTTATTTTAGGAAGTTATGAATAATAAATTCCCAGATTCTGTGTATGCTAACTATCAAACTTCAAATAGTCTGAAAGAAAATATTAGTGTTAGGTGGTTAGAACAGTTGTTTTGTATAGAAGGTATAAAAACAAATTTTAAAATTGAAGATAAAAATCCTGATATTGATGGAACCTTTGATATATTAAATAATTCAAGATTCGAAGCAAGAATTGAGGTTCAGATTAAAACATATAATGCAAAAACTTCAAGGAGTAAATCAAAGTTTCTTTGTGATACTAAAGTATTGTATTACGCACTCAAAAATAGATTGAATTGTGTGATTTTATTTGTAGTTGATATTGAAAACAATAAATCTTACTGGAAATATCTTTCAAAGTCATATCTTGAAAGCCTTAATTTAGAGCAAATTAAGAAAAATGCTACAATCAATTTTGAGTTAAATGAATATGTAGACAAGTCAAATGTTAATCAAAGTATATCAAAATGGCAAAATTTCTTTGCAATTAAAAATAATGGCATTTTTTTCGAAGATAATAATGTCGATGATTCAATTAAAAAGAAAGAACAAATATTAAATTTAATAAGGAATTTCGACTTTGCGAGACTATGTAGTGAAGATATTATTAGAATTCAAAAGTTTATTGATCGATTTAATTACCTATTAGATAATGATTTTTATTTCTTAAAAAGATTTTATTATCCACAAATGTGGAAAATGGGAATTGCAATTGGAGATTTCACGGACACTTCATTATCTTATGCATTGTATAAATTACCATTAGGTGAGATTGATTTAATTATAAAAAGAATTGATTTAAACTCTTCAAATTTATTTGATTTTCCTTTTTCAAAAAACTTTTTGTCTGCAGCTTCTGACGAATCAGCAAATCCAATAATTGATAACTCCAATGATATTGTTATGGAGCATATTAATAGGAAGATTGTTGATGTAATAGAAAATAAAAGGTTTCTGTATCTTTCACCTGAAATTGCCATAGAGTATGTTTTTGACACTCTTAAAGATAAGTATAGCAGTTGGCATATTGATTATACAACTGAGGTTGATTTAAACTCATTAAATAATTTTTTGGAAACTAAATATCTTTCGCAAATTCAAATGAGTAATTTACCCGTTTATTCAAGAGGACAAACTAATATAAGCACCTTGTACCATTGCGTTAAATATCTGACCAATAATGAATTCAATGAAATTAGTAGGCTTTATCCAATAGATCCAAAACAAAAAGGGGATTTATATATCAATTATCTTTATAAAAAGATGCAAGTTGTATTTTCCTTGTTGCCTGATTTATTTGATGCTTTTATGTATTATGCCTTTCCAAGTCTTAAATCAAAAATTTCTTTTTGGAATGGAGTTGATTTATTAGCTGTAAATTTAATGGCTTATGATAATGGAGAAACAGCAATAGAAATTCATCATTTCAAAAGAATCGATAGTGTAAATACTAAACCAAATATGATTTTCACAAAAAACATTGATCACTCACTTTATTCTAAATATAAAGAAGAAAAAAACAAAGAATTAAGTGTTTTTGAAATTAATTATTCCTATAATGATGTTGAGTATAAATTTATATGTAGAGAATTTACCCATTCAAATTTAAATAAAAAGTATTCAATTCACGAAGAATTATACAAATACTTAGGAAAAAGATTTGATGATTATCTAGCACCTGATTTTCGAATAATGTGGTCAGATATTGGAAGACTTTAAACAATCAAATTTTCAATTTTTTTATTAGAATTAAACAATTTTATCCATGCCCAAACTCAACCACCTCAGACTATTAGGAAATAGACAATTAAAAGAAGTCGTGCCAGTAAAATTTAATTATGGGCCAGGCAAGAAAGAAGAGGACGAAGAACTTGTTGTGCCCAATTATGTCCCTATGGCACAGCGGTTGGCGATGAATTACAGTCAGTTTGTAGTAGATAGACGTGAAAGGCAAACGAATAGGGATACCTCCATACGTGTACCAGCTAATATTGAATTTATCCGAATATCGTTTCTCGATCAATTTATATTAAGCGATTTCTTTACACAATGGTTTAATGAGTTTGGGTTGGAGGCGGTATCAGTTAGCAATTTTGGCAAGGAAGTTTTATTTGCAGTCATCGACAAAGAAAAATTCAAGTATTTTACTGAAAGTGTGTTGAAGTTTTCCAGGAGATGGTTGCAGCACGATGAACGAGCAAGTTTTTCGAATAAAATCACTTTTATAGATAGCTTTAAACTGCTTACTACGTCGGATATACTTCGTTTTGATATTCAGCAAACTGGGGAAGTGGTAGTGTTAAACACTATAGATTTACCACTCGACTTCAAAATTCAGGTAACTTTACTGAATGCAATGGAAGTGTTTCTGAAAGAAAACAATGTCAACTATGCTATTGACAGAGAGAATAACAGAATTGAGTTGTTCGGGGTAACAGCTGTGGTAGTTCAACAAATAGCAGATAATTTTGATATTGTAGAAAGCATCACTTGTTCCTTATCTTCGGTAATACGACCATCAGCTTTTAATGTTGCAAAATGGGATTATGGTTTCCGTATTTCGAATGCGGATTAAGATTTACCTTTGATTGGCATATTAGATACAGGTATCAGTATGGATACGCCAATATCCACTATTACTTTGCAAGATACTTCATTTACCCTTGCGGGTAATCCATTAGTTGATGTTGCTGGTGGCAGGCATTTGCATGGTCATGGCACAGGGGTCGCTGCATTAGCTGCTTTGGGCAGAGAGAATCATCTGAATGAATTTAATGGAGAGGTAAGGGCAGATGCAAAATTAATTTCACTTAAACTATCGAATACAGGTAGCGGCTATTTGTCGGAAACCAAAATTATTCAAATGCTATATGCAGCAAAAGCTAAATATCCGGAGTTATCAATATTTGTTTTGACAACCTGCTATAATGCTCCTAAAGCAATGAACGAAGCATTTTCGTCTTACACCTATTTACTGGATAAGTTTGCATACGAAACAGATAGTTTGGTTTTTATCTGTACGGGCAACAATGATAATGCAGTCAACGAAAATAGAACGTATGATTTACATTATTTTGAAAATCCACACACTAACTTGTCCACACCTTCCGATAGTTTGAACAACGTAACCATTGGAGGTGCTGCCGAAAATTTGAGAACAGGTGCTTTTTATGGTTGTTCACTTGGTAGGGAATATCCTGCACTATTTACCCGAAAAGGGCACGTGGATTTAAGTTTAGTGCTAAGTGGCAAAAAATCGAACAGTCGGTATTTTAAACCAGATGTAATTGATTGTAGTGGTGACATAATTGAACATCGAGGTTATTTAGACTATGGTGATGATTCAGCCATGCATATTTTATCGGCTAACCCGGCACACGGTTTTATCAAAGAATGTGGAACCAGTTATGCTGCACCTCTTACAGCCAATGTTGCTGCCAAAATCAAAGGGAAATATCCTGATTTGAGAATGCAAACAATAAAGGCGCTAATTGTAAATGGAGCATCATTCGATAATATTAAAACTGGAAAAGAGTTTGATAAAATTATTCACCGAATAGCTGGCAATGGTTTTGTGAGTGCTGAACGTAGCTTATTTTCCTCGGAAGGGAGTCCTACGCTGATTTTAGAAGATACAATTGAAAATGATAAAATGAAAATTTATCCGGTTCGTTTCCCACAATATCTGATTGAAGAAGCATTGGGTCGAAGCCAAGGTATTCTGAAATGCAGTGCAACGCTTTGCTTTAGTTTTAAACCCATCCAGCATAATCAGTTGTCGTATAATCCCATTCACATGGCCTTTGGGTTTTTTAGAGATCAAAGTGGAGATCAAATAAATGCTCCGAAAGCGGAATACAATTCTTTGATAAAAGCCAAACTAAATTGGTCGCAAAGCGGGAGATATAAGTCCAAACCTGTTCCATATTCTAATTGTCAGAAAATGGATTTCCTGATTGATGTTAAGAATCTAACCGAAGAGAACTGTACACTAAAACTAGCAGTACAAAGCAGATTGACGGCTCAGTTGTTGCAGTCAGATTTGACACACTACCCAACCGAATATCCATTCTCGTTGGTTATCAATATTGAGGAGAATTTTAAACTTCATACGGGTCGGTTGTATGATGAACTGGTGCTGATTAATGAACTGGAAGTAATGGTTGATTCTAGTGCAGAAGCAGTATTGGAGGCTTAAAATTATCGGGCAAGAGCCTTTTTCTCTACTTCGATAAGTTGTTTCCATATAGCAGTGCTAATTTTAGCTGAAAGCATATTCTCTGGCGTTTCCTGTGCGAAAAGACTTCGTTTGATAGCGGTAATCAGGGTTTTCTGAATGCTGTAATAAGAAAGTCCTAAAGCCTCTTTGGCAATCTTATTGGCCGAAGTTTTATTGTCGAATACAAAACGACCGTTTTTAAGAGTAAGATTAATCAGTTCTTTGATTTCCTTTTCTCTTGGTAACGAGAATTCAATTATATTGTCAAATCTGCGCAATAGGGCATCGTCCAGCATATCCCGTTGATTGGTAGCGGCAATAACAATGCTACTTTGAGGCAAGTAATCGAAAAGTTGCAGAATGGTATTAACTACACGCTTCATTTCGCCGTGGTCCTGACTATAGTCACGTACTTTGCCCAGACTATCAAATTCATCTAGAAAAATAATACAATCTTCTACGGCTGCTTTCCTGAAAATTTTAGCCAGATTTTTACTTGTTTCGCCAAGTTTAGACGATACAATTGCACCTATATTGATAACAATCATCATTTTGTGCAGTTCGCCAGCTACCACGTACGAAGCTAATGTTTTTCCACAGCCTGAATGACCGTGTAATAGTAATTTATTAGCAACCGGCAAATCAAATCGTTGCAACACATCAATCTTTCGGTGTTCTTCGATAAAGGCTACTAACTCAGCCATTACCTCATTATCAGCGACAATGTTTTCCAATCGATAATCTGAGGTGATTTTCTCAAGAATCAAGTCCGAAACCTCTTTGTCTTCCATCCTGTCATAATAGGTGTCAGATCCTACTTTTGTAAGGCTGTTGGTACTTTGCTGCCGGATTGATTCCTTTAAAATGGATTGAAGCTGAATGGCAAAGTTCACTTTTTTGGTTTTCTTGGAATACTCAATCAAATCGTTCACAACAGACAATAGTCTATCCTGATCGTTTTCCAGACCATATTTTGCTATTTCTTTTATGTAGTCGAGTTGTCCCATTCGTCGAATTTTATGCAAAGATAACGTTTTTGATTAATTAGTTGTTCTGTTTTGCTTTTATATTGAATATTTAAAAAATCATTTATTATCTTTGTTATCAAATGCCACCATGCGGGGATTTGACTTCGTCGATTTTCAATTCTTGGTAAAATAAGCGGCAACCAACGTTCAGCGACCAACGGTAAAGCCGAGCGTTTATCCGTGAAAATATTATAGTTGAAAGTAAATAATTTAATTAGTCGAGTAAAATGATAATTGATACAAGTTTTACCAATAAACACTATATTTGCAATTAAAATTGAAACAAATGATTAACCGCATTGAAATAGAGAACTTCAAGTCTATTAGGGAAATGAATCTGGAACTAAAGCCGATTAATATCCTGATAGGTGCAAATGGCGTCGGTAAAAGTAATTTTATCGGGTTCTTTAAGTTGTTGAAGAATATGTATGAACGGAATCTTCAAAACTATGTTGCAGAAGAAGCTGGTGCAGATAATGTATTATATTTCGGGTTGAAACAATCTGAATTTTTAAAAGGAATTATTGAGTTTGATAATACAAACCGTTATTATTTTCAATTAAATCCGAACCAGGAAAGTAATTTGTATTATTATGTAGAAGGAACTCAGTTTTACCGTGATTATTATAACAAAGGTTGGGATAGAGAAGACCTTGGCAATGGATATATTGAAAGTATTTTGAGCTCAAAACAATTTACGAGATATGGATATGTACAAAAATACATGACATCTTTTAAAGTATTCCATTTTCATGACACCAGCAAAACAGCAAAAATAAAACAAACTTGTAATATCTCCGACAATCAGTTTTTGCGGGAAGATGGTGCAAACTTAGCCTCTTATCTATATGCTTTACAGCACACAAACCCAAAAGACTTCAAACGTATAGAAATGGTTATTCGTTCGGTTGCACCATACTTTGAGAGGTTTGATTTAAAACCTGACCGAATTAATGCTGATGTTATTCGTTTGGAATGGAAAGAAAAAGGATCAGATGCTTATTTTAATGCCAAACATCTGTCGGATGGAACATTGCGTTTTATTGCACTTGCTACTTTGTTGCTTCAGCCCGAAGCGCCTCAGGTAATTATTATAGATGAACCTGAGTTGGGCTTGCATCCATTTGCAATCAATAAACTGGCCGGATTAATCAAAAAAGCTTCTGTAAATACACAGATAATTATTTCTACTCAGTCGGTTAATCTGGTAGATAACTTTGAGCCTGAAGATATTATTACCGTTGACCGTGAAGATGGACAATCGGTTTTTCATCGTCAAAGTAGCGAAACGCTCAAAGACTGGTTAACTGATTATAGCATCAGTGATTTGTGGAATAAAAATGTGATAGGAGGTCGCCCATGAAAAGACTGATTATCATTGTTGAAGGTCAAACAGAAGAAGAATTTGTCAATCAGGTTTTAGCACCTTATTTCAGAACAAAAGATATACTTTCGGTAGTTCCTATAAAAATTGCCACAAGCAACACTTCAAAGGGTGGTTTTGTAAACTATCAACATTTGAAAAATGATGTTCTTAAGAGAATTCGTGAGACAGATGTTGTTATCAGCACTTTTGTAGACTATTTCAGAATACCAACTTCCATTCCTGATTATTTAACTTGCCAAAGCAAAAGTAATGTAGATGAACGAATAACATGTTTAGAAAGAGCAATTGCAACAGACATAAATTTTCCGAACTTCTTGCCCTATATTCAGAAGCACGAATTTGAAGCTTTGCTTTTTTCTTCTAGTGTGGGTTTTGAGAACCTTTATGATGGAGATATTATTTCCGAGACTACTAGTGTAATAGCAGAATATCAAAATCCTGAAGATATTAATTCAAGACCCGAATTTTCGCCATCCAAACGTCTTATAAGTATAATGGGAAGTTATGAAAAAGTATTTGAAGGGAATATGATTGCCTTGGAAGTAGGTATAAACACAATGCTTGAAAAATGCCCCCGATTTAATAACTGGGTTGAAAAGCTGATAGTTGAGGTAAAAAATAATTGAACAAGCAATTCCAAAAAAATGAAAAATGAATGCGAATAGAAATGCCACTATTCGCATTTTAAAATTAGTTCCTAATCTTTGCGCTTCCAAAAATTAAACGAGATACTTCTGTGAAAGCAATAGGAAACATATACTTAGCGTGGAGAAGAGGGAAAGGTAGTAGTCGGAAACGTGTTGGAGTAATCAAACGCAATTCGAATACGGGCATTACTTTTTCGTATATCGAAAAGGGTGTACTTGAAGCAGAGAAGGACGGATTTACTCCTTATGTTGATTTTCCGGACACTAACAAGACATATACAGATAATGTATTGGATATTTTTGGGAAGCGATTGATTAAAACAGAAAGACCAGATTCACAAAAATACCTGGATTTTTGGTCAATTGACCCGATAAATAAAGACAATAAGTATTATCTACTTGCTCATACTCAGGGCTTACTTGCTACAGACAACTTCGAGTTTTTGGCAGATTACAACCCTATAAAAGGGTTAAGTTTTATAAGTGAAATATGTGGATTATCGCACTCAACCCCTCCGGTAGATATAATCTCGGAAGGTGATTTATTGCAATGGAAACCTGACAGAAAAAACTCCCATGACGAAAAGGCAATTAAAGTCTTTAAAGGTTCGACAGAGCTTGGTTTTGTAAAACTTGTTCATTGCAATGTGTTTCACAAGCCCGGTGGCGATAAACTAAAAATCAGCGTTAAAAGCATTGAAAAGAATGGTAAGCTAAATCGGGTATTTGTAAAAATATCTTTTTAAGAGAAAAGTTGATATAATTTTAAAAGACAGTATGAAAATGCTGTCTTTTTTTTGTTAATTTGCAGTTGTGATTGAAATTTATAATTATACGCTACAGAAATTTACAAGTATAAGCTATTGCACAGCTATTTGATTGCAGTACGGATAATGTATCGTTACATTTGAAAAATATCTTTAACAGTGGTGAGTTGGAGGCGGATTCAGTTACCGAGGAATTCTCGGCAACTGCAAGCGATGGGTAAAAATATAAAACAAAATTTTACAATCTCGATGCAATTATAGCCGTAGGCTACAGAGTGAATTCTAAAAAAGTTAGTAATTATTTGCAAATTAAATTCAAAAACTCAAACTGGACGATTTCGAGTTCGCGACCATAAAATAGAAAATCATTCTCAATGAAAACATTCTACAAAGCAATTATTCTAACTATTATCTGTGTGTTGTTCACATTCACAGCTTTGCATGCCCAATCCTTCGAAATCGCTACTTTTAATATCCAGAATTTTGGGCAAAGCAAAATGGCAAAAACGGATGTAGTGGATACGCTTGCAATGATAGTACGGCAGTTTGATATAGTGGCAGTGCAGGAAATTTCGGATATAAGCAACCGCACCGCTACCGCATTTCTGAAAGTGGTAAATTCTAACGGTGCTCGCTATAAGCTGAGTTGCAGTGAGCGAACAGGACGTGAACCCGATGATATTAAAAGTGCTGAGCAATATGCTTTTTATTACGATAGTAAAACGGTTTCGTTAACCGAATCAGCCTTGTATCCGGATGTGACTGATGATTTTCAGCGGGAGCCTTACGTGGCTTCGTTTACCCGCAAAGCCGATAGTTTGACTTTTGTGGTTTGTACTATACACACAGCACCCAAACAAGCGGTTGAAGAAATAGCAGCATTGGCAAAAGTGGCGAAGTGGATACCAACACATTTTAAAAATGCCAAAAGGATAATCTTCTGTGGCGATTTTAATGCCTCGTGTTCGTATGCTTCGCCTAGTGAATTACAGGCTCTTGCCATACATAAATCGCCTTACTACTGGGTAGTGCCCGACAATGCCGATACCAACCTGGCCAAAAATGCTTGTGCTTACGATAGGTTTGTGGTAACAGAAAATCTTCGGTCGTACGTAGGAGGATGGGAAGTGTATAAGGCATTTAAGAGCAAGAAAGTGTCGGACCATTGGCCGGTGGTGTTGAAATTAGAGAAAAGAGTAAAGAACAAACAATAAAGATTTTAGAAATATAACCCAATTATTTATGGGGAAAAAAGCGCCATTGCTTACAGAGATTTTGTACTTGAAGCTGATAAAGCATTTAATCGTATTTATTTGCAAGAAATTGATTTAACACCAACCGAAGTTCATGAATTAAAAGAACAGTTCTCGACGGAGCAATTCGAAAAGATGTATGGTAACTTTGAGAATGAATTGAGAAGTAATTTATTGAAGTTTGATGACAAAAATTTTATTAAAGCCTATCTGAAAAATGTATTTGATGAGGCATGCAGGTATGTAGATAAACAATCACATGTGCCCGGTGCTATTATTGACAGGGATTTTGAAATTGAGTTTTTACTGATGCTTTGGAAAACAATGAACGAAGCTTTTGAGTTTTTCAATTATTATTGCGATAAATTGGATTCGAGTGAAGCATACATACCTCTTTATAAGTATTTGGATGAAATTAAAAAAGATAAAACAGTTGAAGAAAGTGCAGAAAGTGATAATGCAACCTTCACTTTTGACCCTCGTTTTGATTTTAAAAAGCTAAAAGCCGAACTTGAAAACACGGTCTTAACATCCGATGAAAAATATAATTTGGTAAACGACCGTTTGTATGATTTCATGCAATGGCAAAAGCAGTATGATGTGTACGAAGCGTTCTATGTGACGTGGGATTCATCTGACGATAGCAAGTACAAATATAGTAGAGAACATTACCCACACTTCGAAAAACTCTGTAAATTAGAACTTGAACGTTGGAAAAATATAAGTCAGGGTGCGCAAAAAAATGATACGAAGAAAGTGGGGAAAAAGCAGCAAGTAACTTTCAAAATTGCTTCCAAGCGCTAAACCGATGTTGTAAAAATTCTTTCGGCAATGTATGATAGTAAAATGTTTGCCAATGCCGACGGACAACCCGCCACCAATAAATAGGAATTAATGGATGCATTTGGTGAGTTTTTAGGCGAAGATTTAAAAGCCTATAGCACCTTGCTTTCGCAAGCAAAGGACAAAAATCCTGATTTATACCTGAAAACATTCGACGATTTGAAGCGTACGGCAAATGAATATTGTTTTAAGTAGAAATTAATTGAGTAAATATAATATACTATTTTGAACGCAAAGTACGCAAAGCTAGTAAGATGCTATGATTAAATAAATATGTTGCGGCTTTGCCTCTTAGCATCTTTGCGTTAAAAATAATTCTTAGTATTAAATACGTAATTTAATTTTTCCAATTACTTTAATACCAAACCTAACTTCGGATTAAGAAAAATATTTTCAAAAAAAATAAAAATAATTCGAACGCTAAATGACTGTAAAAAAGCATTTAGCGCTTTTTTTGTGCAAAAAAAATACCTGTCTGAAATTAGGTATCGAAATTAGGTAAATGATTGGCTGCAATAGAAGTGGGATCTTTGCACTGTAAATCGCTACTTAAAAAGCACTTAGCTTTAGAGTTACAACGATTAACACCAATGCTTATGGCTTTCAGCCAAAACCCCATGACAGGCCAAATGACAGGATCGATGGCCAATTTTGTAACTTCCTCACGGGACGGGCAAAATGAGATCCGTAGTAAAGCGTTCAATCCGCGGGACGCAAATACTCCTGCTCAGCAATTGCAGCGAGCTTGTTTTAAACTGGTCGCGGACGAGTATCAATCTTTTGGAGGTGCTACCGACGAAGGTTTTCCTGATAAGGAATCCGGCAAGTCGGGCTATAACCTCTTCGTGGCTGCAAATCTGCCTGCTGCCATTGATAAAAGTGAGGCAGAACCTGTGATTGACTACAGCAAACTATTGGTTGCCAATGGGTCGTTACCCTGGAATTAAAGCTGCTGATGTGAAGTGCTGCTATTTGTTTGTTCGCAATGCCGATGGCAGCAAGGCGTCGAAGTCAACTTATATTGAGTTGGTGTAGAAAGAAAGTCGCCGTTTAGTTAACAGAAAAACCATTGTAAGATTAAGGTACTTACAATGGTTTTTTTAGTTGAAATAAAATATTTATTAGAAATCATTTGCAATTCCGATAAATTTACGCTATTTTCGTTGCACAATACAAGTAGCACTATGATAAACGAATTTCTGCAATATATACAGTATGAGAAGAACTACTCTGATCATACTGTTTTGTCGTACAAAAACGACTTGCTGCAATTCGTCGAATTTTGTGATTGTGAGCTAGATACATTTAATCCCGCAACTGTTTCTGATACCATTATTCAACAGTGGATATTGGCTCTAATGAATCAAAAATCGAACGCTCGAACTATTTCTCGGAAAATATCCACACTTCGATCATTTTGGCATTTTTTGTTAGTTCGTAATTTAACCGATAAAAATCCGACGTTAAAAATCGTTTTACCCAAAACAAACAAGCCACTTCCTGCGTTTTTTAAACAAAACGAAATGGAAAATGTACTCGATGATACATTTCTGAGCAATAACTTTGAATCGCTGCAAAAACACACAATATTAGAATTATTCTACCTCACTGGCATCCGTCTTTCGGAACTCATTGGGCTTAAGGATATTGATATTGATTTTTCGAATAAAAGCATAAAAGTTACTGGCAAACGTAACAAACAGCGCATTATTCCACTGAGTGATGACTTTTGTATACGGCTACGGGAATTTATGAATATCAGAGATAGTTCTATTCAGAAAATCGACAATTTTCTTTTTCTGCTTACTAGTGGAAAGAAAGTTTATCCGAAATATGTATACTCACTTGTTCACAACAGCATGTCGGAGGTGAGCAGTTTGAAAAAGAATAGTCCACACGTTCTGCGACACACATTTGCAACAGCATTATTAAACAACGGAGCTGATATTAATTCAGTAAAAGAGTTGTTAGGCCACAGTAGCCTTGCAGCTACGCAGGTGTATACACATACCAGCTTCGACGAATTACACAATATATATAATCATGCCCATCCAAGGGCTAACTAAAAAAGGAGGTATTTATGAAACTGAGAATCCAATCCATCAATTTTGATGCAACAGCAACGCTTGAGTCTTACATTACAAAGAAAGTATCAAAATTAGAAAAATTTTTTGACGAAATTAGTAATATTGAAGTATATTTAAAAGTCATACGGCCAGAAACTGCAACTAACAAGGAAGCCGAAATAAAAATTGCAGCTCCCAATGTTGATTTTTTTGCATCTAAAACCTGCGATACTTTCGAAGAGGCTGTTGATCTTACCATTGATGCGCTCGAGCGACAAATAAAGAAATACAAGGAAAAAGCACCAAAGAAATAAAATAATAAGATAAATGTTTTGTAGTCCGAAATAATTTCGTACATTTGCAAGCCGTTTGAATAGCAATATTTAAACGGCTTTTTAAACGGCTAAAGTATCTATGATACAAGCAATTGCCTCTTTAGCTCAGTTGGCCAGAGCACGTGATTTGTAATCTCGGGGTCGTTGGTTCGAATCCGACAAGAGGCTCAAAATAGGAAAAAATAACCCCCTGACCCCTAAAGGGGAGTGCGAAAACAGGGGAATTTAAGTATAAGCGTATATTTTAAAAGTTATTTTTTTGATTATAATTGAATAATTGGTTTTTAATTCCCCTTTAGGGGTTAGGGGTCAATTATTA